>JASUSA010000084.1 GCA_030446305.1 Clostridiales bacterium | reverse complement strand
CCAATATCAGGGCTGCCAAAATTGATCGAACTGTACCGCTTTTTTTGAAAACTTAAGGATTTGATAACATACATCGTGTTGACAGATATACTGTTCTTTTGGGGTATCGGTGCGGCCACAGCGATTAAAGCAATTATTTGCTTCAAAATAAGCAAAGTCATCAGCAGATGCAGATGCAGGCGCTGCATGAGAACGCAGCACTGGCGAACAGGCGAGTCCTGTGGTTGCGTAACCATCGGCAATGCGATAGGCACAGACATTAGCTAAAACGGACATGGTTCCAAATTCTTTTGCCATGGCTTTTGCACGACTTTCGAAAAGATCGATTTTTCCGGTAAAAAGCGGCGAAAAGAAAAAATCGACGCCCATGGAAAGGCAGATGTTACGGATTTCATCAATGAGGTAATCAACGCAAATAATGTTGCTGATTCTGCCGAACCCCGGTATTTCAAGCAATTTAATTGTTCGTGGGAGATTGGCCAGATCCAGCCCTTCTGTACACCCCTCCGATGTGAAATCAAGTGCACGGTGAAAAGCGTTAAGCTTGCTCTGTGAATACAGTTCAATGCCGGAGCCGGTAATAACCGTAGACTTATTTTCTCGATTTTCCCAGATACTGCCGAATACAATGAGTTTGATATGACGAAGGGATAAGACCTTTTCATTGAGAACGGCTTCTTTTAAAGCATTGGTACATGTCATTTCAGGAAAAATTGCAATATCGACTTTGTCTTGATCCATGGCGTCAAGGGTACGGAAAAGTCTATTTTTAGCATGATCGGAATCAGACAGACCTGTAATAAAAAACTGATTCGATTTATTATAAGAGGTGTAAAACTTACCCGATGCTAGGTGAGAAAAGCCAATATGAACATTTTCATTGTCTCTAAGTTTGCCTAGCTTTTTTAAATCGTAATCCGACGTTAATCGGAGTTCGATTTCATAATCCGAGGTTAACTCGACGATATTGAAATTGGCTAAAAGTACTTTTAAAGATGAACCTCGATATGCGGCTGGCCGATTGTTTAAACGATAGTTGTAATTGTTGTAAGCTGAGGTATGGTATAGGCAATACGCGTTTTGTCGCAGTGTATTTAGGGGTTTCACCAGCACCGTTTCGTCTTTTGGTACTGCACTTTTTAAAGCGAGTTTATTGTAACTGCCATACGTTTCATCCATCAAATAGAGGATTAAAAAAACCACGAATGCAAGGTGTTCCTTGTATTTTAACAGCATATGACGCCACTTGGCCAATTTTCGAAAAGTAATTAGTTCTTCTATATCCATTAAAAGCGAATCGCTATTGATTGACGTGAGGTCGAATATAGAAGCAGTTTCATCTTTCGTCGCGTCATCCGGGGATGATTCATCTGTAAAAGATGGGGGTTCACTTTCTGTTTCTAGTGAGGACATGCGGCTTAGAGGTGAACCAAAAATTTCTCTGAGTATGTATGCGTCTTTAAAGGCCGTATTGATCTTGTATTGATGAATATAATCTGCAAAGAGTGTTTCGTATCGATTGGCGATTAAGTAGAGCTCGAGAAAAAGGTCATACTGATTGTCGAAGACAGGCTGTTCAATGCTTTTTAAGTCATTTTCCAGTGATTGTACGCGTTCCTGTTTACGAGTGCTTATTTCGGTAGAACCGTTGTCTGGCTTCATAGATGAGATCTCCATTTGATTATTTTGAAGCGTACGGATATAGTACTTTGATGGTTTTTCATAAAATGAGGCAATTGTATGCTTCAAATTTTAAGCCTTTCACGACATAGGGACTGTCCTCATCATATGAAAATTCAACCTATTGTTGTGAAGGCTAAGCGGAAGATCCGTATGCAATTCCTAAATATTTAAAAGTGAAAATATCTTATCATAAAAGAACGAAATTGGCAATATAAGCCATTTCGGCAGAAAGGCATCAGCAGTTTGGCCTAATAAAAAAATTCAAGGCACCTACTCATTGGGAGAGCGGTGCCTTTTTTTCTATTTGGGTTCATGTAATTGCAGTGTTAAGAGCATATCAATATAATCAATCACTTTTGCTTTAGAATCAGAGGATAATTTCATGTACTTTTCATGTAAACCGGCCTCATAAGGCAATGCCGTTTCTGCCGCAGTCAACGCAGACAGAAAATCATCATTGTCGATATAATGATTTTGCATTTGATCGGAGATGCCCAGAATAAAATCAGCCGAAACGCCGTAAAGCAAAATAAGCGCTTTCACAGTTTCAGGATCGGGTGAAGTCGCATTGTTTTCATATCTCGAAAGGGATTTATTGTTAAGATTAATGGCCTTGTAAACATCAAGCTGCGTTAGACCGGCCTGTTCGCGCGCTTTGCGCAGGCGTTCTCCAAAAGTGAGCATATAGGATACCTCTATCGTACTATTATAGAGGGTTTCCCAATTTTCAAGAATACATTTCTCGGAAAAGTAGAATAAAACGTTGAAATCTCAATTGCTGAGATGTATAATAATATCATAATTCTCAATAAATGAGAACGATGGGAGGTGAAACCATTTGCAATATCAAATGACAGACTGAAAGGATCGTGACGGATGGCAAAAGTTGGGCTGATAAGTGTTGAAATGCCAAAGGCAATTCTGATACTGTGTGTGGTCATTGTCATATGGGTTGCCTGCTGTGAAATAGGAGAAGCGTTTCGCAAATATTTTGACGAAAAATGATCTTTGTAATCGCTGCAAAAAAACAAGCATAAAAACGACCAAAAATTGACGATGAATACGACGAGGGGAATACATATTATTTTAAATGAGGAAATGACATCATTTAAATATTAATGCTTTTACGACAATTAAAAAAAATGATGCTATTTTCTAAAATGCTAACGATAAGGACGCTAATGCCTTTATCCTTCGTGAAAAGCAAAATGAGGATACGAATGTATCAATTCTTTTTGGGCTATCATAAAATGATAGTCCAAAATTCGTATAAACTCATTTTTTAGCAAGATTCCAGTGAATGCAATGCTTTCAGGCAATTGATTTCAGTCTGTGAAATTTCACTCTGCAAAAAAACGATAACCCTTCATCATTTTTTTTAAAATTATTATAATCCGTTCATTCAAATTGAAGCGGGCATCTAAATGTGTTATTATTCGATATACTTTCATACAGAAAGGTTTTGAAAAAGAGCTGATACTTGTTTAGGAACGATTGGACACATTTTCAATTTTATAATGGTGTCGAACAAAGCCTTAGCGTTGAAGACCAAAATCAAAATGTATATTGAATATAATGAAGGAGTATATAATCCAGATTGATCGCATATAGGGTATTGTGAAGATCCAGTTATTAAGCCATGTGGATTATAGTGTGAAGCGATGAGTTACAAATACATTAATAAATTACCAACACCGGAAGAAATCAAGGCACTTATTCCACTTTCAAAAGCATTGATTGAGCATAAGCGTGTAAGGGATGCATCCGTCAAGGCTATTTTTGAAGGCAAAGATGATCGATTGCTCGTTATTATAGGCCCTTGCTCAGCAGATGATGAAAAAGCGGTACTTGAATATACGATGAAGCTGGCAAAGGTTCAAGAACGCGTTAAGGAAAAGCTGATTTTAATGCCTCGCGTTTATACCAATAAACCTCGAACAACCGGAGAAGGCTATAAGGGGATTATGCATCAGCCGGATCCGTCAGCAGATCCCAATATATCGAAAGGGATACAGGCAGTGAGACAATTGCATGTTAAGGTGATGGCGGAATCAGGGCTTACAGCAGCGGATGAGATGCTCTATCCCAATAATTATCCATATCTTGATGATGTGTTAAGTTATGTAGCCGTTGGCGCCCGATCTGTTGAGAATCAACAGCACCGTTTGACGGTCAGCGGTATGGATGTGCCGGCAGGCATGAAAAATCCAACGAGCGGCGATTTGCCGGTGACGATCAATTCAATAAAAGCAGCACAGTTGCCGCATACTTTCATTTATAATGGCCATGAAGTTGAGACGACGGGGAATCCGCTTGCACATGCGATGCTAAGGGGTGCTGTCAATCAATATGGTCGCAATATTCCCAATTATCACTACGAGGACTTACTGTATTTTTCGAAAATTTACCTTGAGTCAAAGTTGCAGCTGCCATCGCTGATTGTCGATACCAACCATGCGAACAGCATGAAGCGATTTGATGAACAGCCTCGGATCGCCATGGAAGTCTTGAGGAGTATGCATCATGACGATTCCATTAGACGACTGGTAAAGGGCTTTCTCATTGAAAGTTATCTCTTGGATGGCCGACAAGATACTCAGAGCGAATATGGCAAGTCGATTACAGATGCATGTCTCGGATGGGAAAAAAGTGAAGACCTCATTTATCGCATAGCCGATTCGTTTTAAATTGATGCCATTCAGTATGCATTACAGCTGGAAATGTGATGTGTAGAACATTTGAGTACAAAGGAGTAATGCAAAGGAGCAGCAAGTAAAATCCGAATGTAGAGAAACGGATTTCTACAATAAGATATATTGGCTGAAATTGCTGACAGTAACATCAAAAATCATCAATCGAAAATTGCAATCAAAAATAACAAATAGAGAATGAAAAAACGATCTCATCGGCTTTTGTAGTCGAAGAGATCGTTTTTATATGAGAAAATTGCATTATTCAAATTTTAATCCATTTACGACAGAGACTGCCACAGCGTATTGCTTATTCAGATAAAGCAGCTACGGCTTCATCAATTGTCGATTTGAAACATATTTGACGGCCTTGGTTGCACTCGTAGATAAAATCACGAAGTGCCTTGCTGTCATATTGACTAAAATCGCCGACAATACCAACGCGCATGTTGTAATTAACAAATTTTTGAAGCAATGCACCTGCAAATTTTGTGCGTAAGTTGAAGAATTGATCGCCTAAACTGGTACTGTGGAAAATGATGCCGTCGCCGCCATCGTAATAACGGGCTGTTGCCATTAAATCAAGCGCAGATTGAACATCTTCAACGCTGACGTCAGGTGAAACGACGGTAAACGATTTTGAATGTTTTTTTATAATTTGCACGATTTCACCTGCTTTCATTTAAAAATGGCATGATGTATTCAGCAGCGTATGTAATCGTGTGTGGGCCTTCTATTGACTTAACCGTCGCATGCGGTACCAATGTTTTTAGCCGATTGGCAGCAGCCTCGGGATTGAGTGTCATATCGCCGTCTGCCATGACACACAAGACGGGCATGGAAAGATTTCGCATCTGAGAATCTGGCAAAATCGGCAATTCGCCTGTCATGGGTATAAAATGCGTCATAATGAGGGTCATAAATTCAAGAACCTCTTTTGGCAACGTACTGGTATCCATCACGGCATCGATTATGCTTGCCGAATCAGAAACAAGTTGTTCTGTATTCGGACTCTTAGCATTGTTATCAACGGCTAACGAAGCGGTACGATCAATAAAAGACTGATCAGGCGGTACGATACCGGAAGATGCCAATAAAATAAGTGCATCTGTTCTTTTTGGATATGCTGCCGCATAGTGAAGTGCCAGCCAGCCGCCCATCGAATTGCCAATGATGATGGCTTTGGTAACCGCTAGACTGTTGAGGACTTCATTCAGCCACTGTGTGTATTCGCCATTTTCGAAATTAAGGCGAACGGCTTCGCTGTTGCCTGGTTCGCCGAGCCAATCAATGGCATAAAGATGGTAGTGGCTTACAAGTAAAGGCATATCAGCAAGCCAAGCGGCACTGTTGCTGCATGAGCCATGCAGTAGGATCATGACTGGATTTTGAGGCACGCCTGCTTCCAGTACGAATGTTTCACCGTATGATGTTGCGAGATGATGCTGCTTAAACGGCAACGGCGTGATAATTTGGTTGTAATAGTCCCTAATGAGTTGTTGACCTTCTTTGGATCGAAAAACAGTCCTATGATTAAAGTGGTTTTGTGAATTCATTTATTGCCTCCTGTGATAATGGTTTGCAGCTGCTGTTTTAGCGCGTGCTGCGGTCATGGTTAAATCTGAGTGATATGGAATCGTGTTGAGGCACAGAAGACATTATTTTGACCGAGAAACCGAATGCTTTAAAGCGGCGGGGTTTCAATAAGCTGGTCAATGGCTTCCAAGATGGTGGCGACAAATTTTAGTCCCCCCCATAATGTGATGCGAACCGTATTTTCAGGCTCAATAAACTGTGCATGCATTGAAGCGCGACCCATTTCAGGTGGTTTGACATTCATGGTTGCCTGAAGGGTGTTAATAATGCGTATCGCTTCATCACGATGTAAAACGTTTATATCGACGACAGATGATACACTGACGCGTTCAGAATCAGTTGCCGTTTGTGTATGATAAGTTGGAAGTACGGTCTTTTCAGTACGGTTACCTTCTGTAAAAAGACTCAAATCATGTCCGGAAACACGCCAGCTTTTGCCGATTTTCGTCGCTTTGAGCTTTCCTTCTCGGATATAGCGCTGGATAGTTTTCGGATGCATATCAAGCATTTCTGCAATTTGTTCAACGTTGTAATAGGTATTATTCATGTAGGAGCTCCTTATCATTCCTTTTAATGGTATGTTAGCATCGATTTTTCAAAGTGTCAAGTATTAATTAGGAATAATAAGAAATAATAAGTATTTATAAGAAATGAAAAGAAACAATTGAAAATGATGAGAAATAAAAAACAACTATAAAGAATTATTAGGAACGATTTACATCATGCGAAAGTTCAACCTATTGACGAGAATGTTCAATAGAAGGCAATGATACATTTTTCTTATGTGTTAATATCGATAGCACATGATGTCTATGCATTTTGTCGCAAGATTATGAATCGACAGATGTGTTTTAATCCGACCAGTGTGATTCTTTGTCCAGATTCCATAAATTATTATCTGTATGTAGGGTTGATGTCCTGTGGACAAAGAAGGGTATCTGTGGTAGTATGAGGGTGTAATTTCATATGGTGTTTTGGTGCACTGCTCAAGTGATAATAGGGAATCAGGTTAAATGCCTGAACAGTCCTGCTGCCGTGATGACCGAGCCTCTTTCTCAATGCCACTGAAATCTTTTGGGAAGGCGAAAGAAGCGTTGACGTCTAAGTCGGAAAACCTGCCAAAACTGACGCCGCAGTCTATATTGCGGCTACTATAACCTCACAGGGACTTGAGGTGTATGGTTTATGGAAGCATCCATGAATTTTATGCTTTGGTCTTTGTTGACCAAAGCATTTTTTTATATACAGAAGCTTTTCAAGAGAAGCGTTTTCGAAGAAAATGCGGGTTGGAAAGCGGTTTTTGACGGCAGTCAAAAATCTAATTGAGAAAATAATTTGTAGGAGATAGCGGATGAAAATGAAACATAGACAATGGGTAGTGTTATTACTGGCTTTTCTGCTCGTCTTTTCACTTGCAGGATGTGCAGGGGATAGTGCGACGGGAAGCGCATCGGGCGATAATGCAGCAGAGGCAACCGGATCTGAGACCACCACAGCGGATTCAACCGAAACAACTGTTTCGGATACAACAGCCACGCCGACAAAGGATCGAGCAGGTTATGATATTGAAGTGCCGGAAAACGTTAACAGTATTATTACCATGGCGCCTTCTATCACACAGGTCATTGTTGATCTTGGGTTAGGGGATAAGCTCGTTGCCATTGATGCCTATTCATCAGATATTGAAGGACTGCCATCGGATCTTCCGCAATTTGATATTATGAACCCCGATGCAGAAAGTATTATTGCACTCAAACCGGATATTGTCTTTGCATCCGGCATGAGTCAATCGGATGGTACCGATCCATTTAAACCGCTGAAAGACGTTGGAATCTGCATTATCTATATTCCGTCAAGCGACAGTATTCAGTCCATAAAAGATGATATTACGTTTATTGGTGCAGTAACGGGAAAAGCTGATGAAGGTCAAGTGCTTATTGACAATATGGAAACGGCCATTGAGCGCATCGCGGCGATTGGCGCCACCATTCCGGATTCGGAAAAGAAAACGGTATATTTTGAGATTGCCCCGGCACCAAACATCTATAGTTTTGGCAAAGGCGTCTTCTTAGATGAAATGATAAACATCATTGGTGCTAAAAATGCTTTTGAAGGCAGCGATAGCTGGATTGGACTTTCAGAAGAGGTGGTCATCAATGCCGATCCTGACATTATCATGACCAATGTTGACTATGTTGACAAACCGCTTGAAGCGATTAAATCGAGAGCGGGATGGACAGAAATGAAAGCCATTAAAAATAACGATGTTTATATGATTGACAATATGAGCAGTTCGCTGCCAAATCATCATATTATTAAGGCGCTGGAGGAGATGGGCAAAGCGGTGTACCCAGATAAATTTTGAATCAATTTGAAAAAAGACGTCATGTGAAGCGACATATGCTTTTAGCGCTAATGGTTAGTGTTATCATCGTTGTACTCGCCATTGGGCTGGGCAGCGTCTACATTCCACCGGGCGACGTGACGAACATTTTAATTTCAAAGGCGCTGCATATTGCACCACGTGCGGATATTGAAGCCGTAACGCAGTCCATTCTATGGAAAATTCGGGTACCGAGAGCGCTCTTGGCATTTGTCGTCGGTGCGGCACTTGCTGTCAGCGGTACGATTATGCAGTCTGTATTAAAGAATCCCTTGGCATCTTCCTTTACACTAGGTGTTTCCTCAGGTGCAGCACTTGGTGCCAGCGCCGTAATGGTCTTCGGTCTTTACTTGCCGGTAATCGGCGTGTTGACGCTGCCGCTCGTCGGGTTTTTATGCGGCCTGCTAACGGTTTTTCTGGCCATTGGCTTTGCGTCAAAACTCGATGAAAATATGGAAAATCAGACGATTATCCTCGTTGGGATGGTAATGTCACTCTTTGTCAATGCGCTTTTGACCATTATCGTTTCCATGTCTGATGAACATATGCCGGAGGTAATTTATTGGCAAATGGGCAGTTTTTCGCTGAAAGACTGGTCCAATGTCATCATCCTTTTGCCAATTGTCATCGTTGGGACCATCGTTACCATGCGCTATGCACATGAACTCGACATCATGTCCTTTGGTGAAGATCATGCGCGGGCAATGGGAATTGAAATCAAACATGTCAAACTGTTTTTAATTGCAATGGCCGCCTTGCTGACGGGGAGTGCGATCTCATTCGTGGGGGTCATTGGCTTTATTGATCTAATATCGCCGCATTTTGCGAGACGTATTTTTGGTTCGTCACATAAGTATCTCGTGCCGATGTCCGCACTTTTTGGCGGTTCGCTTATGGTTGTTTCGGACTTGATCGCGAGAACGATTATTGCGCCTTCTGAACTTCCGGTAGGTGCTGTAACAGCACTCATTGGTGCACCATTTTTTGCCTTTGTGTTTTTTTCAAAAAGAAAGAAGGGGTAGTATGTTTAGCATCCAGAATGTCTCAGCCGGTTATAATGGCGTCGACGTCATTCACGACATTAGTATAGACGTTCATGAAAATGAAAATATTTGTATCCTCGGGCCAAACGGCTGCGGCAAGAGTACGCTATTGAAAGCAATGACGGGATTAATTGACTATAAAGGTCAAATTCTGCTGGATGGTGTGGACATTGCTAAGATGAAACGGAAAGAGATTGCAAAGAACATCGCCATGATGAGTCAGATCTCATCCATTTATTTCTCGTATTCTGTGTATGAAACCGTCATGCTCGGCAGGTATAATCATATGAAGAAGGGATTTTTCAAAGAGCCTTCTCAATACGATAAAGAATTTGTCATGCATTGCATGGATATCGTCGGCGTGTCGGATATTGGCGAAAAACAAATTACGGAACTCTCAGGCGGACAGCTTCAACGCGTCTTTTTAGCGCGAACACTGGCACAGGATCCTCGCATCATCCTCTTGGATGAACCGACGAATCACTTGGACTTGAAGCATCAAACTGAATTAATGCAATACCTTCAAGCATGGTCAAAACAGGATGGTCATACCGTTATCGGCGTGATGCACGATATTAACCTTGCGCTTCAGCTCAGTGATCGAGCTGTATTTATGAGTGACGGGAAATTGATATCCGACGGCTCAATGGCGCAGACGGTGAATGGTGACTTGATGCAGAGGGTTTATGGGATGGATGTCGTTGGCTATATGCAGGATTCGTATCAGATGTGGACAGAAATTGCATCAGATAAGGTGAAAAAGCCGCGCATACATCGTGTTGTATAGGCTAGGATGGTCGTGTGATGTCATGCCTCGTCAAGCCATGCCATGTTATGTTATGAATACTGACGCATTATCTTTCAATGCTTAGCTTAGGATGCTGTTGTGGTATCAATGGCACAGATAAAGATTCTGCAGAATGATTGGATCGCAATAGTTGGTAAGATTGAGCGCGTATGCTCGTTAATGGGTTATATAATGATGAAACAGCCTTCAAAAGAGGGCTGTTTTTTTGT
>JASUSA010000083.1 GCA_030446305.1 Clostridiales bacterium | reverse complement strand
CATTTGATTTACATTGTAAAAAACGTGCAAACCGCTTGGCATGCACGTTCATAAGACGATAGACTAATCCTCAAGTTTTTTGAGTTCTGCAAAATCAACCGGTTCGCCATCTTCTATCGTATTTTTATGATGGTGATGCGAACTGCGATTAACTTCTACTACTTTGATTTCATCCTTTTTATAAGCGACTATGTCTTCACTCAGTTCGTTGGATCCCTTGATCACGTGTCTGACCTTAACGAGCTCAAGCAGGATATTCGTATCGACGACGACAGCCATGCCTTCCGGTGTCTTTACTTTATCGCCTCTATTCGGCATGCCTATTCGTATTTGAACATAAGTGTCGTATTCAAATTTCAGACAGCACATAAGCCGTCCGCAAAGACCTGATATCTTCACTGGATTGAGTGACAGATTCTGATCTTTCGCCATTTTAATCGAAACGGGGGCAAAATCTCCCAGCCAGCTGCCACAACATATTTCACGTCCACAGGGACCGAGTCCCTTTACCATCTTCGATTCATCCCGAACGCCAATTTGTCTTAGCTCTATACGCGTCCTAAATATAGCAGCCAAATCTTTGACGAGTTCTCTAAAATCAATACGGCCATCTGCGGTAAAGTAAAAAATCACCTTATTATTGTCAAATGTGTATTCCACATCGATCAGCTTCATCTCCAGCCCGTGTGCGGCAATCTTTTCAAGGCAGATGCCAAAAGCTTCTTTTGCCTTTTCACGATTTTGAAGATGTTTATCGTCATCTTCTTTTGTTGCCACTCTCAGCACAGGCTTGAGCGGGCTGATAATCTGATTTTCCGGAATATCGCGTTTGCCGATGACGCAGTGTCCATACTCGACACCGCGTGCCGTTTCAACGATGACATACTGGTCTTTTACAACGTCGATATCACTCGGATCAAAATAATATATTTTTCCTGCAGGCTTAAATCTAATCCCTACAACCGTGATCATTCGTCCTCCTAATCTATAGATGTTGAACTATGTGTTATGCCCGCTTAATTCAACGTCGAAAGGCATTTAAACAGTAGTTGATCTATTGTCAAATCGAAATTCATATTGCTTTTCAGTTTTGCCTCAACTTCTTCAATGGCGAATATCAGCGTTATCAGCCGCCGATGAGAGAACTGTCCAGAAAGCTGTGACAATTGACTCCTATTATCAAGTATAGTGAAATTCTCATGACTAATCAATTGAATATTCTGGGTTTCTTTAAAAATCATAATATCTCTGAATATTTCATTCACTTTTCGCAAAAAAATGCTAAAGCGAGCTTTGTCTTCTTTTGCATATGCCGAAAAGCTATAAATATGATTGATATCATTAAACTCTAAACTTTTAACAAAGTCAATGGCATGATTCAGCACTTCATTTTCTACCGACATATCCTCGTGAAAACTCAGCGTCTGACATCTGGACGTTATCGTATCAAGCAGCATTTCAGCCTGTTTGCTCATTAAAATCATCATCGCATATGCCGGCGGCTCTTCCAAGATTTTTAACAGGCGATTTTGTGCGCGTGTCGTCATCGCATGCACACCGTTAAAAACAACAATTTTATGCTCGCTTTCAAATGGTTTGATAACCATAAAATTCTGAAACGCTTCAACTTGTTCATTCTTGATAGAAGTACCCTCGGGCTCGACAATCATAAGATCCGGATGGTTGTTGGATAAGACCTTTAGACAAGAGGAGCAGGAACCACATCCCGTGTGTTCCCGCTTGCATAGGATTTTCTGTGCAATTTTTACAGCGAATTCAACATTTTCTATACCCGAAAAGATATAGCTGTGAGATAATCGGCCATTTGACTGCGCTTCTTCAAGAAGCTCCATATTTCTTTCGCGATCTGTCATTCATCTGCCTCTAAAGCTTTAGATATTTCTCAACATCTACAACGAACACCGTTGCGCCGCCAACTGTAATTTCCAGCGGCATTCCCATGACACTGTTATCGCCCATGAGCGATGTCGTCGTCGTAATTTCCTTACGTGTTTTACACGTATCTTCAATAATGCGAAGAACGCTGTCGACGCGCTCTTTGGGAACGCCAATGAGCAATGTTGTGTTGCCTGATTTTAAGAAGCCACCCGTTGATGCGAGTTTTGTTACACCAAACTCGGAAGCGGTGAGCATTTTAATAAGACCATGCGCATCTTCATCGTGGACAATTGCTATTACGAGTTTCATATCACCCACCTCCTTATCAATGTGAGTATTCGCCAGCATGTGCATTTAAGCTTTATCATGCTGAACAAGTCATCTTTATTTCCTATTCTATATTATACCACAAAACCTTTTTTTCATTCGTGTAAGCCTTTGATTTCACAATATTTCACATGATTTTACACTTTTTTAGGTATCGTCCCCAATCAGTCAACGCTCCCTATTTTACTGAGCGGCATAAATCGGAAGACGACTTTACCAATAAAGTCCGCTTCTGGTATTAGGCCGAGTTCACGGCTGTCATAGCTGACAGATCGATTATCACCCATGCAAAAATACATGCCTTCCGGAATCTTTTCATAATAGGCGGATTTTGTCGTCACCGTACTGATATACGGTTCATCGATAATGACCCCGTTGACTTTCACAATGCCATTCGCAACTTCAATACTGTCGCCGGGACCTGCTATAATACGCTTGATAAGGTTTTTTCTTTCACCTTCATGGTGAAGAATTTTTTGAATAAAGTTCAGGCTCTCATAATCTCGCGTCGTTAATGTCAATTCCGACTTAAAAGAAATGATGTCACCAGGTTGATAATCAACGCGCTTGGCCATAAACAGCATATCTTTTTCCACCAGTGTCGGATACATGGATGTATTATAAACCGTTGTTGTGGCAAAGAAATAATTGTAGATGGAAAAGATGATGATTGTTATGAGAATTGCCTGTCCCCATTCTAAGAGTTCTTTTTTTAATCGATTCATTTTACGATGCCCTTTCAAGTTATTTGATGACCTCCATACCGTTTTCAGGTAGTGACATCAATTGTTTGCGGTATTTTTCTATCGCTGCGATCTTATCGCCGGTAATGCGTTCACCGGGCACTAATATCGGAATTCCCGGCGGGTAAGGGATGATGTAGCTGCAGCTGACCTTTCCTGCTGCCTCTGTTACACAACAGCGCTCCGTCTCCTTAAGCTTTGCTTCAGAAGGGTTATAAACCACCTCCGGCTGTGTCATATACGCCGTTACTTCTTTTTTTGGATGCTGTCCGTTCAGTGCTTTCGGCATTTTTTGGGTACCGTCCACTTTTTGAGCGACAACTTTATCAATAAGACCATCTATTACTGTCAGAGATCCTATCAGTTTTTCAAAATCTTCACGGTTATTGGCAATACTCGTCATCAATAGACAAAAAGTATCTGTCGCATACTCAACCTGAATGCCAAAATGCTCTCGCAGCGTTTCTGAAAGCCAATTGCCGTCATAGCCAAATTGCATTGCATCATCTTTTGGCATTAAAATAAGCTTTGTCGCATCCATGCCGTTGTATCGCTTAATTGCCAAATAAGACAAATCGTCCATCCGGCATTCGAAGTTGGCAATGGCTGTCATCAAATACTGCATTAATCGTTCTCCCTGATCCTTAAGAAGGGATAACATCGAATCGACTGACCCCATCAGCAAATAAGACGGGCTGCTGGTCTGAAGTGCGGCCAAATGCCATCTAACACCTTCAACCTGCCTGTTATTCAGCAAATGGTTCTTGCCAAAATGCAAGCACGCTGTTTGCGTCAGCGCGGGAAGTGTTTTGTGAAAACTTTGTACTGCGATATCCGCACCGAGCGCCAGTGTAGATGGCGGCAATGCCTCACTTAGCATCAAATGAGCGCCGTGGGCCTCATCTACCAGTACGACAATGCCATGACGATGGCAAACGTCAATGATGGCTTTCACATCATAGCAGATGCCTTCATAAGTTGGATAGGTTAAAAGGCATACTTTAACTCCCGGTGCAGATTTTATTAGCGCTTCCATTCTTGATGCTGAAAGATTCACGGGAATATCAAGTGTTTGATCCATATCCGGTATCAGGTAAACAGGATTCAATCCACCCATTTCAATGGCATGGTAAACACTTTTATGCGCGTTTCGATTGACGATAATCGCATCGCCGCGCGTCGTTGATCCCAAAATCATGCTGAGGATTCCCACCGTACTCCCGCCGACGAGTATTTTACTCTCCAGCGAACCATACAGTTGTGACATCAGCATTTCTGTTTCCAGAATGGCACCGGTTGGATCATGCAAATAGTCGGCGCCCGGAATTTCAGTGATATCATTTTCGTAGGATAACGGAAAATAATCCCTTATTTTACGACCCATTTTATGCCCGGGCATAAAAAAAGAGACTAAATGCTGTGCCTTTATTTTTTCCAGAGTTTCTGTCAATCTCATCGCTTGTATTGCCTCTGTACATTTGGCGTTTGTGGTTTTGGCGCTTGATTCTTTTGTGGCTGGCGTTTATGATGTGCCTTTGTCAATGCAACGACGTTTTTTTGCTTTCGGCGGTAATACCCCATGTCGCGAAAGAGGTCACCCAGAACATATAACATCACCATTACAAAAAACAAGACGATCAAACCTATAAAAATGCCGTCAAAAATAGACATATTCAACCTCGTTAATTGAATTTCTAATGAAATACAATTGTGTTTTTACTTTAAATTGCTATAATAATTTTAACACAATACGCTAGGGGTTTCATGAGAATTTTATTAAACATATATGTCAATCCATTTAATACCCTATGTCAATGATAGAAAGGATTATACATGCTTTCAAAAAAAGTCAGTCAAATCACACCGTCTTATACGATTGGGATCAGTACCAAGGTTAAAGCACTTAAACAGGAAGGCAAGACCATTGTCGACCTCAGCATTGGCGAACCGGATTTCTTTATCCCCGAAAAGGCTACGGAACGCGGTATCGAAGCATTTCACACAAACCAGACAAAATACGATCTGGTACCCGGGCTTATAACACTGAGAGAAGCGATCGTCGAAAAACTAAAATCAGAAAACGGGGTTTTGTACTCGCCTTCAGAAATTGTCGTCTCTTCCGGTGCCAAACACGCCATTACCAACAGCCTGCTCGCCATTCTCGATCCGGGTGACGAAGTTATCCTGCCGGTACCTTATTGGACAAGCTACCCTGAAATGATTAAAATCTGCGGCGGCGTGCCGATTCTGCTTCAAACAAACAAGGCAGATCAATTTAAAATGACACTGGAATCTTTAAAAGCACACCACACGCCAAAGACAAAGATGCTCTTTATCAATAACCCGTCGAATCCAACCGGCGCTGTTTATACGAAGGCAGAACTGCTCCCCATTGTCAATTACTGTGTTGACAACGGCATTTACATCCTCAGTGATGAAATCTATGAGCGCATTTGCTATGTGGATTCCTTTACCTCTATTCCGTCTATTTCTGAAGCTGCTAAAGCCAACACCATTCTCATTAACGGTCTTTCAAAATCAGCTGCCATGACGGGATTGCGCATCGGCTACACGGCTTCTTCACCTGAAATCGCCAAAGCAATTGCTACGATTCAAGGACATCTGGTCTCACACCCAAGCCTTGCATCACAGTGGGCTGGCGTTGGTGCCCTCGCCGAATCGAAGACAGAAATTGATCAAATGGTTGCCGTCTACAAATCAAGACGTGAGGCACTTGTCGAACAGCTCGACACCATGAAGGGCATTGAATACATCACACCGGATGGTGCCTTTTACCTTTATTTGAATATTGGCAGCATCAAAGAACACATGACTTTTGAAGGGGCCTTCTCACTGAAAGTATGCGATGACCTTCTAAATGATTACAATCTCGCCGTCGTCCCCGGTATTGCCTTTGGAACTGATGATTATATTCGACTGTCCTATGCCACGGAACTGTCACTCGTTCAAGAAGGACTTAAACGGATTGAAACCTATCTTCAGTCAAAGCTGAATGCATCGAACAATTAAGGGATGCTTAAACTGACTGTTGAATGCTTAAGCTAGATGCTGAATACTGAATGCTTAAGTTATATGTTTAATCGCATCGCATAAGTGATTGTTTTTTTATAAAAGTAGTCTGTCCCCAATAAGCGACAGCATAAATGCAATGCCAATCAAACTGAGAATTATGCAAAATGCGCTTTTCCGGTTTGGTTGGTATTTTTTGATCGGAGGCAATAAATTATGGCTATTCACGTAACACTTTTGGCAAATGAAGGCATCCTTTTACAAAGCGGCAATGCAAAGCTATTAATTGATGGCATCCATATAAGGGAGCATACCGATTTTAGCGGTCTTTCTGAAAGTGTTCTGAACGATTTAATAGCAGGTGAAAAAAGCACTTATCAAGCGATTCAATATGTATTGTTTACCCATCATCACGAAGACCATTTTTCACCTGAAAAAACGGAAGCATTCTTGCAAAACCACAAAATAAGAGGATTCTTTCTGCCTGAAAAACAAATGCTGAAGAACCCTTCGCTCAGTGAAATTGCATCGCAGCAGTCTGAAACCGTTTACCAACTTTCGCTTGCATTAGGTGAAAAAATGGAAGTCACATTGACGGATACACTTTCAATAACGGTCTTTTGTACCATTCACGCCGGTGAAGCGTACAAAGATATTGAAAACTACTGTTTTCTGCTGCATCTTAGCGGAAAAAATATTTTGATCATTGGTGACAGTGAATACAATCCGCAATATTTTAAAGAAATGCTAGACGGCGAAACCGTTGACATCTTGTTTGTCAATCCAATGTTTATTCGCCTGGTACCAGGGCGAAAAGTAGTTGAAGCGATTAACCCCCGCCAACTCATTGTCTACCATATCCCATTTGAAGCGGATGACCAGCTTCAGTTTCGAAGCATGGTGCCAAAAACAATAGAAAGACATCGTGCAAAACTGCCGCCGACTCAAATTCTTTGGGATGAACTGCAAGAGATGATACTCTAGACATATTAGAACATCGTATAATAAAGAGGGCTGCCCCATCATGATTTTTTTGAAATCATTTTGGGACAGCCCTTATTATTATTTTTATCATGACTTTTATGGCATTCGCCTGCTGCACGAACATGATCAAATATACGATGATGATCTTGGCGCATTCTTTGCAGTGCCGCCATACCGCTATTCATCAATCCTGTCATGTGCATGGTTGCAGGATTATCAATATTATCCGATCACAGTCTTGCCGCCCATATAAGGTTGAAGTACTTTTGGAATACTGACCGTACCATCTTCATTTTGGTAATTCTCAAGAATTGCAGCAAGTGTTCTGCCAACAGCTAAACCAGAACCATTGAGTGTATGCACGAAGTTAACTTTCTTCGTTTCTGCATCACGATAGCGAATATTTGCCCTTCTCGCCTGAAAATCTTCAAAGTTTGAGCAACTTGAAATTTCTTTATACGCGTCATAACTTGGCAGCCAAACTTCGATGTCATACGTCTTTGCAGAACTGAAACCGACATCGCCGCTACAGAGCTGAACCACTCTGTATGGAATTTCAAGTTTTTTCAAAACATCTTCTGCTGCATTTGTCAGACTTTCGAGTTCATTGTATGAATCCTCAGGTTTAACGAATTTCACCATTTCGACTTTATTGAACTGGTGCTGGCGAATGACACCACGCGTATCTCTTCCGGCAGAACCCGCTTCTTTTCTAAAACAAGGCGTGTACGCCGTATGGAAAATTGGAAGCTGCAATTCATCTAAAATTTCATTTGCGTACAGATTTGTAACCGGTACTTCAGCTGTTGGGATCAGAAAGAAATCTTTTGAAGGAATGTGGAACATATCATCTTCAAATTTAGGAAGCTGTCCCGTTCCCGTCATTGAGTCGCGGTTAACCATAAATGGCGGCAAAATCTCTGTAAAGCCGTGTTCTTCCGTATGGAGATCAAGCATAAAATTGATAAGTGCGCGTTCCAATTTAGCACCTTGACCTTTAAGCACCGTAAACCGCGTGCCCGTAATTTTTGTCGCTCTTTCGAAATCCAAAATATCTAATGCCGTGCCAATATCCCAGTGTGCTTTTGCTTCAAATTCAAAATTTTTCGGTGTTCCCCATTTTCGAATTTCGAGGTTATCCTGATCGTCTTCACCGACAGGCGTATCGGGATGCACTGTATTTGGAATGCCCATAAGAATACTCATGAGTGCTTCATCAACATCTTTTACATCTGAATCTATCGCCTTAATCGCTTCCGAAAGCTTTTTCATTTCATCAAAAATGGCCGTTGTATCTTCGCCGGCTTTTTTCATTTTTGGAATCTCTTTGGAAATTTTATTTTGATTGCTCTTCATTTCCTCAACTTCGACCAGAAGGCTTCGTCTTTTTTCATCCAATGCTTTAACCTTCGGCAAGTCGTAATCGCCTTTGCCCCTTAACTTGACAAGACGCTCAACTTCTTCGTAATCATTCCTGATTCGTTTTAAATCTAACATCGTCTCCTCCTATTCTTCCATCAAAAAAACTCCTCATCCCAATAAAGGGACGAGAAGTTTACCCGCGTTGCCACCCTAGTTGGCATTTATATAAAATACCCACTCGATCAAGTTAACGCCTTGATTACGTTTAGCATTACCTAAAAACTCCGGGATAGATTCACATATCTCTAAGTTCGGTTTTCACCTGCCACCGACTCTCTTCGCTCTTCAACATACTACTGATTCCCATCACAGTCTATTCGACAAATTAATGAAATTTTTATCATTATAACGCATCCTGAACTGCTCGTCAATAGCGGTCACATTTGTTCATCCAATATGTCATCACTACTGTTATCCTTATCTTCCGATGCTGTCCACAAGTCATTTTTTTTCAAAATGTTAAAGACCTTATTATCGATTTTTGTCATTTCCAGTTTCAGCTTTTTAATGGGCATCTTTGTGAGCTTCGCAATTTCTTTTGGTGTTTTGCGGTCACAGTGAATACCGTAGTATTTTTTAAAGATCAATTCAGAACGTTCATCAAAGACAGCTTCCTCTAAAATTGTATTTAGGCCATAGTTAATCGCCGTTTCCCATTTACTCGCCATAATGTTTCGCCTCCTTTAACAGATGTGACAGCATGCATTTCGATTTTTCTTCAAATGCCTCGCCAAAACTGTTACGGATTTCAAGTGTTCCCTCTTTAATGCCTTCTATACAAAGATTTCTTTTTTCCAATTGTCGCTTTAACTGTTGCGCTGTTCCAAGATTTCCATCAATGACAACTGCTTCATGATTAAAATACGCTTCTATTTCTTTTTTTAAAAAAACGAAGTGTGTGCAGCCCAGTACCACAGCTTTTGGCGCTTCTGTAAGTGTTGCAAAGCATTTAGAAACTGTTTCAGCAACCAATTTTTCATTGTCAAAATCATTTTCCACAAGTGTCACCAAATCTGGCGCCGGCCAGCGAAGTATTTGCGATTCTGCTGACATGTCCAGAACGAGTTGATTGAACTTGTCTTCTTTTAGCGTCATCGCCGTTGCCAATACTAAAACTTTACCTTCCGTCATGCTTAGTGCCGGCTTGATCGCCGGTTCCATGCCAATAATCGGTACGGACAGCGTTTCTCTCAATTTAGTCACCGCTGCACTTGTTGCCGTATTGCATGCGATGACAATGGCTTTACATCCTTCTTCTATTAGCAGATCGCAAATTGCTTTTGAACGATCGTACACTGCTTCTTTTGTCTTAATGCCATAAGGCGCATTTTTTGAATCCCCATAGTAAAGCAATGATTCATTCGGCATCAATTGGTGTATTGCCGCCATGACGGACAATCCCCCCAGCCCCGAATCAAATATGCCTATTCTTCCGCTTGCTTTCACAAAAGACACCGCCATTCATTAAAATCAGCTTTTATTATACCACATTCAACTTGGTTTTTCACACCCCTACAGATGTCTTTTGGCTTGCGCCAAAACCGCTTACGGGCCATGTTTTACGCAGTAAAACACCTGTTACTACTATGCACTATGGATGTCTTTTGGCTGACGCCAAAACCGCTTACGGGCCATGTTTTACGTAGTAAAACACCTATTGCTACTATACATTATGGATGTCTTTTGGCTGACGCCAAAACCGCTTACGGGCCATGTTTTACGTAGTAAAACACCTGTTGCTACTATGCACTATGGATGTCTTTTGGCTGACGTCAAAACCGCTTACGGGCCATGTTTTGCGTAGTAAAACACCTGTTGCTACTGTACACTTCGGATGTCTTTTGGCTGACGCCAAAACCGCTTACGGGCCATGTTTTACGCAGTAAAACACCTGTTGCTACTGTACACTTCGGATGTCTTTTGGCTGACGCCAAAACCGCTTCGCAACCATGTTTTACTGCGTAAAACACCTGTTGCTACGCTGACTTGCTTGCGTATTTTCTTCTTATT
>JASUSA010000028.1 GCA_030446305.1 Clostridiales bacterium | reverse complement strand
GAATTCACAAGTAATCATTTCTGATTTCATTTAAAAGCACCGTATTTCATCGGTGCTAATGATTTGACATTTTGGGGACATTTTCAAAAGTGATTGACATCACTTCTACTTAGGCGCCTTCGCTAACTTCTACTTAGGCGCCTTCGCTAACCGTTTTTCGTTTTCAATTTATGCGGTTTAACATTCCTAATAAATTGAAGCGAAAAACTACTTCCTTACCTCCTCAAAAAAAGGAGGAACGGATGCCGGCGATGCATCCGTTCGTGTGAGGTATTAAAACAAAGTTACATTCTTGTGGCGAGCCACAATTAAAGGGTTCAAAATTAACAGTAATGAAATATAAGGATTAAGGATTTGTAAATGATAATTCATATCAATTACTATATTCAAATGATAACATTTCTCAATTACTTTGTAAACCCCTTTTTCAAAAAAATTTTTATTCTCCTCAAAATACTGCTGACTAAAAAATTACATCATTGCATTTAACGGCTCTTCACAACAATATGTTGAATGTTTTTATGATGAAAACCGTATCACTTACCGTAAAAGGATTAAAAATTGAATGATGCCATTTTCAAGATGATTTAAAGGACAGATTAAAAGACAAAATATTTTTTACAAATATTGGTTTATTCTATTGATTATGAACTTTTTGATAGGGTATAATATTCCTGAGGTGACATTATGAACATTTTAATCGTCGAAGACAACAAGTATCAACTGGATAATCTCAAGAAAATGGTAATAGAAGGGCTTGGTGATGAACGCGGTAATATTTACTGCGCATCAGATATCGCTACAGCAAAGAAGATTTATGCCGAAGATGACATTCACTTTTTTATGCTGGATATCTCTCTTGGCTACGAAAGCGGTTTAGAACTTGCAGATGAGATCCGCAGCACTGCCAAGTACAGCGATGCATTCATCGCAATCATTTCAGCACATAAAAAATTTGAAGATAAAGCATTCACACATTCGAAGTGTCATGTGTTTGTCGAAAAGCCCTATAAGAAAGATGCTATTCTCGAGCTTGTCAATCATGCACTCGTTAATTATCTTGAAAAAGTATAAAACAAACCCCAAGCACATGCTTGGGGTTTGTTAAATTCCTTTTAAACATATCTGGGGGTCTTATGATCTGGCTCTACTACTGGTTTAGCATCCCCGCCTCGAAGATTTCAAAATCACATCGATACAGCGTAAGGCGCTTATCATCAATAAGAATTTTCGTGGAATCCGGAAGGCTGCTGTCTTCTACCAGTACTTTATCCCCCTCATAGACACCAACGAGTACGCCCATTTGATTTTTTACAAAAATAACGCGTTTTAAACCAACGAGATTTGATGTAACATTATTAACAAATCGATCGACTGTCGTCAATGTTCCTGATGCATTTTTCGTTGTATCAATTGTCTGTGTTTCTTTTCCCGATTCCGAGGCCGTGTTCCAATCAGCAGTTTCCGCGGTACCCTCTGAATCGGCTATGGCATTGATCAGTCCATCTTCTGATACGACCATGGTTGACCCAACGTGCTGCCATGTGTAGCCGTCAATGGTTATCAGGATGACATTATCAACCTCTGATGGCTGCATATCTGTACTGTCACCGGTAACGCTGAGCGTTTTGTTGCCAAAATCATCATAGACATCAAAGGTGCGTCTAATGCCAAATGTTTCTGCCTTAATATCCTTTATTTGACTCTTCACTTGCGTACACCCTGTCGTTAAAGACAACACGAATACAAAAATCAGAATCGCGCTTATATATTTTTTCATCATTACCCCTTTCGATTGTCTGACGACATCAATGATTTATTTGAGGAAGTTACATCATTCAATTTTAGTGCTTTCACGACAATCGTTATTGTCCTTATAAAGCAAAATATAATCAATTGTGGTGAAGACTCAACTAAAGACAATGATGCAATGTCCTTATTTATTTTATAATAACGACGATCTATTTATATTATAATGCTAAAAAGTTAGAATTACGTAAAAGGATGTCTTATGGCCGATCTCTTAACACATTTAAAACAATGGGTGATTTTATCCTATCAAGAAATCATAACAATAAAGCATCAGCTTGCCGAGACACATGCTGGCAGCGATTCTTCAATTCGCGCGCAGTTATTGGCTGAGCGGGTGCATCATGTGTTAAATCAGTATTTAAAGGGCATGACCGAAACCGAAAAACAGCATATTCGACGTGATCTTCTTAAAAAATGCATTGTCAATTCCCAACGCGATATCTATCAATTAGATGTGCTGGAAGCTATCTGCGATATGGAACCAACCGTTGAAACACGCCTTGAACGTTCAAAAGTATGGCTCAAAGCCAATACGGATTTATCGATTACAGATGAGGATATCACCGCATATCTTGAAAGCTTAACGCCTTCACAAATTATTGCTGTACCTTCTGTTAAATCTTCAATAGATGATAAGATTGATGAAAATGATGAAAAAAATATACAGTTTCATATCACATCGCTCATACGGCTTCGTTTTCGTACAGTGCCATTTGCAAAAGTACTGGTACTCGCTGTCAGTATCCTTATGATCACGCGTGTAACCGCACTTAATGCTGGGCAGGAACTGCAAATCAATTCGCCATCCCAACATCAAAATCCGTCGTCCACTATTGGAACGCCTCATACAGCTCAACTCATAACACCATTGGCACCCCATCTGGAAATTATTAAGGCCGTCAAAATGCAATCAAAGCAAGTCATTGCAATCAACTATAAAACGATTCACAATCCCTATTTGCCTGAAAACGCACCTTACAGCTATCGACCTATAGACTACTTGGCACTGCGAAATTATCTCCGCGTTGAACGCAACAGTTACCTCGTCAATGAATCCTTCCTAAATGAAATAATCGTTTTGGCAAAAGTAAATGATCTTGATCCGCTTCTACTGCTCGCCATCATTGGTCAAGAACAGGGCTTTATTCCGGAAACATCCACTGCAAAACATAGAATAGTCAACAACCCCTACAATGTATTTAGCAGCTGGCAGCATTATAATACGTCACTCAATGATACGACGATCATCGCCATTAATCTTATTCAGGACAGACTTACGCTAATGCCCGCTGATACAGACGCATTTGAATGGCTCAATATCATTTACGCGGAGGACCCAAACTGGTCCAGCGGCGTCTCAAGTCTTTATGACACACTCAGCCAATACCGTCTCAATTTATAATCTGAATCGCCGTTTTGGATAGCAGCAGTGCGTCTGTTTGATTCAAAAGCATCTTGTCAGATGTCAGCACATAAAGCATTATTTCAGTATCCTGCGTCTCAAAGTATTTTGCATACACAACGGCATACAAATCGATTGGTTCAAAAGCTGCCTCAGATGCAAGGCCTTTCGGCGAAGGGCCAAACTGCAGGTCATGCAACAGAAACGCCTGCTGCGGATGTGTTACCCCTGTCGTTTCTATATGCAAATCATAACGCATCCAGTGATCGGTATCTGCTATTTTCACATCATCTCTCGCTTCCAATACTTCATAATCAAATTTCAATTTTTCATCAGGACAGCCAAGTGCTGATAAAATTAACTGGGTATAGTCATAGCGTGGTACAGATGCCAGCAAATCCGGTGCATTTGACCAGTCTCCTCCAGCGTTGCCAATGACATAGCCGCCAAAAAAAGAAGCGTAATAGGCACTGTCAAGATCATAAAACGAAGCATGCGCCTTCGGTCCATAACCATTAAACGCGCCAAACGCATAATAAATTGTCAAAACGGCATCGGTTCCGTTTAAGCGATTATAGCCGCCACGATCATTGTAGACGAGCATCTTTGGATACCACGCTAACAAATGATCAGCATCTTCTACAGGAATTGACAATGCCATCGTCTGTTCTGCTTTCTGCATTTCATAGGCGCATGATGCCGTCATGACAACACTGGCTCTTAAACGAGGAAAATACAGCACAATTGCCATCAACACACCCACGATGAGGCAAACGACTATCAATCGTTTCATCATTTTTAAAAGACTTCTGATCATTTTCACCTCTTCGGCTATCATCCGCAACGTTCTACAAAACACCTTTTCATCTGCAAAATGCCAAAGTAATCGCCTTAGCCACGCACCTGTTTATTTGAAATGACGAATGCCCAACTTGACACGATACAATACATTTCCTCTATTATAATCAGCCCCTCTGCAAAAGGCAACCGTTGAAGGCAGTCATTTCTTATCGGAAAGACTTATCGGAAGGCAGAATCGAAAAAGGAATCCTAGTTGGGCGTCTAGAATTCCTTTTTCTGAGATTTTCATTTGTAGGATGTTTACCATAGAGGTAATTTGAAAACCGATAAAGTTTTCACATCTAGGATGTATCTAAATTATAGCGCAAGCCTTTATAAAGCGTCATCAAATTGAAGTTATACCAATGTAAAGTTTATGTAATTTCATATGCGCAGCAAACACGTTATCCGCTCATGCAATAGACCGTTTCTAAACTGTCACGAAAATGTCACGAATAATTGACTTGATTTATCACTAAAAAGGTCTATACTATCATTCGGATGGCTGTGATGCCATATCTTATAAATACTTTGAAGGTTATGATGAAACGAAAAATAATGCTTATTGCAATAGTCCTGATCGCCATTATAGCAGCTATTGCCGCCTTTTACAGCAATCGCATCAACATTCTGGTCATGGGCATTGAAGGCACTCGAACAGATACCATGCTGCTCGTCTCGATGTCAACACACAGCAATACCGTCGACGTTATTTCCATTCCACGCGATACGTATTACCCTACAGAAGGCAAGACAAAACTCGGGCAAAAAAAACTCAATGCCGTTTACGGTTTCAAAGATATCGGTGGCGCAGAAGGTGTCGCCAATGCTGTTTCAAATATTCTCGGGATTGAAATAGATCATACCGTCACCGTTAACTATGATGCCGTTAAATCAATTGTCGACCTGCTTGGCGGTGTTGAAATTGAAGTCCCTTTTGACATGAAGTATGACGATCCTTATGCGACGCCGCCACTTCATATTGATTTCAAAGCAGGACCACAGGTCATTACGGGTGACAAGGCTATCGGCTATCTCAGATTCAGAAAATCAAATGACGGCAAAATCAGAGAAGGCGACGTTCAGCGCATTGAGCGACAACAGGCATTTCTCGTTGCCGCCGCCAAAAAAGCAATCGGTCCAAAATTACCATTTGTGGTGTCAGGCGCCATTAAAGAAGTCGATACGGACTTGACCTTTGGCAATGGCATGCTTTATTCAATTGGCATGCTGGGTATCGATGACACAAAAATTCACATGCATACGCTGCCTGCAAAATCCATTGGTACCGGATCTGACGGGCTCAGCTATTATTATTACGATGCAGATGCCACCCACCAAATGATGATAGACATTTACGACGGTGTTAGCGCAGCATCAGAATCTGACACCGCACAATAATCATAACAATCCGCTGTATCTCATGAAGGCATCTGCTGTATAATCTCTTTTAAAACAGCAATGCCTTCTTTTATTTCAGTCGCACTCAAATGGCCATAACCCAGCAACAGTTTATCTTGGTGCTGTAAATCGTTTGTACTGTACTGCTGAACACTCTGAACAAATAACCCCTGTGCTCGGCACGACTCAATAAACGCTTTATCAAACACGTGATTGGGAAATTGAAGTGCTAAATGCAATCCGGAGGCATCCCCCCATGGCAATACAGGGTCTTCAAAATTCGCCGTAATTGCATTGAGTAGAATTTGGCGTTTATCCGCATAAATCCGTCGCATGTTTCGAATATGCTTATCAATTTTTCGTGAACTCACAAATTTTGAAAGCGCTATTTGCTCTAAAATTGGATTTTGAACATCCATATATTTTTTAAAATGCCGCCATTTTGTCTGGAGCGGTTTCGGGATTACGGCAAACCCTATTCTCAGAGCCGGAAAAAGCGTCTTGCTAAAAGTCCCAACATAGATGACGCGTGATGAATCCATTGCGTAAATCGGACTGATGGGTGCCCCGCGATATCGGTATTCGCTGTCATAATCATCTTCAATGATATAAAAATCTCGCTCTGAAGCCAATCGGATGAGTTCCGTGCGTGTCGACGCCTGCAGTATGCCGCCAAGTGGAAACTGGTGTGATGGCGTCGTGTAAACAGCCGCAATGGGAGCATCCTTTAAAGCATTCGTATCAATACCGTTTGGCGTCACTGTCATCCAAATAATTTTAGATTTAAAGTCGCTTACCGCTGTTCGTATTGCCGGATGAGAGGGATTTTCAAGCGCAAATGCACGCCCCTCTTGCTGCAGCATTTCAACCAGCAGAAAAAAGGCTTGCGTCGCACCCGCCGTTATAAAAATGTCTTCAACAGGTACCTGCATATTGCGACTTCTCAGCAGCCATTTTGAGATTGCTTCACACAGCGGCGCATATCCTTTTGGATCACTATACGTTAAGTCTTGAACTGAAAATTCGTCAACGGCTTCTCGAATCATTTGACGCCATTGATTCTTAGGAAAAAGAGACAGATCTGGCTGTCCCGTCTTGAAATACCATTTGATCGGCACTTGCTTTACTGCTTTTGACTGCTGAGCAGTTTCCGTTATTTTACGCGTTATCATTAACCCATCCGCAACGCGTGACGGCGCACCTTGCTGTGTAACAATAAACCCTTCCGTCCAGAGCATTTCATAAGCCTCTGAAACCGTATTACGAGAAACGCCAAGATCATTTGAAAGTTCTCTGGTAGAAGGCAGCGCATCACCCTGTATAAGCTTTCCGGTTAAAATTTGTTCTCTAAATGCTGAAAAAATCTGACGTGCTAGTGTCATCTCACATTTTCGATCCAAAGCAATGCCCCACATGGTTAGCCTCCAAACTGGTACTCATAAAAGTAAACCAAACTGGCACTTTATTCAAGCCAGTATTCACTCTATAATGATAACAAATGCCATGAAAAAGTCAAAGGACACGTTTCAAAAAATGAGGAGGTTCACCTATGTTAAATTTCGACCAAGAAGTCTCTGTTATATACCCAGGTACAAAAATCGGTATTCTGGTTATCAAAAATATTGATGCGTCAGCGCCACCGCAAGATGTGGACAGCGAAGCATTTTATAATGCCATCAAAACAAAATACAATGGTTTTGATCGCCCCGCACTAAAAGCAGTTGCCCACATTAGCGCCTATGTCTCCTATTATAAGCAATTCAAGCAAAGCTATCACCTATTGCCCCAACTTGAATCCATTATCAGCGGCAAAACACCTCGAAATGCCAATTCTGCACTGCTGCAGGCGATGTTCTTTACCGAAATCGAGACAATGCTGCTCACTGCCGGTCACGACTTGAATCAATTAGCGGGTTCACTGTCTCTGGGGATCGCTAATGGCAGTGAAGCATATCAGTCCATTTCAGGCAAATTAGTGACCGTAGTTAAAAACGATCTCATCCTGTATGATGCACAAAGCGTCTTTTCAAGTATCCTTCGCGGCCCCGATTCTAGAAGTAAAATCACAGCCAAAACGCGCGACGCCATTTTTACAGTCTATGCGCCGCCAACAATTGATACAAACTTAATTGACGCACATTTGTCAACACTTGAAAAACGTGTTCAAGCCACCTCCTCAAATGCCATTACAGAAATCAAACGCGTTTTCGACCATTAAAATCGCTATTCACTTAAAGACAAGGCAATCACCTCAGTCCCAATAAAAAAGAGATGGTTATTAACGGCTGTCTGAGTACGCTTGACAACTCAGCCCCAAACAGTTAAAATCATCTCTTTCTTTAATCCTTTTTTTAACCTTTTTTTATTCAAATACCCTCTTTAAACTTACGATGACATCATTTGTCTTCTGTCAAAACGTGCAAACAAAAACATACACAGTGTACTGAACAACATGATGCCGCCAATAATCTGCCATGCCGTTTCAACGCCAAAGCGCTCTGTTAATGTTCCAGATGCCAAGGGTCCAATCGTATAACCTGCGCCTATAATAATTGGCAGCACGGCACTCATCCGCCCTCGGTGAGAAGAGGGTGTTCTCGCAATAATGAAAGGCATATAACTAATGGTAACCATGATTTCGCCAAGTGTTAAAATAACCACTCCGGCAGCCATGCCGGCAATGCCGATTGAATAAGCAAAGCTTGAAAAACCGATGGTATACAATATGCCGCCGATAAAGATTCTGCCTGTATTCGATACTTTTGATAATTTTGCCGTGATGATTGGCGTCATTAAAATGACGACAAGCCCATTAGAACTCGCGAGAATACCATACAGCCAAACACCATTTGCAAACCTGTCTGCCGCGGTTATTGGCAATAGAAATCCCCATTGTGAATAAACAATATTGTAAAACATCAGAATCATTGAAAAGACAAGCAGCACCGGAGCTCCCTTAAGCACTTTAAAGATCGATCCTTCCACAGCCGCTTCTGTTGGTGCCTCATGATGAACTTCTTTAACGAATAGCACAATGAGGCCCACTGCAATAAGCAGCGTTAGTCCATCGCCCAAAAAAAGCCATCTTAAGTGATTTTCAAATAATAGGCTGCCAAGTGCCGGACCAATGACAAAACCAACATTAAAGCCTAAATAAGTTAGTGAATAAGCCCGTTCTCGATCTTTAGGCTCTGTCACATCTGCAATTAATGCATTGTGTGAAGGATCTGAAAAGCCAACAAAAAAATTGGCGATCATGATTAAATAAACCGTCCACATACTCACGGGAATAAGTGAACAGGATGCAATGGCAAGCGCTGCCAACCCATCACTGATACAAATGATTATTTTGCGGCCAAAGCGATCACTAAACTTCCCACCTATTAAACTCGAAACGGCAATGATAATACCGCTAATGGAAACATAAATTCCCGCCTCTGCTTCTGAAAGGCCAATTTTTCTTGTAAAGATCAGTGTAAGCAACGGATGTACAAAAAGCCCCACGGCATTAATGAGCCGTGCAAAAAAAATAGCATAGACTTGTACGGGCAATCCGCGATATGGTTCCCAAAATAATTGTTTCACCCGATCAATCATAAAAAACGCTCCATTCAGAACCTATTTATCAGAAATTATGTAAGGCGATTACATTATTACCTTTCGTTAATCCTTCACGACAATAGGTTGAATTTTGAATATAAAAATAACACTTATTGTCGTGAAAAGATTAAACTTTGGATGACGCTATGTTCTCATTGAAATGAGGCAATTGCATCGTATTCATATATCTGTGTTGGTTTATTTAGCGCAATATATCTGTTTGGGGTGATTTAGTGAAACATTTCTGCTGAAAGGCCACTTTCTATAGCGATAAACTCCCTGGCAATTGTTTCCTGATCATACCCGTAGACGGTCATCTCATATAGACAAACAGCCGCCAGTGTTTCATTTGATATAAGAATATCTTCTTCAATTAAAATTTCAGCATTCGCCCATTCTTCCCATTTGGCAAATCCAAGTGTAAAGTCCATATCTTCTTCTCTTGCATAGCCGGATACGACAAGATACGCTTCTTCATCAATGTCATCTTCAAAATCTGTCATCACGGAAGGATCCATCAAGGCAATGTGTATCTCAAAATCTTCAAATGTATACGCCTGCGTCTCCTGAATATAATCCATAACGCGTTCAAGTTCAGCTTTATATGGCAGGCATTCAGGATATAGCGAAATAAGCTCATCCATTATCGCCGTTCTCTCTGTAAGTTTTAATATTTGTTTTAAAGTCATGCAGTACCTCTCTATATTCATTTTAATTCCACACCATTATACACTACTTTATTCTGCAATTAAATACTGAAATTAAGGTGATAAAATGTTACAATATTTTTATGATTAATAATGGAAGGGAGTTCAATAAGATTTATGAAATATAAAGTTGGCTTTTTAGGCGGCGGCAACATTGCAAAGGCTATTATTGGAGGGTTCATCAACAGCGGCTTATATAAAGCTGAACACATTATCGCCAGTGCTAGAAGTGAAAAAACCATCCGCGATCTGCAGTCACGTTTCGGCATTGCCGCAACACTTGATAACGAACTCGTCGTACAGCAGTCCGAAATCGTAATCATTGCTGTCAAACCCTACATGATCGATGGTGTCGTCACGCCGCTGCGCCCACTGTTTACAGAAAACCATATTGTCATATCCGTTGCAGCAGGCGTCAGTACGCAAACACTAAGACAGTACTTTGATGATTCTGTTAAGCTCTACCGCGTTATGCCAAATACGCCCGCACAAGTTGGCGCCGGCATGAGTGTCATTTTTACGGATGTTTCTGAAGAGGAACCTTCTTGTCAAACGGTTAAAAAGCTTTTTGAAGCCGTCGGACTTGTCGAGGTACTTAATGAATCGCTTGTTCACGCTTGTATTGCCGTTCAAGGGTCTTCGCCCGCCTACATGTTTATGATGCTTGAAGCAATGGGTGATGCCGGCGTCAAACTTGGCTTGCCCAGAGACAAGGCATACTTAATGGCAGCGCAAACCATGCTGGGTTCCGCGCAAATGCTCATGGAAACAAAGATGCATCCCGGTGCACTTAAGGATATGGTAACATCGCCTGGCGGCACAACAATCGAAGCCGTCGCAAACCTTGAAGAAGCAGGTTTTAGACATGGCGTTATCAAAGCAATGGTCGCCTGTGCTGAAACGTCGAAGACGATGTCTCAAAAATAATTTATGCCACGGACGATCGTATATAGTCGCATGGCATAGATTGCATTTCAACACTGTATTACTATCATTACGTACAAAAGCGCTTATCAGCTGTCCAATGCAGCGAATAGGCGCTTTTTATATTATTTTTACTCTATATCATTCTGACCGTTGTCACTGGTATCGCCACTAACATCGTCTTTCACAGTGCCTTTTTTACCGCCGTTACTGTCCCTGCTGTCATCTTTGCCACTGTCACTGCGATCTGATGTATCCTGACTTTTGCCTAGACCATTGCCGTTGGCATCGCTGTCGGCATTGCTACTGGCGTCATCTTTACCACTTTCACTGCCACCCGATGTGTCTTGGCTTTTGCCTTGACCATTGTCGTTGTTATTGCCATTACCGCTGTCGCGATCCTCTGGCACATCTTGGATTTTCCCTTGGCCGTTGCCATTGGTATTGTCACTAGCATCGTTTTCCACGGCGTCATTTTTACCACTGTTACTGTTACTATTACTGTTATTACTGTTATTGCTACTGTTATTGCTACTGTTATTGCTACTGTTATTGCTACTGTTATTGCTACTGTTGCTACTATTGTTATTGCCGTTGCCGTTGCCACCTGATGTATCTTGACTTTTACCTTGGCCGTTGTTATTGCCACTATCGCGATCCCCTGGCATATCTTGGATTTTCCCTTGGCCGTTGCCATTGGTATTGTTGCCATTATCTGTAGGATTTTGATCCTTTTCAGATTCAATTGAGCGACTGTTTTCAGTATCTGTTTCGATTGATTCGTCTAATACATCTGTCTTTTTCCCTTTTGACTTTTGAGGAATTTGCGTTTGTTTAAACATTCGCGCATTTTCATTTGCATGCGTTAGCGCTGTTTCACTTGCCTGTGGTGTCTTTGCCTCTGATTCCGTTTCTGAAGATTCACGAATACGCGTCGTTTCTGCTTCATGCGCTAAAACATAAGTTGCCATGGAAATATCTTCATTCTTTGACGCGCGGTAAACATCAGCTTCCAGTGTCGTCGTGTAGATCATCACGTCTTCATCAAATGTCATTTGCGTCGCATCGGAAATGATTTCATTGAGTATCACATCAGGGGCGGTTGAAAAATCATCTTTTAAAACAGTTGCCGCCAGAAAAACATCGTCGTTTGCCGACGTTAAATACAGCGCATCAGACGCTTTTAGGATCGTTCCAACGGCATCAACAGCCTCCATGCCCTTCATTGGTTCCAACGTTGCCAGCAAATCTTCCGCATCGTCATTGTGTGCTTCAATCCGCAGCACTCTAGCCTCGCGATTAAGCAATAATGTCATACTTGGGTTAATATCTATTGCAATGGCTGCATAAGCTTGTACGGCATTGAACTGAAACAAGCCCACCATGAGGCACAGCAAAAGCGCCGGCACGGCTGTGTAAACACGCAGCCATTTCGGTATACGCACTTTCTCGTACACAATATCATTGTCGGTAAAAATAATGGACTGGCCAAGCTTCATCTCACCAAGTTTTTGGAGCCGCACGACTTTACCTTCTGATGAAAAAACGTATGCAATATCTGCTTCAATCTGCATCACACGCCCTTTATAGTATCTCATCGCGCTCACCTCCCATGGCCTCAACAATCCACGCCGTTATTTGAGAAAATTGGTATATAAATGCCAAGCTGGCAAACAAAACGTATCGCTGATGGGCATATAAAAAACGCCGCGTCTCAAGCTTATGTTTAACAATCATTGCGATTGGCAATTTTAAAGTAGATTGGATAGCGGCTGCAATGGCCGTCACTTTTGAAAGCCGAGCAGCACATTTTAGCGCTCTGATACGTGTATCCTTATGCGCCGGCGATTTTACTGCCATGCTGTCGAAATCCAATCTGTACTTTTTTAACAGTTCACTAAATTCATTTAATTCTATCATTAAATCCAATCGCTCTTCGCCGGCAGTTGCTTCAATATCTTCATGGATCGTTATCATTTTTTGACGCTTTGACATTTGACGCAATTCATCGCGTACACGATTCTTGATAACCGTTCCTGCAAAACTTTCAAAAGCCCCCTTTTGTGGATCATACTTATCAATTGCTTCATTAAGCGCTTCAAGCCCAATGAGAAATTCAATATCGTTTTCAGTTTCGACATAACGTCCCATAGTTTGAGAGACCATGTAGATGACAAAAGGGGTTTTCTCTGAAATAACCTGATTGCGAATCACTGTATTCTGCTTTGCCTCAATAATCGAGTGATCATTCATGAAAAGAATCCTCCATACTGAAGCCATTATACGTCATTTGCATATTGTCTGCAATGTATTGGCACTATTCGGCCAAAAGCACCTCGCGCGCCGTTTCAATGCGGTCAAGACGCTGATCGAGTGCAGCCGCAGCGACAAGCGCATCTTCATCAAGTGTCGGCGTCAGCATCACCGTTTTGTAGTAGTCATAAAATGCCGTACTGATCACAGCAATATCAGTATCATCGACTTGACCGGCTGTCAACCACGCTGCAACTTCATCTTGATAATCTTCAACGGCTTCGTTATACGCTGCAATTTCATCTTCAACGGCATACTTGCTGTCAAGAAAAGCATCATATAGTTTCGTGAGGTTTCGGCTGTATATCAAGTATTCTGAATACGTTAACCCATCATCCATTGCCGTTTCAATTTCATCCATGTAATCAATGAGTGCCTCATCCGCATCTGTTGGGTAAATGCCCTGTATTTCGCCGTACACCGAACCATTTAAAACGTCTTCAATTGCTTCAATCTGTGCAGTCAGTGCTGCTACGGCATCTTCATCCACAACTTCCAAATCGCTGAACACGGACACGGCATGTTGGAGTGTTCTAAAGGCATCTGTCAGTGCCGTTAACGAAATGCTTTCGCCTTCAGCAGCATTATCAATCGCTTCTTTTAGTGAATCAATTGCATCCTCAGCCTCGTCAATCGCGTCTGAAAGTGCATCGAGTTCATCTGTGTAATCGCTGTTTTCAAATGCATCGTAAGTATCATGAGCCGTTTCAATAAGTGTTTCTGTTTTTTCAATCAATGCCTCAGCGTCCAATTGATACAGTCCGTTATCCCAATAGCCTTCAATTTGCTTTGCCAATCCAAAAGGCAGCTCTTCTCGCTTGGAAAGGCCAAAGGGCAATACTTCCTTTTTAAATAGACCGTAGGGCAAACCATTGTAAATGACGCCGTCATCATCTTGGTCATCATCGTCATCCAAGATAGCATTTTCATGGATTTTGAGTTCCAGTTTTTCATTTACTTTTATTTCATTCTGAAGCTGCGTCTTCCACGTACTGCCGTTCACCTTGTCTGAACTGTTGCCATTGCCATTGGCATTCGCGTTTCCATTCCCTGCAAAAGTTGGTGCAGCAAGTGATACAATAAGCCCTAACACCAATGTCGCTTGTAATATTTTCTTCATTGTTGCCTCCTGTTATCCTATTTTTACAAAGTGTTTATTGTTTTGACACCATGTTATACGAAACTGCGCTCATTTTTCGGTGACAAAAAAAGAAAAAAAGATTTGGAGCATCCAAAAAACTTAACGCTCAAATCTTTTATCCAATGATAAGTCATATTATCTTTGAGAATATGATGTGGTTTTTTTATATGATATTTCGATGTGGTCTTTTAACAAGCTCCAATGCTGCCAATGGAATAGTCAAATTAAAAATGACGATAACACACATTATTCGCCGTTATTGATTTGTAAGGCCGGATCATTATATTGATTTTGAAGCGCTTCAAGTATGCCAATGCGAAGCGATGTTATCAAGTCTTCCGGCAGTCTCTCCAAAATACCGTCTTCTATAAAGAAATGTCCTGCCAAATGCCCGTTAAGCCTTGCCATTGACATTAATGATTCAAAATACAGTTTGCCATCCAAATTGACGAGTTCGTTTTGCCATGCCGTCCTCATTGCGGTTGTCGTTTGCGTCGTAACCGAAACATGTTCACAAAACGGAATTTTTCGCATCATCAATGCGCGATGCGGCATAAAGCCCTTTTCTTTTTGGAGCATCTGTCCCAAATGGAGGTTCTGCCTAATAACCGCACGGTAATTCGCTTCGTAATCAGAACGTGACATCGTCCCGTATACTCGGCAAGCCAACGGTCTCGCTTCATAGACTTCGCAGCATCCGTCCTCATTTAAAAAAGGGCACTTCTGAGGAATGGACAATTCAAACAGTGTAAATTTCAATAAGCGCTTTTGCATATCATCGGGCAGGGATAATAAATCCTGGTAATCAGGATAATAACAATTGAGCACATAAAGAAATTCGATATACGTCGTATCCACTGATTCAGCACAGCAAGTTTTACAGCCAATACAGCCGTCGCAATGCGGTACTTGCGCGTATATTCCCTCAAGCTGGTTGAACAAACCATTCTCGCGTGCAAAGGCAATTGCCTTCTGATGTGCATTTTGATGTGCATTTTGATGTGCGTTCTGATGTGCGTTCTGATATGCCATCAAACCTCCTAGAAGATGCGATGACGCGACAATCTAAGCATAACAAAGAGCTGTGGCGCCAAATAGAGTCCCCAAACCATCATTAAGAAATAACGCGCAAAAATATAGGGTGCCGTATATGGCAAAATGAGTTTTAATCCAAATTGTATGCCGATGATTCCGGCAATCCCAATAATATATTTAAACAATTGCTGGTCACCGCTGCCGCGTACATCAAAATTCACAAAATTTTCTTCAAGAGCATAACCGATGACAAAACCGGAGAGCATTGCAACAGTCTTAATATAGGCAATATCCCGATAAAAGAACAATGAACCCAGCGCCAATACCAGTGTAATAAACAGCGGCATATAGTGCCCCATTTGCTCAATATTGCGATTAATAACAATGGCAATCTGGCCAATGACAATCGCAAAAACAATACCGCAAATGACATCCTTTGGCCAGTGTACACCTAAGTAAAGCCTTGAAATACCAACGGCTAATGTCAATAATATGCCCACAATATACACCCAGCGCCGCTTTGCTTCATGTCCAATCAGCCACATAAAAGTTGCAATCGTCTGTGTATGCCCACTGGGAAAAGATGCGCCATTCGCCGTTTCAATGCGTAAACTTCGAATGCCTTCAACGCCAATCGGTCTTGGAAAATTTAACATGGTCTTGATCAAGCCATTTGTCCAAACGGATAAGGAAAGCCCCAATAAAATTCTTCGTGCCAGCTGTTTATCGATACACCAATAAAGCAGCGTTAGAATAAAAATATAGATTGTATCCTCTCCCAGCATGGTAATCCATTCAAATACTCTATCTAATTGAGGTGTTGCAAAGCTTTGCAGCCACTTGATCATTTCAATTTCTATCTGCATGCCGACTCCTTTGATGATTATTTCGCGATCATACGGTTGTTCCTGTGTGATGTTAATGATAAACTGTCTTAAAGACACCGATCATGTTAAGTACCAATCAATGAATGATTTCTACTTTGAAAGGACACATATGAAACGCTTACTTATGTATTATACCAAACAATCTCGAATTAAGAAAATATCAGATGCGATCTTTCTATTCGCAATCGTGATGTCCCTCTATACATTTATTGTAATTAGAATGAGCACCGCCAACCTGCCGCCAAATGTTTGTCCGGTTGACAAGCATCACACAGAAATCTATATTTCAATTGTACTGCTCATTCTTTCTGTCGTCTTGTCTTTCTTTGAACCCAAGGAAAAAAATCATGGAGAGAAAAATGCTTAACCGCGGGAAGTCCTGTCATGCATTGCGCAACACGCGATCATGTACTAACGCGATCATGCAATGCAATAACGAAATATGCAATAACGAGACCATGTAATAATGAGATCATGTAATAATGAGATCATGTAATCACGTAATTTACAATAGCGAAACCATGTTATAATCATGTACAAAAAACCGGCGACACATTCGCGTGTACGCCGGTTTTGGACTTTTATCAAAGGCTTTATGACGATTCAGCAGCTTATAAAAACAGTCAGACCAAATTGAAAACTGTGAATCGAAAACCATTTCTTCATATATTTTACTATTTACCGTCAAGTAAATTGCCGAGGCCGCCCAGCAAATCAAGTGCACTGCCTTCACCTGTGCTCTTGCCGCCATGCGCTCTTGCACTGGATAGAATACGGTCGGCCATTCTGCTGAACGGCAGTGATTGAAGCCAAACGTGGCCAGGCCCTCTAAGCGTTGCGAGAAACAAGCCCTCGCCTCCAAAAACGGCACTTTTAATCCCCTTCACCATTTCAATGTTGTAATCGACGCGATCGGTAAGCGCTACCAGACAGCCTGTGTCAATTTTGATCACTTCACCAGGCGCAAGTTCGCGCTGAATAATTGTACCGCCGGCATTTAGAAAGGCAAGTCCGTCTCCCTCCAGTTTTTCCATAATAAACCCTTCACCGCCAAAGAACCCCACGCCAATGCGTTTCTGAAAAGCAATATCAATGGCAATCCCCTTCGCAGAACATAAAAAGGCATCTTTCTGACATACCAAACGGCCATTGTAATCCGTTAAATCAATGGGAATAATCTTGCCTGGATAGGGTGCTGCAAAAGCGACGCGCTGTTTGCCGCTGCCCGTATTGGTAAACTGCGTCATGAAAAGGCTTTCACCTGTAATCATGCGCTTGCCCGCTCCCATGAGTTTTCCCATCAAACCATCATTGCGTTCGACGCCATCACCAAAGATGGTATCCATGGTAATTGGCGCATCCATGTACATCATCGCGCCCGCTTCGGCAATAACGCTCTCTTTTGGATCGAGTTCAATCTCAACAAATTGAAGATCATCACCAAATAATTTATAATCGACTTCATGTGCTCTCATTTTTTTCCCCTTATCATCATTATTTTTAACCAACATTGTCACTTTTCACTTTCAATAAATCAATTATAGCGAAATTGCATTATCAACGCATTTTGAAATACTTAAATTTTGGTTAAAAAGTGTACTGATTTTCTAAAACGTTAGCTGCGAAAACGACAATAACAGATGTTTTAATTCTTGAACTGCCAGGCATCTGTATTTTCAAAAATCGTCAGCAAGTCACCATCGAGCTTGCCTTCTTTCACCATGTTGCCCAGAATCATAAAAGCACGCTCTGGCGGCATTCCCTTTTTATACGGTCTATCAGTTGCCGTCAGTGCATCGTATATATCAATAATGGTCAGCATTCTAACTTCTGTGGAAATTTCATCGCCTTTTAAGCCTCTTGAATAACCCGACCCGTCGAGAAACTCATGATGATTAATCGCCCAGCATGGTACCTCTTTCAAATCCTTTGGAAACGTCATTTTTGAAAGCATCTTTTCTGTTGTCACAACGTGGTTTTCCATAATGGTGCGCTCTTCATTGGTCAGTGTTCCTCGCTGAATTCGTAGAAATTCATAAGCTCTCTCCGATAATATTGATTCTTCAACACCAATAAAGTGACGCATATAGATTTCATCAATATCGCGTAGAAGCGTATCATCGACAAAAGTGCTCGGCTCATTGACTTTCTGAACGATTTCCCGTGCATGTCTGACAAACGCGAGATCCATTTCCCAAAGTTCCCGAGCCGTTTCCTGTACAATATCCGATTTAACCAGCGCCTGATAATACCGTTCGTTAATTTTGGCCTCAATGAGTTCGATTTGCTTTGAAACAATGTCAAACTCCGATGCCAGTCTCGTCGGTTTATTCATAACATTTTCAGGAACCGTTACCTTGCCGATGTCATGTACCCATGCTGCCATAACGAGCCTTTTAATATGCTCTTCATCAAAATAGGTCTCAGCGTAAGGGCCATCCTGCCATTTGTTTATGGCCTTGGCAAAACGTTCCACAAAGACAGCTACATTGCGAGAGTGGTTGGCATTGTATGGTGTTCGTTCCTCTACTGCGGTGACCAAAACCTTGACAAAGGAATCGAACAAACCGCGAATATTTTCCACATACTGCATGTTTTCAAGGGCAACCCCCGCCTGTGAAGAAAGGGCAAGACATATCTTTTCAATTTCTTTATTAAACGGAACCAGTTCTCCATCTTCAATGGCATTGATCAGCTGAACCACGCCGATTACTTCATCGGAACGATTAATCAGCGGCACGGCCATCATCGACTTTGTAACATAACCCGTTTCTTTGTCAAAATTTTTAGGCCCAGAGAAGTCAAATAGATTGGTATGATAGACATCGGGGATGTTGACAGCCGTCTGATGAATTGCCGCATAGGCGGAAATATTGGCTTCATCCATGACGATAGGTGCGAATCCAATACTCTCTCCGCCACCTCCCAAAAATACATTCATGGAAACATTTTGCATAATTTTGTGGCATAGGAGGCCATCCGTTAAAATATACAGTGTACCACCATCGGCATCGGCAATTTTCCGCATCTCGGTCAAAATAAGTTCCAGTAGGCGATTATAATCCTTTTCTGCCGTTAATGCCATGCCCACTTTTATGAGTTTTTCATAGTAGTCATTTATCTTCGTGTTGACCATAATGTTGTCCTTTCAACGCGCTTCCAAGATGAGCTCAGAATCCTCTGCTGCAAAGAAAATGCCTTCATGATCCTTGGAGATCAGCGTTATCAGCGCATCGTTTGTGCGATCTTTGCGATACGGCAAGTAATGAGTAATATAAGTCGCCTTGACATTAGCGGATTTTGCAAGTTTAATACATTCGTTAATGGTCGAGTGTCCCCAACCGACTTTTCGGCTGCCTTCATTGCCATAGTACTCATCATCCGTCATTGCGGCATCCATTACCATGACATCTACATCTTTAACAAATGCTTTTATGTGTTCAAAATCACTTTCATAAGTCTGAAATTCCGGACTTAGTTCAATATCCGTTAAAAGACAGATGCTAACGCCTTTAAAATTGAAACGATAGCCAACAGCGCCTCCGGGATGCATAATTGGCACATGGTTCACCTCAATGTCGCCAATCTTAAAAGCACCTTTCATGGGGACTTCTTCAATCATCATGCGATTGGCTACAGATTGCCAGCCAATCGGACAAAAAGGCGGATTGAACAAAAGTTTCATCGCATCTTCAAGCGAATAGTTTTCAGGCTTAAATCCCTTGACATGCAGCTGATACGGATGCGTGTAAAGGGTTGAAAAGAAGGGCAGTCCAATAATATGATCCCAGTGATAATGTGTCAGCAAAAGATGAAGCCGCTTCGATTCAAAGACATCGTCAACCTTTGTAATGCCTGTTCCCGCATCAACAAATATGACATCGTCAGCTGTTTCAATTTGTACACAGCTCGTATTGCCCCCATATTTATTGATGGTTGCATTGGATAAATTGTATGAGCCGCGTACGCCTAAAAATTTGACTTTAATTTGATTTGGTGTCATCAGAACGTATCCCCTCCACTTCGTAGATTGGTATCATTGTCTCCTTGCCCTTTACTTTGATTTCGCCAAGCGGTTTGACATCAACGCGTTCTTTGACGAGATCATAGGTTGTCTGACTAATCAGTATCTGCCCGGGCTTCGCATTTGATTCAAGGCGTGCAGATGTATTGACGGTGTCACCAATGGCCGTATAATCCATTCGGCGTTTTGAACCAATATTCCCGACAACTGCATAACCGGTATTGACGCCGATGCCAAAATCGACGGTTTTGCCGAAGCGTTCCAGCAAGCCCTCCTTTAACAGCGCCGCCCCCTGTTTCATATCCCAAGCTGTCTTAACAGCATAAAAGGCGTGATCTTCAAGTTCCAGCGGCGCATTGTAAATCGCCATGGTCGCATCGCCAATGAATTTATCCAGCGTACCTTTATTCGTAAAAATGGACTGTTCGCATAGATCCAGATAGCTGTTGAGAATTTCAACGATCTCTTCCGGCTCACATCTCTCTGAAAGTGGTGTAAATCCTCTAATATCAACGAAAAGCACTGAAATAAACCGTCTTTCACCACCGAGGTTGATGCTGTCAGAATCCTCTAAAATCTTATTCACAACCTGTGGTGCGACATAGCGTCCAAAGAGCGATCGAATGCGTCGTTTCTCGTTTAATTGCTCCAAATAGTGGTAGGCCAAAGCCGTTACATACAGAATACCCATTGTTAAGAGCGGATAAAAGAGTTCAAGCACATACCCCTGCTCGTAGACTTTTTTACCGATGAACAAGTAACCCACGGCGATAAGTATGAGAATGCTAAGCCCTTTAAGCGGTGAAAAACGTTCTGAAATAAAAAATGTCAGTATTGCCAATACGAGAATTGTCACGAGGTTAAATACTTCCGGCGCTTGTGTCTTTAAGCTGTCATCAAAGAGATTTTGCAGGATGTTCGCATGAATCTCAACACCGAACATCGGCTGTTCCTGAACGACGGGGGTGATGTACTCGTCTAGGAGACCGTTGGCATATGGCCCAATTAAAACAATTTTGTCCTCAAAATAACTTGGCGGTATCATTTCATTGTAAACAAGTGCATAGGGAATATTATCATATTGCCTTGGCATCCCCTTGTAATCAATAAAATAGGATTTGCCTTCCTCGGCATACTTTGTCAAACTGGCTTCGAAGGTACTTCGCTCTGCATCTGAAATATCTGCATTTTCTGTATAAGTCTTAAAGAGCTGATAGGCAAAGCTTGGCAAATAATTGTAACTGGCATCGTCAATGACAAACTGAGGTGCAAAGAGCGTCGTTCTCCGAATAACGCGGTCACCATCCGGGTACGTATTGATATGGCCTTCAACGGAACCTGTCAAGAGCTCTGGAAACTGCCTGACCAGTGTATCACTTCCCTGCTTGTAACCGTTGATTTTAGGCGTATACTTGACTTGTTCTGCCATGACCACGTTGCCTGCGGCTTCAATCGATGCAGCCAATATATCATCCGATGTTGCATTTGAGTAAGAATCAAACAAAAGGTCAATGCCAATCGCAGCTGGGTTGCCCTGCGAAATGATGTCAATCAGTTCGCCGTGATACGATCGATCAAACGGCCATTGCCCCAGCATATTGATCGATGTATCATCAATTGCAACGATGACAATGCGGTCATCTGTTTCATTCTCACCTTGAAAGAAGCTGTCATACACTTGGTTTTCATAGTTGTCAAACAGCCCTTTGGCGTCGGAAATCATGACAAAGGCAGCAACGATGAGAATAATGATCCACTTTTTTTTCATAAGTGCCTCCACACATTATTTTTCTGCAATGATACTGCCGTCGCTGTCAATTATCTGTCCTGTTCCCTCTATCATTGGCTGATCTACCATTTTAAAGATTGCGACATTGTCAAATACCAGCGTAGGCGTGTCATCAATCTTGATTAACCCATTTTGCCCCTCATACATCATAAGGCTATTGTCTCTTATTGTAACATTTTCAAAGTAAACATCACGTGAAGATGCAAATTGCAGGACCTGTTCACCGTTCCGAAGAAGGCCGCTATTGGCGACCGTCACATTAGATGCATGATCAAGCTTAATGGCACTCGCTTGACAATCGCTGATCAGGCTATTCGTCACATGAACATCTTCAGTATTTTCAAGGTTAATGCCGCGATAACCGCAGCCGAATAAAATCATGTTGTCAAAGTGCAGATCGTGTCCATCCTTTACGGCGATCACGTCGCCAACACAATAGGCATAGATATGTCCTACGCGCAAGTTGTCAAAATAGATATCGGAGACGGATTGGAGTTTAATCACTTCCATATAGGTATCCGTTAAAATATCAGCCTGGATTCCGCCCTCTGCCACAATGGTAAGACCTGACAGATCTTTAATGGTTAAGGTGCCATCCTCACAAGAAACATATGGATTGCCAAAGTTGTCATATGGAATCTGATAGAGTCCCGCTTTTAAAACAATCTCCGTATCAGGTGCAATGGCTTCAATCAGCGAAATGCCGTCAGAAACTTCAACGCGGTTGGCGCGAACAGGTTTCGCTGCTGTTGCCTTGCGTTCAATCGCCTTAAAATCAGCCAACTGCTGCGTCGCTTCGTGAATCATCTCGGAATCCGCTGCATAGCCTAGATCATTTAAATACTGATTGAGCGCTTCTGTATATTTGCCGTTTGCAGAATCGAGATAGGCAATGATCTTTCTGAAAATTGCCGTATATTTTGATTTAGGGTATTTATCAATGTAATTTTGATAAACTTTATAAAAATCCGGCTGAATATAACCGCCTGCATAATACTTCGTTCCATCCATTTCAAAGGAAAGCGGTACTGCGAGGATCTCGAAAAAATAATCGGCGTAATAAGTGGCATCATCAAAAGCCGGTTCATTTGGATACGATTCTGCTGCGATTTCAAAGACGTGCATTGCATCTGCAATAATATCCGGCTGTTGAATAAGGTATCCCTCAGAATAGATTGGGAATATTTTATACTGCTCTTTTTTAAAGGCTAAAAAAGTCTTGATTTCATCAGATGTCACCGGCATGGATCGATCGAGATAAGTCGGCATTGCCTCAAAGTATGGGTAGCCTTCAGCAATGTAAAGCCCCAGTCCGTTACCCGACAACAGCCTCGCAATCGCCGCAGATTCAGCGCTATCCTGTTCCGAAGGCGAAATGAGTACAAGATCGCCTGTTTCATCATCATAATGATAATATTCAAAAATAGAGGTGATCGGATCATTTGATTCGCCAATGATAAGGTCTACACCAAAGTTGCCCATCATCCATTCATAAAAATCCGTAAAGCGCTCTACCAATTCAAAATCATTTTCTGTATGTTCGGCAAATAAATTAAGCATCGTCTTTGCACGCGAGACACTACGAATATCAGTCGAATCAAGCATATCTAAATAATCGTCGTAAGCACTGTAAAGCGCTGAATCATCATGTTCTGATTGCCATAGCCATGCTTTTTTCACGGCGTCTTCTACATAAAAAGTCATCTCGTCGCCACGGTAAAATGCCTTTAATGTCTCAGAAGGGGTGACATAACGGGAAACATAGTCACTGTCAGGCGATGATGCCGTTTTGACAAGGCGCTGTGATACGACGGTATCGCCATCGCCCAGCGCTACTTCAACGACGCCATCCGCTGCACTAAAACGAAACGTTTGCACTTTTGAAAAAAGATTGAGTTCTTGATCGTCTGCCTTTGCTTCATACCGCACTTCGATATCGCCATTTTCTTCAATTGCCATAATGGTTGCTGTAACATCCATAAGCCCATATTGTGAATCAAGGCGTTCTGTATCCCACTTATTGCCCACCGCCAATGGCTTTTTCAATAAATCAGTTTCAATGCCTTCTTTATAAAAATACGAAACGCTGTCCGCCGACACTTTTAACTGATAAAGTGATGACAGATCGCCGCTTTCGCCATCTGACATATCCTCTTGATTGCTCTCTACAAGATAAAGCCGATAGTTCTCAGGTGACTTGATATCGTCGATGCGTTCAACGGTATCTGTTCGATAATACTCACCTGTGCCCTCATAGTGCAGTGTTTCATGTACTTTGTAATCAAACATTGCATAAAAATCGACATCCATAAGCTGCGCTGAACCCGTGTCACTTAAATCCGGCGGCTCTTGATCAGGCTGATTTTGACATCCTCCTACAAAGCCCATCGCGACAATGATGGCAGAAAACGCCATCATTTTTATGTATGTCATCATTGTTTTTTTGTTTTTTTGCTGTTGCATCTAGCACCTCATACTGATAAGACTTAACTCTATTATACCTTATTAATAACATGACACAAGCCATTGAACCGACTCGTTTTCACTTCGTAATATGATCTTAATAAAAATGTTAAAAGCACCTGCCCAAATAACACCGATAGTGGCGGTATTTAAACAAGTGCTTACGCAAAGCTTATCACAATAGAGATTTTGTTGAAATAATGTTTACACCGGTATTGAGAATGTTCTCAATAATGATCTCACCTGATTTCACAGGTGGTGTTACTTCGACATTTCTAATCACCATCATCGCATCCGGAATTTTATTTTTCGGAAGCGGTGCATCTGAGTTGACCGGCAATCTTTCATACGTGTGACTGTTGACACGAACACTCGTCGGTATCATACACGGCTGATCTGAACGACATTGGCTTATGTATTCATAACCTCTGCTGCAACGACTACCATACACGTTTTTAATCTGACCATCCGGACCGTCTAGTTCGATAGAAAGTTTACAGTGAGTTGCGCATAGCGTGCACACGATTTCGTTCACATGAATACTTTTCATATTGACTCACCTCTTTATCAAATGACGACTGTATCGTTACGCCTATTGATATAGATATCCAAAAAGTCCCTATTTAAAACAGTCTTCTTGTTTTTTCAATATGAATTTTAACAGTGTTCAGATGTTGGATAAATAAATCTGTAATTGCTCAGTCACAGCTGCAGACATTGGCGCTACATCGGCTAAAGGGCATGAAATGCCAAGCTTTTCCCACTTTGTCATTCCCATCTTATGAAATGGCAGCAATTCAATGCGCTCTCTGCTGTCAGATGCCGTTATTTTCCCCAATTGTTCAATTTGTGCCTCGCTATCCGTAATCCCCGGAATAGTCACCTGCCTAATCCAATAAGGGATTGCATCGCGTTTTAAAACATCTAAAAATTCAAGCACTTGCTTTAATTGACCGCCTGTGAGCTGAAAAAAAGCGTCGGCGTTCGTATGCTTTATATCTAAGAGAATTAGATCGGCAAGGTGAATGACTTCATCAACAGCCTGTGACCAAACGGCACCGGAAGTATCAATGGCCATATGGATTTCTTCCTTTTTTAGGCGATGCATCAGCGATAGCAGCGCCGGTGCCTGTCTCAACGGCTCGCCGCCTGAAAACGTAACGCCGCCGCTGTCTTTAAAATAGGGTTTCATTCTTAAAATACGACGGAAGAGTTCATCTTCCGTCATCATTTTACCAGCCTCATAAGACCATGTATCCGGATTATGACAATACCCGCAGCGCAGCGGACAGCCCTGTAAAAAAACAACCGTTCGAATACCCGGCCCATCCAGAGCGCCTAACGTTTCTATACTGTGAACACGCAATAACATCATTACCTCTTCTAATCAACTAAATTACACCAGATACCTGCGACCTTCATCCAGTCAAGCGATCCCGATCTGAAAATGCAACGCCAAAATGTCTACGAAAAGCGTCATGCGTCACACATACGGCAACGCATGGCAAACATTTCAAGTGAATACAGTCTTAAAGCTGCTCATGGTAGGTTCTTTGTATTACTTCTTCCTGCTGTCTTCGGCTCAATTGATTAAAATTGACGGCATAACCGGATACGCGAATCGTCAGATTTGGATACTTGTCCGGATTTTCCATGGCATCCACCAATTTCTCACGGTTAAGTACATTGACGTTTAAATGATGTGCCTGCTGTCCAAAATAGCCGTCCATAATGTTGACGAGATTTTCCGACTGTGTGTCAATGACAGTGCCAAGCGTATGCGGCGTTATTGAAAAAGTGCAGGAAATCCCGTCTCGACAACTGTCAAATGATAATTTTGCTACCGAATTCAGCGATGCAAGCGCCCCATTTTTATCTCTGCCGTGCATTGGGTTAGCGCCAGGTGCAAAAGGCATGCCCTTTCTTCTGCCATCAGGTGTATTGTCCGTTTTAATGCCATAAACCACATTGGAAGTTATCGTCAGAATTGAAACGGTGTGCTCTGCCTGACGGTATGTCTCGTGTTTCTTTAATTTTTCAATAAAGCTATCTGTCAGTGCAACAGCAATCGAATCCACTTCGTCCAGATCGTTGCCGTATTTCGGGAAATCGCCAGTTACTTCATAATCTGTAATATAGCCTTGTGCATTTTTAATGGGTTTTACAGATGCGTATTTAATTGCTGAAAGCGAGTCCGTTAACACAGACAGCCCCGCGATTCCAAATGCCATATAACGGTGTACTTCTGTATCATGCAGCGCCATCTGCGTCTTTTCATAAGCGTATTTATCATGCATAAAGTGAATGATATTCATCGTGTTGACGTATTTATCACACAGCCATTCCAAATAGCTGTCAAGTCGTGCCCAGACTTTGTCAAAATCGAGCACCTCGTCATCCATCACCTGCATGGCTGGCCCAATCTGCATTGCCGTCATTGTATCATAGCCGCCGTTAAGCGCAATGGAGAAAGTCTTTGGTAAATTGCTTCGGGCACCAAAAAACTGCATGTCTTTCCCAATTTTCATCGCAGAAACGCAGCAGGCAATACCATAGTCATCACCATAGAGCGGACGCATCAGATCATCGTTTTCATACTGAATGGCATCGGTGAGGATTGAAAGTTCCGCACAGTATTTTTTAAACCCTTCCGGCAAATCATTTGACCAAAGTACCGTCATATTGGGTTCCGGTGCAGGCCCCAAGTTGGTAAGCGTGTGCAAGAAGCGGAAACTGGTCTTCGTCACCAGTGTTTTGCCGTCGAGCCCCATGCCGCCAATCGCCTCAGTCACCCAGAGCGGATCGCCTGCAAAGAGTTCGTTGTAGTCCGGTGTGCGCAGTTGACGCGCCATTCTGAGCTTTATAACAAAATCATCAATAATCTCTTGAATTGCCTTTTCATCGTATCGACCCTCTGCCATATCGCGTTCTGCATAAATATCAATAAACGTACTGACGCGTCCAAGAGACATCGCTGCGCCATTTTGTTCTTTTATCCCAGCCAAATAACCATAATATGTCCATTGAACCGCTTCAACCGTATCAACTGCCGGCTTGCCAATATCATGACCGTATTCAGCCGCCATCGCTTTAAGCTTTTTAAGGAAATCAATTTGTTTGTAAAGTTCTTCTGAAAGCTGAATCGTGTGTTGGAGCATCGGCCCATCTGCAATGCGTTTTTTGTCAATACGCTTTTGTTCAATAAGGTAGTCAACACCATAAAGTGCAATTCTTCTGTAATCGCCAATGACACGACCTCGGCCATAGGCATCGGGAAGTCCGGTAATGACACCTGCCTTGCGCATCGCCTTGATCTCATCTGAGTAAACTCTAAAAACCCCTTCGTTATGGGTCGTCTTGTATTTAAAATGTTCTTCAACCGTATCAGACAATTGATAGCCATAGGCCTCACAGGCCTGTCTTGCCATTCTAATGCCGCCGAAAGGATTAACACCTCGTTTTAGCGGCTGATCTGTCTGAAGGCCAAAAATAATTTCATCGTATCCCGCCATTACACCTTTTGGATAGCTGAGCAAAGAACTGACGCGTTCGGTGTCGATATCAAGTACCCCCCCGCGTTTTGCTTCTTCTTTTTTCAGCGCATTGAAATAGGCCATCAATCTATCTGTACGCGCTGTTGACGCCTCTAGAAATGATTGATCGCCTACATAAGGGGTGCGATTAACCGCAATAAAATTCTGTACATCAATGCTTTCACACCAATTTCCTTTAACAAATCCATTCCAAGCCATGTTCTTTTCCTCCTAATCACTTCATCATTGATTAGGTGTGCCGGATGCATTCATCACTATATGCCAATTAGATTTGTGCAATTGTGTTTCGCGGTTGAAACATCCTCAAAACACTTCATATTTCAAATCTTCTTCGTCATGCTTAGTCAATAAAAAACCGACACACCTAGGCTATTGGCGCCCAGGCGGTCGGCTGTTCTTGCATCAATTCCTCAATCCCTCGTGGTAAACTCCACTTTTTCCGCCAGTCTTGAGGATGTTATTTCAATGTCATTATAAACGGTATCGCCTGCCCTGTAAACCCTTTTTTGATAAAATAGCAGAACGTTTTTGGGTTAATCATTAAATTCATGCGTTATATAACGACAATTCAAATCATATAATTTAAAATTGTTTAACTATTCAGCTTATTGTCTGCACCAGCAAGCTCATCATTCATCTGATATCTGTTGGTATCCGACAGACTGCCGGTTCACGGAGAAGAGTTCCCGTTCTATGCTAATAATGCCTTTACTTTTTCAGCCACTTTTTCACCCGTAAAGCCAAAGAGGTCAAAGAGGACATTGCCCGGTGCAGAGAGACCAAAGTCATCGCGTCCAATGGTGAGATCCGCATATTTTGCCCAACCAAAGGTCGTTGCGGCTTCAATGGATACGGTTGGCACTTCTTTCGGCAGAATAGACGCTTTATATTCATCCGTCTGTGCTTCGAACAATTCTTGGCATGGCATTGATACAACGCGCACATCTATACCGGCATCTTTCAATATTGCCTGTGCTTTCATGGCTACGCCAACTTCAGAGCCCGTTCCAATTAAAATTGCCTTTGGCGCACCAGCAGCTTCTGAAACGACATATGCGCCCTTTAATGCTTCTCTTGACGAACCTTCCAGCACTTCAAGGTTTTGTCTCGACAGTACCAGTGCCGTTGGCGTTTCCTTACTGGTCATCGCCGTATACCATGCAGCAGTTACTTCCCTTGCATCAGCAGGGCGAATAACATTGAGGTTTGGAATGGATCTAAGCATTGCCAATTGTTCAATTGGCTGATGTGTCGGACCGTCTTCGCCTACGCCAATGCTGTCATGCGTCAATATATAGGTAACAGGCAATTTCATCATTGCCGCCAGTCTAATCGCCGGTTTCATATAATCTGAAAAGACAAAGAATGTCGCTGCATATGCTTTTAATCCACCATGTGCCTGCATGCCGTTTACAATTGCCGTCATCGCATGTTCGCGAACGCCGAAATGTAGGTTAGAGCCATAGTAGTCTTCAGCACTAAATGATCCTCTTGCCTTCATATCCGAGTTATTGGAAGGTGCCAAGTCGGCAGATCCACCAATTAAATTAGGCATTACTTCTGCAATTTTGTTTAGAACTTTGCCGGATGAACTTCTGGAAGCCGCTTTTTCTGAATAAGACCAAAATGCCTCTGATTCGAGAAAATCCATTGGTGCTTCCCCTGAAAACCATGCTTTGTATTCAGCGGCGAGTTCAGGATTAGCCGCTTCATATGCTGTAAACATCGTATGCCATTCGTGTTCTTCTTCAGCGAGAATTTGTACTTTTTTCTTCATGAAGAGTTTCACATCTTCATCTACGAAGAACGGTTCTTCCGGCATTTCCAAAAACTTTTTCATTTCTGCAATGCCGTCTGCGCCCAGCGGCGAGCCGTGTACTTTATGTGAACCCTGCTTCGACGGACAGCCATAACCGATAATCGTTTTAACAATAATAATCGTCGGTTTGTCCTTTTCGAGTTTAGCAACTTTTAGTGCCGCCTGAATGGCATCAATATCATTGCCGTCATTAACTTCAAGTACCTGCCAGTTCATAGCTTCAAAGCGCTTTGATACACTTTCCGTAAACGCTATCGAGGTATTGCCTTCAATGGTGATTTGATTGGAATCGTACATCAATATAAGTTTGCCAAGTTTCAGCGTGCCCGCCAATGAAGCCGCTTCATAAGAGATCCCCTCCATGAGACAGCCATCTCCAGAGAGTGCAAAGGTGTAGTGATCAACGACCTTGTGTTCAGGTGTATTAAATTTAGCAGCTAAATGCGCTTCAGCCATAGCAAAGCCGACTGCATTCGCAATTCCTTGTCCGAGCGGCCCGGTTGATATCTCAATGCCTTTTGTATGACCGTATTCCGGATGGCCTGGCGTCAAACTGTTAAGTTGTCTAAACTGTTTGATTTCATCCATTGGCAAACCGTAATCAAAGAGGTGCAGCAGTGAATACATCAGCATAGAGCCATGTCCCGCTGAGAGAACAAATCGGTCTCTGTTGTCCCACTTAGGATTGAGCGGATTGTGTTTCATTTCATGGGCCCAAAGCGTGTAGGCCATTGGTGCAGCGCCGAGCGGCAAGCCGGGATGACCTGAATTAGCGGCTTCAATCGCCTCTGCAGACAATACGCGAATGGTATTGATTATTTTCTCTTGTAACATCGTTTTCCAACCTTTCTTAATAATCATCATAAACATTATAAAGTGTTTTACATGCAATCACAATGAAAACACGTGTTAATTTACGCTTTCAACTTATCGCGGCTAGATCGTCCGCAATAAGTCTTAAAGTACAAAACTTTCTATTTACATAATAAAAGAGCAGACTGTCATCTGCTCCTATGGGTGCGTTTTATCCTTGAAAATTTACAGCTTTTGACGGAATAATGGTTGAAATAGCATGTTTATAAATCATTTGCTGTTTGCCTTCACTATCTAAGACAATCGTGTAATTATCAAACCCTTTAACGAGCCCTCTGATCTGGTAACCACTGATTAGAAAAATCGTAATCTGTGTTTGATCCTTTCGGTACTGGTTTAAAAATACGTCCTGTAAATTGATTGCACTTTTCATTGTACTTCCTCCTCATTCTCTATATTTATCTTTGGCAGGATTATTCGGACAATGTCATCATGTCTTTGATAGGCTTCCAAATCGATTGACTGCAAAATGTCGTAACGCCTAAACCACGTCATTTGGCGCTTTGCATACCGTCGACTGGATTGCTTTAACAGCGAAACCATCGTATCGTAATCATAAAGATGATTCAAATATCCCAAAACCTCTTTGTATCCTATACCCTGCATGGATTGAAAACTATCATCTAAGCCCATATTTTTTAGATCAGCTACTTCTTCTATCAATCCTTGCATCAGCATAAGGTCTACGCGTTTATTTATTCTAGCATACAGCTTTTCCCTATCTCGCGTCAAGCCAAATAAATAAATTTTATAATCTTTCGTCAGTGTAGGAACTGTCGCAAAGTCACCGGCTTTATGACCTGATATGTGGTTGATTTCAAGGGCTCTGACGACGCGTCTGATATTGTTTTGATGGATGCGCTCTGCCGCTTCAGGGTCAATTTGCCGAAGTTTAGCGTGAAGTGCAGCCGCACCCTGAGTTTCGGCATACGCCTCCATGCGCTTTCGGTAGTCGTCATCCCCCATACTCTCGCCAAAATTCATCTCATATAGCAGCGCATTAATATAAAGGCCTGTTCCGCCGACAATTAACGGCGTTTTTCCCTGTTCGTGAAGCCTGCGGATTTCACGTTTCGCATCACGCGCATAATCACTGACACTATACTTCTCTGTCGGCGGCACAAAATCAATGAGATGATGGACGACACCGTCCATTTCTGCCGTTGTAGGCTTTGCCGAACCAATATTGAGTTTTTTATAGATTTGAACAGAATCAGCCGAAATAATCTCTGTCCCCATCGCTTTTGCCAGCGCAATAGACAGATCCGTCTTGCCAACAGCAGTCGGCCCAGCTAATATGACGATTTTAGGGTTATTTTGCATATACTATCCTTTTCATTTGATGCTTTCTTCAGGCATCGCGCTTTAAACAATGCGCTTAAATCGTTTTTCGAGCTCTTGCCTCGAAAACGAAATGATAATCGGTCTGCCGTGAGGACAAGTGTACGGTTCTTTCAAGGCCTTTAAATCCTTCAAAAGTGCTTCAACCTCGTATGAACCAATGCTGTCGTGCGCCTTAATGGCATTTTTACAGGCTTTGGACATCAGTTGTTCACTAATGTGATGATCTAGTGCCGATCTGGCACCTTCTATTAATGCTGTAACCAATTCACGCGCTGTTGCAAGATCTAAAAAATCTGGAATGCCGCGCATGACCAGTGTGTCAGGTCCAAATTCATCAACTTCAAAGCCGAGCATCTGCAGAGACGCCAGTATTTGTGACATTTCATCCGACTGCGACCAATGCAGTGCAATGGTTTCAGGCACCAGCATCATTTGGGTAGCCGTTGCCCCTTCAAAAAAAGTTTGCATCAATTGTTCATAAAGTATTTTTTCATGTGCCGCATGCTGATCAATCATATACATTGATTCATCCTTTTCAAAAATGAGATAGGTTTTTAAAAAGGTGCCAACGTAAATGAGGCCGTCATAAATACTCGCTTCCGCCATCGGTTTATGAAAAGCCGGTACTTCATCGGAAAAAGCACTCAGCGCAGAAAGATCGTATTGCGCAAAATCAACTTTTGCCTTTTCAGGTGATTTAGATGATGCAGTTGTCATATAAGCTGTTGATGGCGATGACACCGGTTGCCCTTTTGACGTTTCATGCGCAAATGGTCTTTCGGACTGTTTAAGTCTATATTGACTGCCGGCATCCTCGTTATGGGCATCCAGCACCGTTCCGGTTCCCATTTTCAATTTTGTTTGTTCGCTTGCAGTTTCAGCCAGATAAGGTGATGATGTTTCGGCAACCGATTCTCGATTGACTGCTTTTTCAAATGGGGGTTCTGCTTGGACTTGAGGTTCTGTTTTCACCTGCGTCTTTTCCATCATAGGATCGTCTGTCTCAACTGCCTCAATCTCAGCGGATACAGGATCAGAAGGTATGCTATTCTGTTCAGCCATCCCCCTCGAATTCTGATCCTTGACCGATGTTCTGTGAACATGCGTTGGCATGACAGAATCGGGCATTGCTTCAACGTTTTTTGCATTTTCATTGAGCTGCGCCAGTTTTTGTCGATTGAATACATCCCGTTCAGAAAATGTCACTTCCGGAATTTGATTGTGAAGGTTAAATGCCTTTCGTAGTGCAGCGTAAATTAATTGCTTCACATCGCCTTCATGGTGAAATTTAATTTCCGTCTTTGCCGGATGGATGTTGACATCTACAGCATTTGGCGTCAATTCTATGAAAAAGAAACAGACCGGAAAGCGATTGTGCATTAAATAAGGTTTGTAAGCCAGCATAATCGCTTCTTTAATCAAATCGCTCTTGACATAGCGACCATTGACAAACACGATCTGCTGGGTGCTGTTGCCCTTGGTATAGGCAAATGTCGAAGCGAATCCCGACAATTTGATGCCAAGTGCTTCATGGGATACTTCAAATAGATTCTGCATTAAACTGCGATCGTAAACCTCAAAAATTGCATTGGCAAGCTTACCGTTACCGGGTGTCTTGAAAATACTTTTGCCATCCAAAGTGTATTCAATGGCAACTTCGGGATGCGACAGCGCCAAATGACTCATCAACTCGGAAATGCTTTTGGCTTCAGCTTGATCGGATTTTAAAAACTTCAATCGAGCAGGCGTATTGAAAAACAGATTTTGTATGGTAATCGATGTACCCGTGAGTGCACCAATTTCTGATATTTCCAATACTTTTCCGCCTTTAGCCGTTACCTTCGATCCCACTTCTTCTGCCGAAGTCTTTGTAATGAGCGTCACTTCTGAAACAGCGCAGATACTTGCAAGCGCTTCCCCTCTAAAACCCAGAGATGCCGTTTGATAAAGGTCTTCAAGCGTTCTGATCTTACTGGTAGCATGCCGTTCGAAGACGAGGTTTAAATCTTCACGTGCAATACCGGTACCGTCGTCGATCACGCCGATCTGCTTTTTACCGCCCTTTTCGATCATCACGTGAATGTGTGTGCTACCTGCGTCAATAGCATTTTCAACCAGTTCTTTAACCACCATTGCCGGTTTCTCAACCACTTCGCCGGCGGCAATTTTACTTGCTGTAATCTCATCCAGTTTATAAATATGTTTTAAGCTCATAATAGCTCCTCGCTACTGTTCACGATAGGCCTTCAAAATTTCATAGAGTGCATTCATGGCTTCAATTGGCGTCATGGCGTCAGCATTTAACGTTTCAAGATAGGCGTGCAGCGATTCTGTAATCCTATAGCCACCCTTATCCAAAGCATTCGCCGTTTCAATCGGCGCCAAAGATGCCTCATTTTTAGCAGGCATCTGCGACAGCGTGTTGTTAATATCGCTGGCTTCGAGGTGTGATAAAATTTCCTTTGCACGCTGAATCACGGCATCCGGTACCCCCGCCAACTTTGCAACCTGTATCCCAAAGCTCTGATTGGCACCGCCTTTTTCAATTTTTCTGAGGAAGATGATATCATCTTTGCTCTCTTTGACGGCGATTCTAAAGTTCTTAACACCCTCCAGCCGACCTTCTAGCTCCGTCAGTTCGTGGTAATGCGTTGCAAAGAGTGTCTTCGCCTTTTGTTTGGTTAAATATTCAACGACGCTCCAAGCAATGCTCAGTCCATCATACGTACTGGTACCGCGTCCGATTTCATCAAGAATAATCAGCGATTTCTGTGTTGTGTTCAAAAGTATATTAGAAAGCTCTGTCATTTCCACCATAAACGTACTCTGACCCTGTGACAGGTCATCCGATGCACCGACACGGGTGAAGATTCGATCGACCACGCCAATTTCAGCTTTATCTGCCGGAACAAAACAGCCGATCTGTGCCATGAGCGCAATCAGGGCAACTTGCCTCAGATAAGTTGACTTTCCTGCCATATTGGGACCCGTTATAATGTAAAAGTGCTGATCGCGATTATCCAGCAGCGTATCATTGGGAATAAAAACCGAACCATTGTATATGCGCTCAATAACTGGATGGCGGCCGTTCTTTATCATCAGCGTCTGTTTATCCGTCATCTTAGGCCGTTTGTAGCCATAACGATAACTGCATTCTGCAAATGCGATGAGGACATCTAACGATGCGACGGCATCGGCTGTTCTTTGAATACGTTCGATGTGCACTGAAAGCGCTGCTTTTAAATCGGCAAACAGCGAGGCCTCAAGTCTGGCTATTTTCTCTTCCGAGCCCAAAACGCGCTCTTCAATGGTCTTTAGTTCAGGTGTAATGTACCGCTCTGCATTGGCGAGCGTCTGCTTGCGAATGTAGTGTTCAGGTGCCATTTTGGCACTGCCCTTTGATATTTCCAAATAGTATCCGAAGACTTTGTTAAAGCCCACTTTCATTGTTTTGATCCCGGTTGCTTCCCGTTCACGCTGTTCAACATCCAGCACCCATTGCTTGCCATTCGTAACCGCTTCCCGGAGTTCAAAAAGTGCCTGATCGTAATCCGCTTTAAAAACACCGCCGTCTTTTATCGTAATCGGCGGTTCTTCGACAATCGCTTCGTCAATTATCTTAAAGACATCAGCCAGTGGATCAATGGCGCCCATTAATTGATGGAGTCCTTCACTGTCGACATCGCCGAGCCGCAGTCGAAGTTCCGGCAGAACTTCCACTGACTGTTTTAGCGCTATAAGGTCTCTTGGATTGATATTGCCGTAAACGAGCTTTGACGTCAAACGTTCAAAATCATAAATTTGTTTTAGCAGTACGCGCAAATCGCTTCGCAGCATCATATCGTCAAGGAGTGCTGCGACCATATCATGACGTGCTGTAATAGCCTCTACATCGATCAGCGGTTCTTCAAGCCATGATTTTAAGCGTCTGGCGCCCATGGCGGTTCCCGTCTTGTCGAGCACCCATAACAGCGCACCGCGTTTTTCTTTGGTGCGCATGGTCTCAGTCAATTCTAAATTGCGTCTTGTAAACTTATCGAGAATCATGAAGCGCGACTGCTGATATACCTGTAGCCGCGTCAAATGATTCAGCGGCACTTTTGCCGTTTCTTCAATGTAGGATACGAGCGCACCGGATGCACAGATGCTTTCAGGCAATTCTGACAGCCCCATGCCCTCAACCGTATGAACTTTAAAAACGCGCTTCAAGGTCTCAGCAGCCCCTTGGCTCTCAAATGCCGTTTTATCAAAAGGCGTTACTGTAATCCCCTGATGTGTCATTTCCTGTGTAAACTGCGCGTCAACTGTGTCATTGTTTGGTACGACGAGCTCCGTTGGCGTCAGTTTGAGCACTTCGTCCGTCAACTTTTGAACAGAGGCCAGTGTGGTCGTTTTAAAAAGTCCTGTCGTAATATCACAATAGGCGATACCATATGCCCTTTCAGATTTTGAAACGGCGACGACAAAATTGTTTTTTGCAGAATCCAGCATTTCAGGGTCAATAACCGTTCCAGGTGTAATAATGCGAACCACTTCGCGCTTGACAAGTCCCTTTGCCAGCGCAGGGTCTTCTACCTGTTCACAGATGGCAATTTTAATGCCTTGGTCAACGAGCTTTTTGATATACCCTTCAACTGAATGATAGGGAACGCCGCATAACGGCGCGCGTTCGTCAAGGCCGCAATTTCGCCCGGTTAGTGTAATTTCAAGCGCCTGTGATGCCAAAATGGCATCGTCAAAAAACATTTCATAGAAATCGCCCAGTCGGTACAAGAGCAGGTAAGATTCATACTGGTCTTTTATTTCAAAATACTGTTTCATCATCGGCGTTAATTTGCTGCGATCAATTTCGTGATTCATGCTGTTGACACCGTCCTTATTTTAATGTTCGGCAACAATCTCGCCAAAGAGTGAGAAATGCTTTGGTTTGGTTATTTTAATATCGACAAGCTTACCAATATGTGATGCATTTCCTTCAAACGTGACGGTAATTCCCTGTGGTGTTCTGCCCATGAGCAATGCTTCTGAATGCTTAGAGAAATTTTCCACAAGCACCGTTACCGTTTGATTCGCATAGGTTTTCATCTTTTCTTTAACGATGTCCTGCACCGTATTTAACAGCATGTCAAATCGACGATGCTTTTCTTCATCCGTGGTAAGATCTTCTATGTCTGCAGCAGGGGTTCCCGTCCGTTTGGAATAAATAAAGGTAAACGCAGAATCATAGCCCACCGTTTTAACAAGATCCAGCGTCTCCAAAAATTCTTCATAGGTTTCACCCGGAAAGCCGACGATGATATCCGTTGTCACACCAATATTAGGCATCAACACGCGCGCTTTTCGAATAATCTCAAGGTACTGTTCCCGTGTATAATGGCGATTCATTGCCGTTAAGACACGGTTGCTCCCTGCCTGTACCGGCAGGTGAAGCGATTCGCAGACGTGCTCACACGATGCAATTGTTTCAAGCAGTTTATCTGAAATATCCTTGGGATGCGATGTCATGAATCGAATGCGTTCGATGCCGGAAATAGCGTTGACATCGCGCAGTAAATCGGCAAAGTCATAAGGCGCTTCAAATGTTTTGCCGTATGAATTGACATTTTGTCCGAGCAGCATGATTTCTTTAACCCCATTGTCGGCGAGCATCTTTATTTCTGCCAAAACGTCTTCCGGCTTACGGGAACGTTCACGCCCTCTGGTGTAAGGAACGATGCAATAAGCACAGAAATTATTGCAACCATACATGATGTTGACAAATGCCTTGACATCAAATTTTCTGTCTGCCGGCAGCCCCTCGATGATATCGCCTTCTGACTGCCATATTTCAACAACTTGCTTATGCGTATCCATAAAGGATAATAGCAGTTCCGGGAAGTTGTGAAGGTTATGTGTGCCAAAGACGAGGTCGACGTGGCGATACTGACGCTTAATTTCATCGACGATATGAGGCTGCTGCATCATACAGCCGCAAACTGCCAATATGAGGTCCGGCTTTTTTTCTTTAATCTTTTTAATGTGTCCCAAATTGCCGAAAACCCTAAGTTCTGCATTTTCACGAACACAGCAGGTATTAAAGATGATGAGGTCGGCATCGTCAAAGTGATCAGTCGCAATATAGCCCATTTCTGCAAGCATTGCCGTCAGCTTTTCCGAATCGTGTTCATTCATCTGACAGCCATACGTTTGTGTACACACGCGAAGCTGTCGGCCTTCATTGTTAGGGTCTGAGCTCAGTCTATCTCTAATTTTATTTATCGCAATTTCATTTCTGGCTAAAATATCATCCATACTTTCAATATTGAGCGTTTCTCTTTTAGACATGTTAATCCTCCAAATTTCGTTCCGTTCCATTATATCAGATTTTAAAATGCAATGAAATGTCGTGTCATTTTGTTCACAAAAGGTTTGAAATTCACAATTGTTTAAAGTATGGAATCCCCTGCTTTTTGCTATTCTTTTTGCGCTGTTGTCATCATGAATACGCTTAATATTAACGGTCATCTTCCAGCGTTATGACTTTCTCATCTTAGCCTCACATGACAGTACGGGCAATTTTTGGGATCAAAGACATTTCTGGAAAACCAGTGATGACAGTTCGGACATCTTCTGACAACCAATAAAACAAATGCACTGGCCCCGAAGAGTATAAAGCTAAGCGCTGCGACACACTTCCTCAAAAAGCTTTCCTCACCTGTTAAGAGAAATGTAATCAATAAAATTGGAACTGCAATAAAAATCACTATGTATGTTATAAGGGTTAATTTGCGTATAACCGCGTATTTTTTGATGATTTCTTCTTCATTTAAATGCATCCTGTTTCCTTTCTGATAGATTGCGCCTTGACGATTGCCAATACTATTAACCTGTTTCAACGGTATTGGGCGACCTATTCCATGTATGGGATTCTATGGGCTTCATTTATAAATGGATTTGACTTTACTTATCATATCACTTTTTTCAGATCATGACATCCACCGCCCCACTTATTCGCTGCCAACCCTAGTGCAAAAATAGAAACCTCACCATGACAGACAGTGTTTTAAGCCTTCTGTATGGTGAGGTTTCTCATCGTTAAATAATACAAAGGGTGCCTATAAGACAGATCCGTACGCATCTGCCTTTATAATACAATGCTTTATGCTTCAACCGATGCCAAATAAGCCTCAGCTGCCTCAAAATCATCTTCATCAAATACTTTGACACCGGCGTTTTTGAGCATTTCTACGGCCATTCCCTGTCCCGGTGTGCGCGTATCTGTAAACGTGCCGTCAAAGATCATTTTACTGCCGCACGAAGGGCTGTCTGCTTTCATCATGGCAAAAGCCACTTCATTGACAATGGCAAGGCGCTGTGCTTCTAACGCCCCTTTTGTGTATTCGACTGTAACATCCGTGCCGGCGCCCGTCAACACTTTATCGCCAACGCGCTGTGAATCAGGTCTCGGCGTCGGCAATCCGCCAAATACCTCAGGACATACCGGAATCAGACGCCCTTCTGCCTTCCACTTTAAGAACGTCGGGTGCTCACAGGTAACATCCGCCGCGTCATATCTTACGATTTCGCCGCCGTAAAGACATTTGCTCACAAGAATTTTCTTCATTCCTACCTCCTTCAAAACATAATAATTAATAATTATTACAGTTTCTTAAAGAAATTGCAAGAAAATTCACGCAATTGATGCGAATAAACGCAAAACACAAATATTAATTTTTAATGCGCGTTGTTTTGACATCAAATCATTCTGCATCAGCCACGATTTCAGCGGTGTTGTTCGCCCGATAATAAACGGTTTCATCGAACTCATTCTCGGTTTTTGCAACGATGAGTGTGCAAACGGCATCACCTGTAATATTGACAACCGTCCTGCACATATCGAGAATACGATCAATTCCCATAATGATGCCAATGGCTTCAACCGGCAGGCCAACTTGGGTTAACACCATGGACAGCATGACGAGCCCAACCCCCGGAACACCTGCTGTGCCAATTGAGGCAAGCGTCGCCGTCAAGATCACTGTGACAAAATCTGATATACCAAGGTTAATGCCATAGAGCTGTGCAATAAAAACGGTGGCCACACCCTGCATAATCGCCGTGCCATCCATATTCATGGTAGCGCCCAGCGGCATGGTAAAGGATGCAAGCTCTTTATTAACACCGAGGCGTTCCTCTGCCGTTTCAATGGAAACCGGTAAAGTCGCATTACTTGAAGACGTTGAAAATGCCACTGCCATTGCCGGTGCAAAATTTTTAAAAAATTGGATTGGATTAAGCCGCGTCACTGTAAAAAGCAGACCCTGATAGGTAAAAACAGCATGCAGCAGCAATGCACCCAATACGCAGAGCATATAGACTAACAATGAGCCGATAGCGTCAAATCCAAACGTTGCCATTGTTTTTCCGACGAGTGCAAATACGCCGATTGGCGCAAATTTCATAATAATCATGACCATTTTTAAGATGATTTCATTGAGCTGTTCCAATATCATTTTCACTTGCGCAACGCGTTCACCGAGTACTGTAATTGCCGTTCCTGAAATGAGTGCAAAGACAATGATCTGGAGCATGTTGCCCTCTGCCATCGCCGCAATAGGATTCGTCGGAATCATGTTGATGAGCACTTGTACAAAGGCCGGACTTTCTGCTGCTTCATACGTGTAAGTATTCGTCGTAAGCTGCATGAAACTGCCTGGTTTGAATACGGTTGCAACGACAATGGCAAGTGTTATGGCAATCGCAGTTGTCATTAAGTAAAAACCTAGCGTCTTGCCGCCAATACGTCCCAGCTTTTTAACATCCCCCATTTGAGCTGCACCAAGCGTTAATGAAACAAAGACCAGCGGTACAACCATCATTTTGATCAGTGCAATAAATACAGATCCCAGCAGTACAAATCCAAAACCGACGATGTAGTCTTTAACAATCGGTGTTTC
>JASUSA010000027.1 GCA_030446305.1 Clostridiales bacterium | reverse complement strand
AACGCAGAGCGTTTAATGTGAACCCGGCAGCTACCCGCTGCCGCTTTTATTTTTAATTAGACTTGTGCCAACGCCTGTTTCAGGTCATCAATAATGTCTTCGGCGTTTTCAATCCCGACAGAAAGCCGAATCAAATCCGGTGCAATACCGGCAGCTCTCAACTGTTCATCTGTAAGTTGACGGTGTGTATGGCTCGCAGGGTGCAAAAGACAAGTTTTGCTGTCTGCGACATGTGTGACGATAGAAGCCAGTTTCAGTTTATCCATAAACTGAATGGAACGCTCTCTGCCACCTTTGATCCCAAAGGATAGCACACCACAGGAACCTTTCGGTAAATATTTCTTTGCCAGCGCATTGTAAGGATTGCTTTCTAAGTCCGGATAATTGACCCAAGCGACATCATCGTTTCCCTCTAGGAACTTGGCCACTGCCAGTGCATTTTCGCAGTGCTGTCTCATTCTAAGGTGCAGTGTTTCCAGACCGACATTGAGGTAAAATGCATTCTGCGGCGATTGGATCGCACCAAAATCACGCATGAGTTGAGCCGTTGCCTTGGTAATATACGCACCTTTGCCAAATCGCTCTGCATAAATAATGCCATGGTATGAATCATCCGGCGTCGTTAATCCCGGGAATTTTTCAGCCTGCGCCATCCAGTCAAAATTGCCGCTGTCAACAATGCAGCCACCTACGCCAACGCCATGGCCATCCATGTACTTTGTCGTCGAATGCGTAACGATATCGGCACCCCATTCAAAGGGACGGCAGTTGATTGGCGTCGCAAAAGTGTTGTCCACAATCAGTGGTACACCATGTGAATGCGCCAGTTTTGCAAATTTTTCAAAGTCAAAGACAGAAACAGTGGGATTGGTAATCGTCTCGCCGAAAACAGCTTTTGTGTTTGGTTTAAAGTATTTTGCCAGTTCTTCTTCCGGTAAATCCTGATCGACAAATGTACATTCAATGCCCATCTTCTTCATGGTCACACCAAAGAGGTTAAATGTCCCGCCATAAATTGCAGAAGAAGCAATAAAATGATCCCCTGCCTCACAAATATTGAAGAGCGCGTAAAAATTAGCAGCCTGTCCCGATGACGTGAGCATTGCCGCCGCACCACCTTCAAGCGCACAAATCTTTGCCGCAACAGCATCATTGGTTGGATTTTGAAGTCTGGTATAAAAATAACCTTCTGCCTCTAAATCAAACAGCTTGCCCATTTCATCACTGGTATCGTATTTAAAAGTCGTGCTTTGGTAAATCGGCAATTGTCTGGCAGCGCCCTTTTCTGGCTTCCACCCCTCGTGGATACATTTCGTTTCGATTCTACTTTTCATGTTTTTTCCTCCGAATTCTCGTCAAAATTATGCTAAATCGTGCACCCTGACAATAGCGAGCTCTGTTTCCAAAGCGTTCGGGTAATCACCCGCGCCGCAAACATCACTGGGCACTTTTGGACATTCATTATTATTACTTATTGTAACAAGATTTTAGAAACATTCAAACGATTTATCGAAATCCTATCGATATTCTCGGGAATTATCATCTATTTATAATGCAAAACCACCTTATTGCTGAAAAATACACCCAACCATTCGTGTTATATGCTATTGTTATATATTATCGTTATCTATTATCGTTATCTATTTATGGCTATCTATTTGTGGCTATATGCCATCTCTAAATAGTCATCGCTTCATCAACAATGCGTTATCTCATAACTTCTGGCTGGCAATTGCTTCCTTTGTCATATTCGGATGATGATAACGCCCCATTTTTTTCTCATAATGTTTAACGTAGATCGCCTGCTGAGGACAAAAATTGAAACAGGCATAGCAATAGTAGCATGCCGTATCTGCCCATTCTGGGCGATCGGAACGCTTAACGCGATTCGATAGGCAAACTTCTTCACAGATTCCACACCCTATACACGAATCATCTACCTCAAATACCAGTTTTGGCGACGATTCGATGTGCCACATCAGCTTGTCAGTCCATGAAATCTTATTTGTTCCCATGACGAGCGCTTCCTTGAAACCCATGCTGCGATGGTTCACGGCATCTGCAATTTCATCAATAGCCGTCAGCTCGCGCGCCAGCATTTCATGACGCTTCTCTGCTGTAATTTCCTTTTCCCAGTCCAAATGCATTAGAAATTTAGGTGCCACACCTTTCGGTGTATTGTTAATCATTTCAATAGCATGGTAATCATCAAGCGCTATCTGATGATGTTTTTCCAATAAGTGTTTTAAATAGTGCTCCGGTTTTCCCGGAACACCGCCATGTGTTGACACGGCATACAAATAGGTCACTTTTGAAAAATCCGCCTGCTTGATAAAGGCTTCTACCGGCTTTGGCAAACCATTCATATATACGGGGAAAATCAATCCCACTTCGCCGCTGAGGCTTTTATCCTGTTCACTGAGCATTGCCTTTGCCTTCCCATTGGTTCGCTTTGCAAGTTCTATGGCCACATGCATAGAATTACCGGTTCCCGAAAAATAATATAAAGTGTGCAACACTGCCTCCCCGAAATAGACGGTTCTACGCCAACCGTCTTTGATCTGATTACAGCTTAACAAATCGGAACTGCTTTTTAATTAAAAATGTATTAAAATTCAGTAAAGGGCTTTCAAATATAGAAGATTTTTTTAATAAATCGCGGATGGGTGCTGCTTCAAAGACTGCTGAAAACAAACTGACAAATCACTGAAAAGCAATCTGGCAAATAAGCGTAGATTGCTCAGGTGAAGAAATGGTATAATTAAATTGAGTCTTTAGTCCGATAAAGCGTTTTATTTTTAGTCCGACAAGGCATCTTAGAGAGAGGAAGGAAACGCAATATGAAAAAAATGCGTATGCTATTACTTGCCTTATGCTTTATAGCTGGAACCATGTCTTTGGCTTTTGCCGATGTAAACCAGTCCGTCCCGACGGCACAAACAGTTGCAGTGCCAACGGCAATTCCCGCTACCGTGATTCCCAAGGTAACTGTCGCTGCAAACGATGTTAAAATGTGGCAAATGATTGAGTTTACCGTTGAAAATGCACCGACAACCGATCAGGCCTGGATAGGCCTATTTGAATACACACCGGACGCCGAATGGTATCAGGCCGGCTGGGAGTCCGCCTATAAGGCAAAAATTATGGCTGCCAATCTGGGAACGACACCTTATTTTGAAACCATTAAGTCAACTGAACAAAAACAGTATGTGATTGCACTGTTTGATCAATATGCTTATGATTTAATGCCCGTTGCCGTCAGCGAACCCATTACCGTAGAACCGATGTATAAAAGCAAGAATATGTTCACAGAGCGCGCAGCTTACGATGCAGAAATGAAACAAATCTACGCTGAAAAGTATGCCGGCACTTATGAGATCAAAACTGAAATGAACAAAGGCGTTTGCAACCCAAACATCACTGCCGAAGAAGTCCTTCACTACATAACGCTCAAAAACAGCAATACCTATTTTGAACAACCCAAGCAAACGGCTTATGATCTAAATGGCATCTTATCTGAAATACCGGCGAGTGCAAACTGGTCCAGCTATCCGAAAGACACGACTGATGATGCCGCCCTCATCAATTCCCCTGCTGTTGAAGGCAGACGAGAGATGATCTTTGACAATGAAGACTTTTATAAAATGAAACCGGCGCCTGCCAAGGGCACCTCATTCACCGTTCAAGAAACACTGATCCTCGATTATCTTGAGGTCATGCACCAGCTCGGCACCCTGCCGAACGCCAACAGCACTATCCGTTTGAAAGATGAGGCCGGTAAAATCTATGGCCCGTGGACCGCTGTCCTTGGCGAGTCCTTTGATGACGAAGGTTATACCGTGCTGTTCGTCAAACCGAATGTGGTGCTGTCCCCGGGTACCTATACGATTATAAACGCTGAAAATACTTCTTGGCTTTACAGCTATTACTCTGACAATGCCGGCATGGCTTATATTGAAGGTGTTATTCCAACTCAAGGAACCTCGGCGAACACGCCAGCGGCATCCAGTCAGTCAGCACCGCCTCAGTCACAAAATAACGCAAACAGCGTTGCAAATGCTCAAGCGTTAAATGCTCAGGCCGTTTCTCTCCCTGTTATTACTGTCAGAGGGCACCTCTATGATGCATCGCTGGCGCCACTGCCGAATACGACAATACAATACGGTCAAAACGGACTGACACTGGGCAGTGTCATAACAGATTCTTCCGGTACATTTGCCTTGTCACTTCAAAGCGGTCTTTACACATTCAGCTATTCTTCTGAATCCAGCACAATTGTACCGAATGGATCTGAAGCAGTTGAAGCTACTGAGGCACACGTACAGCATATTGCTGTCGGCTACCGTTCGCCTCAGTATATCTACTTGCTGAAAACGGATGAAACTGCCGAACAGTAGCAATGTCAATTCGAACGCGTTAATCAATACCGATCTGCAATTTTATAGTGTACTTCTCTGTCGACGCGTTCGTTAATCATCTGAATGAGTTCAACCGGTGTATTGGGCTGATAATACATGCGCGATGCCTGTGAATAGAGGCTGCGATCATTAAAGCTGCAATCGCGAAAGTCATAGAGGGTATATGTTTTCCCATTATATCGCGTCGTCTTTTCACAGGCCTTTAATGCTTTGATGTTGCAGATGAATTTATTATCAGGAATCTGGTTGATATAACCTGTATCAACAGATTCCTGAATAATGTCCATCAGTCTCGCCGCATTGGCATTAAGAGATCCCAACCGATAGCTGACTGCCAGATTCAACTGTCGCTGGTAACCATGTTCTGTCTTTTCAATCGAGAAAACCGAAGCATCCGTATTGCCCAGCACAATTCCTACAGTGAAATAGGGGCTCGTATGGTAAATCCACCCGGCATTGACATTGGTGTTTGCTCGCTGAGCCATTTCAATTCGTTCTTTTACAAAACTGTCAACTTGTGCAATGATTTGCTTTGAACTGAGTTTTGCGTATTCCAACATCATATTCACACGTAAATTCCAAGACCGACTCGTCCCGAGGTAGTGAACGGCATTTTGCATCTCAATGCGTAAAAATACACGTTCCTGATGTGGTGTATCATAAAAAATCGCCGCATTTGTCGTATATGGGTGCTTCATTAATACGCGTTCGGTCTTTCGCATTGTTTCCTCCAGATTAAAGAACAGCCGCATAACCTTACCTCCTTAAATATCGTCTTATTCTATTTGCCGTATATACTGATTTAATACACATCTAATACCCACTTATACGACGTGTTTGCTTTCGAAATTTATTGCACAGCATGCCCATATTGATGCGCTGAACAATCACATCTACACATGATTGTGGTTACCCGCTGTTTATACATGGATGCTTTCCCTTTGCACTCTTTAAGTAAGTGCCTTCCCGGAAAAATGGATTCCCCTCTAAACTCGGCCCTGCAGACAAAATTGCGTTTATATTGGCATCAGAAACCAGTTCACACGTCATCATATCATGCAAATGGTCAAAAATTGATCGATAAGCCTCACATAGATAATCTCTTGCCAAGAAATTACCGTTCGTCATGGCATTAAAGGCACATCCGCCTCGACAGTATGTCAAATGCGTACATATATCGCAATTTTCATCAATCGCTTTCTGCCTTTCTAAAAATTGTGCCCCAGCCCGACTGCTTACAAGTGTTTTTACATTTGGCGCATCGACAATATTGCCGAGTTTCGCCGTTGGATGGCCAATAAAACGCTGACATGGATAAAGATCTCCTCTAGGGTCTATGATGAGGAACATGCCAAAGCAATGCCGAAATGTACAAAGTGCATTTTCACCTTGATAAATCCCCCTGCATAGCCTATCAATCACGGGCAGCTTCATTTCGTTTGCCTTTATTTGATAATCATCTATAATACCAATGAACAATTGACCATATTCTTCCGGCGATAAATGCCACGCGCTTTCCCTTGCGTCAACAGGTGATGCAACAGCACCATGACAATCAAATGGCATTTGATGCATTTGAAAAAATGACCGCACTGTTTCCCATTCATATAATGATTGCTTCGTGAACGTAGCGATCACGCCATGTTTAATGCCTGCTTCCTTGAGCTTTTGTATACCGTGCATCGTCTGTTCAAAATACCCCTCACCGCGCTGTACATCACATATCGCTTTTGGGCCGTCTAAACTGGTGCCAACCGTTACGCCATGCGCTTTAAACAGTTCACAATAGGCATCATTAAGCAGCCACAGGTTGCTCTGGATTGAAAGCTTGAGATTTTTCCCTGAAAAAGCAGTGGCAAGCCCCTCAATAAGTGCTTTAATAACTGTATAGCCTGCACAAAGCGGTTCGCCGCCATGCAATGCAATTTGGATGGTTTGCTGTTCAGTCGTTTCTGAAAGCCATTTTATGTATTGGATGGTTTTATGAGCATCTTCAAGCGTCATCGTCTGGCCGACATTCGGACCGAAACAGTAGCGACAGGACGCCTGACAATTCATTGACGGTACAATCATATAGATCGGGTTTTGAAAAATTGTATCACACATTTTCTGTATACCTCTCTTTTGATGAAGCATCTTTTTACCGCATTCACTCGTAAAAATCCGTATGCGGTGAATAATTGTAAATTTTATAGCCAGAATTGTATTCTTCAATGGTGTAACCCGTATCCGTGTGCACAGGCTGGTCGTTAATCCTTTTTGCTTCTTGTGCTTCTTCTATCTCCGGAAACAGCGATTGTTCAAAGGTTGTTTCAGTATTTTTGCGTTTATACTGACGGAATGCCATGACCACTTGCTTTCGATGTCTACTGGAACATTTTTCAAAAATGTGCATGATATCAGCTTGGTATTGATCAAAATCAAGTGTCCCCAGCCTTTCAAAATCTTTTGCAGCCTCGCCTCTAAATATTGTCGCGTATACGGGCTCACCTAATGAGTCGAGCATTTCAGCGGCTTCTCTTCTCATATTGCCATTATCGCTGCCCAGACTTTCAATTAAATAACTGCGCCCGATTGAGTCGCCTAGCGCCAAAAGCAGTCCCGCTTCCTCTATAGCATTATTTGCCGAATCCAATTTAAGCCGCAATACTTTCTTTCTCTTTGTGATCAGCGGTGCATAATAGGCTTCATTATAGGCAAGCAATCTTTCAAAATCCAATTGATCACCTCTGATAATCGCCTCATAAGCACCCATGCCTCTGTGGCAGAGAACCTCTTTAATAGCCTTTCTGACACAAGGTGGACTGATCAAATGCGCTTCAAGATTTGCCGCTGGCAACCGATCGCCATACATGCCAATCGCTTGAATAACCGCTGCTTTCAAATCGTAATTTTCAGTGATTTCAAGTGTCGCCACCAAATAATCAAGTGCTAAATCCAACTTCGAAAATCCCAGCGCCTTAATAATCGCCAAACGATGACAGCTGTTTTCTGATGGGTGTTTTGCTGCCAGTGCCACCAGCAATTCGACCGCAGCTGTTTTGTGAATAGTGCCAAGTGCCTGTATGAGCAATAGCTGATCGTTTCTATTTTGAGTCTCATATGCAGTGTAAACGTGTTCAATAAACGACTGTTCGTCCTCTCTTGCATAACGATGATAATCCCATTCATCGCCTCGTATAACTCTCTCACGACCATTGCCCAGCAAAATCGCCAATGCAGCGCGACTTTGTGCATCGTCGATAAAAAATCGGCTTAACGGTGTACACAATGCTTTATTGACGCTCAGCGTAAGTTGTTGATAAATGGCGGCAATCATTTTTTTAGGCACTTTTTGCGCCATAAGCAATGAAACGACAAAACCAATGGTCGCTGGTGTATCCATTTGGATCAGATGTTCAATAATCGTTTGCCGTGCACCACTGTAATGCTCATAATAGTGCATGAGAAAATCAGCCGTTTCGGCACCTCTCATCGCCACAAGTGCATTGATTATTCTAGGTCTTTCATCGCCTGTATTCGAAAGCAGACTATACGTGAAATCCTCTTGCAATAGATACTGTTTTAACTTCCGATCGCGTCCGGAACGGATACAAGCGTCAATTCGCGCACGCTTCTGTGCAACTGTCATCTTCTCAAATTTCATTGACAAGCCACCTCCTTCAGTTGGTGCCGATAGGTCCAAACCGTTTGATCAATTAGACGTTTCAATATTCTAACTTGTCTGTCCGGCTGGCTGTAAAAAACTTTCAAGATTTCTCGGCATAGTACTGTTTCATTTAATTCAGCCAATACTGATTCTTTCGCTGCGACTGCAGCCGTTTCTCTTAGATGCTGTCTAACGATTCTTTCATAATCAGCTGCTTCTAGATCGCTAAATACCAGCACATCGTCAATTCGGGACAAGAATTCACTGGAGAAACAAGCTGATAGTTTTTGGTACACATTGGTCATCGCACGACTTTGGGAAACAGCCGCTGTCTGAAAACCAATATTTCGTCGATTGAAATCTCCTTCTGTCACAGCATTGGTCGTCAGGATAATCACGGTATTGGTCGCATCTATTAGTTTCCCACGTGCATCTCTTAATCTGCCCGTATCCAACAGCGGCAGCAGCATGCGCATAATCTCAACAGACGCCTTTTCAATCTCATCCAATATCAATACAGTGAACGGATTGGATGCAATAGCACCTGTAAGCAGTCCCTCTCTATCGCTTCCCGAATAGCCCGGCGGAGAACCGATAAGCGTATTGATGGCTGCATAATCTTTGTAAGCAGACAAATCAATCTGCAACATGTGATCTTCACAGCCCGTCAGCTGTTTGGCAATCGCTTTGCCAAGCTGTGTTTTACCGACACCTGTTCGGCCTGTAAACAGAAAGACCGCACGGGGACTATCGCGTCTGGATGAAGTGCAAAATCGCCGATACAATCGTTCGCTTACGCGGTCTATGATCGCATCTTGCCCAATAATAGTCGATTTTAACGCGTTGCTTAATTGTTCTGCTGAAAACATCGGTGTATCCGCTATCATCCATTTCGGTATTTTCACCATCTCACTGAGCACTTTATCAATCATTGATTCCGACAAGGCGGTATACTGGCTGTTTTTCGCATAAACGCAGGCACTATCCAGTAGGTCATGCGTCTTATCAGGCTGTTGCCGATTGGTCATAAAGCGATTTGCCTTTTCAATGGCGGTGACAATGATGGAATCGTCAATCGCAACACCATGAAAATCAGTTAATGTCCGGGCATACGTCTTGGCAATTTGAAACATCCGCATACCCGACGGCGCCTTTAACCTTAGCTCCTGAAATCGGCGTTCCAAAGCCGGATCTTTTGTGATATACCGCTGGTATTCTTCCGTCGTCGTCGCACCGATCATCTTAAAACGGCGATCTGTCAGCAGCGGTTTCAAGAGATTGGCCAAGTCCTGACTGCCGTTCTCCGTTCTGCCCGCCCCCATGATCGTGTGTATTTCATCAATAAAGAGTACGACTGGCTGCAGCGCTGCCGCCGCTTCGAAGACGCGGTTTAGCTTCGCTTCAAACTCGCCCCTGTACTTTGTATCGCTGATCAATTGATAAGTAAAAATCTCAATGATCGTGAATTGCTCACGCCTGTCATCTGCCATTTGCTTTGCCAACAGCTGAACCGCTGCGGTTTTGCCAATACCAGCCGGACCCGTTAGGATGACATTGCCTTTTTCTCTTCGCTGCAAAATGTGTTTTATCGCCGAAACTGTCTCATCATCCGGATGCAAGTGATTAAATTGCCCCTCACGCGCCATTTGAGTCAAGTTTCGTCCGACATCCACAAGCGACGCCTCTGCCGTGTGCTTCTGAGAAGCCCGATATTTCAGTGACATTTGCCATTCGTAGATATTGGCGCGCATCATTGGCAAATCGACATTTTGCCGGCGCCAGTGCTTAACGAGATCATACTTTTCATCATCAAGGATATAACGCAGCAATTCGTGCATTTCAAGCGGCAATCCGTCGTTTTCAAAGCTGGCATCTTCAATAATGTCCAAATCATGAGGCCGGTACTGGGAGAGCAAAGGCTGCAGGCTCCTGTTGAAATCATCCGGCGTTAAACCTGATCTGTCCAGTATCCGCATGACTTCAGAAGGCATTTCATAATGCCACTGTGCCAACAGCACGGGGATCGTGATCGTACGCATTTTATAATGGGCTTTTGCCAGTATCTGCAATTCTGAAACTCTCATCACTTGTCACCTCCTTCGGCAATAGATAACTGTGAACACAGCGTGATCGCCGTGTTATGATGCTGACTCCAGCTGCTGATTAAGCCGTTCAATTTCAGCATTCATTTTTTCATGCTGACGCCTAATGGCACGTGCATCAACAAGATTCTCTCGTTTTTCAATATAGACGGGGTCATTGGTCAAAAGAAACATTTCATTCTTAATCTGTGTTTCTTTCTTTTCAATGGCATTCGTCTTTTTACCAATATCATCAGATAAACTGTTAAGATCATCCCCCTCCAAGACGACCTCCGGTTCAATATCAATCCCCATATGCCGCCAGATGAGCTTCACCCTTTCTAAGATATCTTCCAGTACCATTAATGAACGCGTATCATAGGCCAGCTCCTGATCCCGAATAACGATCGTCTCGTTGTAAAGTGCCTCAAGCACTTTAACTTGTTCTTTTGTAAACGCATGGTTGAGCATTGCATCAGGATGTGTTTTCAAGTAGATTTCCCGCAGGCACTTCTTATAAGCGTTCAGGTATTGTTTTTGTTCCTTTTCAGACGGCATTTCAGAATGCAGGTTGATGCTTGCATATTGTTTCAATGTCATTGCCCACCTAAAAGAATCCTTTGCTGCTGCAATTTTTTGCTTTGACGCCTTCTCTCTTTGCAGTATCTTTTGGTTGATTTCAGCCTCCGTCAAATGCGGTTCGTCTTCCTTTATTTGCCGATAATCGCGTCTTCTGTTGAGTTTCTGGCGGCGATCCAATATATCAATATAACTTTCACCAAATTCCGCCATCCACTGCTGTTTGGTTTGCGCTATGGTCAATCTCAGTTTTTCCATCGAAAGCAAGAGATTATCCAGCTCTGTTAGTTTATTGAGCCATTGCATCTTTAACGCTTCATATTGGATGACAACCGTGCGGTTATTTTGATTCTCTATTGCCAGTTCTTTTGCTCTGTCTTGACTAAACTGCTCAATTTCAATGGTTTCCGCACCAAAGAGGTAAATCCTGCTCGTGAGAATATGTTTCATCAAATTATTAAAACCATCCTCATAAATTCTGCTTTCGTCACATTTTTGCCAAGTTTCCTCAAACACGTCATAAAGCGTTTTCAAATCGTGCATTGCCTCAAAGTCAGCTGTAAATGCTTTCGTATATTGTGTACCAATTGCATACAATTCTCCGATTCCACCGCAATTGCGCGCCTTTTTTAACGCGATCCTGCAATATTGTTCATAAAAACATTTCACGACGAGAATCAATGTTCTCGTCACACCAATATGGAAAAACTGTCCAAATCGCATAATAGCTTCAACCTGCGGCCAATGGTATTCATTGGTATACCAGCAGCGTTTAACGATATTATGCGGTTGATCGAACACGAAGCTGTCATCAAATCCATCTGCTTCGAGTAGCCGAAGAGAATCCGCCGCATCATTGCCAAGGTATTTTTTCTTTATCGATTTTGGCCATTGCGATCGCTGGTTCACCGTCACATGCGAATTGGTTTGCCAATCACCCATGATCCGATCCATGTCGTCAATCATCAATTTCATCTTCGTCGCCTCCTTTTTTTTCTGCCATTGCTGTAGGGTGATATTTCGTTAAATCGCTTGCCGCTGCTTCTATGAGCAACCTCTCCTGTGCCTCGATCAATACAGGAGCCCCCGCATCATAGGTGTCTTTTAGCTGCTGCAAACCTTGTGAAAAGGCTACATTCCCCAAAAGTGCTTCCCTGATTAGATCCTTGCGGTTGTGCGTGTGATAATAGATATCCCGCTGCGAATCCTCCGCTGTCAATAGCCTTTCTGTTGCCTTTTCATAAATCAGAATGCAATCCGGTTTATTGGTATAAAACCAACCGGATGGTGACAGCTGATCTCCCTGAGTTATAAAGACAAACCCATCCTTAAAACGTTCCAGTGAACACAAAACGCGTCGCGTCGCTATTTCAATAAAATCAAAGCCGTGAATAAACTTGGTTACTACTACAGCAACTTTCGCCGGATTGAGTCGCAGCTTCTCCCGCTCTAAAAAACTTGTCAAATCGGCTATAACCTCTTCCATAATTAATGGTATAAACGGTTTTTGAACCTTTTCAATGCCTTCAATTTCAGGGATGCACAACGCGTAAAAGATCAAATCATCTTTCATTTTAATCTGTTGCCAGTCTGACAAGATAGCTCTTTTTTCGTTATCCATGAAGTGTGTCCGATCATCAACTGAAAAATGGCTCAAATGCACCGCCATTATGTAAACCTTTTCGATATCTAACAGGATATGCTGTCGTTGTTCTTTTGTAAATGAAGCCCTGCTCAATACTGTATTGGCATGCATCAGGTGAATCGGCCACCATTTCTGTGTTTTTAATTGGATCATCCTTTGATTTAAGTAAAGCCATTCACCGCTGTTAGCCATAACCGCTGCGGTTTCATCCATCAAACCTGACGTTTTATCGGCGACTAATTCTTTGCCGCGATATTTGACGTTCCCCGTTGAGACATCCACAACGCCATAATACAAAATTTTCGCGCTAAAATCTCCCGCTGTAACGAGCAGATAGCAGCCATCATCTGTAAAGGAACAGTAAAAACGGCTTGACCTAATATCGCGGATGTCGATGTAAGGTGTGTCAGCAATCTGTTTAAAATCAATTGATGCGATGACTTTTTTCGCCGTTAGATCGACGATTTTAATCGTAATCCCCGGTCCGCAGCGATACGCCATCAGCTTCCCGTTTCTGGATAAAAATAGATTCTGAATCGTTTCTGTTTCAATCCAAAGAGCTTCTGATTTTTGACTGGCGTCAAAAGGCACTTTATAGATGATGCTATCCTGCTGATAAGCCACAGCAAGATGATCTGGCAACAAAAGATCATGTCTTGCGCGTGAACGCATCTCGATACGTCCCACACATCTTCCCGTCTCAATCTCCCATGCATAATAAGCTGTCCCCAGTTCTTTTGAATTTCCCACTGCATAAAAGAAACACAAATCCTTTGACAGTACCGGTGCACACATATTTACCGTACTCCAGAAATTCATACAATTCTCAGGCAGCGCTAAATCGCGTTGTATCTCGTCGGCTGCAAAATTATAGACATGAAGGCTGCGACTGCGATTGCGCATTGCGATGCAGCGGTTTGCGCCAATAAAAGTTTCCATTTCAAACTGTCGCGTTATCGGTCGAATGCATGAATGTGCGATTTGACGCTCGTGATTCTGCACCTCAATCTGATATTGCGATTGACTTTGTATTAATTGCTTATGTTCGCCCATATCAGTCCTCCTTCGGCAATTGCCACTATGTACACCTATAAAATTCCACTTATGATGCATTGCTGATGATGTATTACTTTCGGGCTTCAGCTTCGATTTTGATTCTAATATTGAATGCGGTTCCGGGTTATTGCTTTTGATAGTTATAGTTTACCGCGTTTTATTGCTGAAAACGATGTGCGAAATGTAAAAAACACGTGCAAAAACTCTTTTTACACGTGTCAAATATCTCATCAGCTAATTTTTTCAACTGTTCATTCATTTAATTGTTGTTTACCGCTGCTGCGTCTGACCCAAAAAGGACTACCATGTCCGGGTATGATTAAAGCGGCACTTCTGAGGAGCCTTTCTTGACTTTCTACCATGTGTGCCTTGCTGTAAAAATCACCATTGCAGTGATAGTAATGCGGTGAATTTAGCCATGCGAGGTCAATGATGGCGTCGCCTGCAATGGCAATGGTAAAGTTTTCTGCAGCATTGGTATAAAGAAGGCTCGCATGTCCTTCTACATGACCGGGTGTATGCAGGAGTTTTGTCCCCTGACACAGTTTCTCGCCTTCAGCTACTTCTGTCATCTTTTTCCCAATAAAGGCAGGATAGGTATCTCGCGTTCCTTTAAGGCAATACCAGTTAGCATGTTTAAACATGTCAAGATTGCCATAATGATCTCGGTGCGCATGCGTAATCAGTACGCCATCAATTGATTCAGGCGTAAGCCCGGACTGTGCGAGTTCAAACTGCAGCCTATTATGATTTCTCATCTTATTTTCATCACTGCTATCCATTTCATTTTCAAATCCTGTATCGATCAGCATGTTACAGCCGTCTGACTGAATGTATGTAACCGTGGCGCCGCCGCCTATTCCCATAAGCGCTTTTACGCGGTTAAACTGCGGCGAAATAATATTACCGGGATCTGTCTGCGCCGTACCAACATGAATGATTTTTACATTAATCCCCCAGTCCAAAAGAGCCTCCTTTATAGCCGTTTCACAAATATTTGTCACATGCTTATAATCAACAAGGTATTCCTATTTTTACTTTTCGTGTCATTTATCACATGCACTTATTAAAAATTAACTGTTGTATCTTGAAAACTTAGTTAACCGCCAATCGCTCTTCAGCCTTGTGAGCCTGCTTTTGCTGATACATAGCCTGATCCGCTGCTGCTAAAAAGGAATCAATGGTATCACCATCTTGAAAAACAGCATAGCCAATGCTTAGTGCCAACGGATACGGCGCAGGATGCATCTGATTATGCGTTGCGAGGTTCATTTGCAGCCGTTCAATAAATACTGCAATTTCATCCTGATGACTGCGTTCGCCGACAATAATAAATTCATCGCCGCCAAGTCTGGCGACAAATGCCTCGCTGCGCTTGCTCGTTTTTTGCAAGATTTCCGATACTTTTACCAGCGCGCGGTCCCCTTCCACATGTCCATAATTGTCATTGATACGCTTAAAGGCATCAATATCAATAATGACGGCAAACAATAGCCGATTTTGTCGACGCATTCTTATCCTGCGCTTTAAATGCTGGTCAAGCCGTCTGCGATTATAGGCACCGGTTAAGTAATCCGTTGAAATTTGAGCATTCTGCGTCTTTATATAAACACTGGTACATGCCAGCATGGTACAGACCCAGATAATTGAGAGGCCAAAATATCGAATTTGAATGAGTACAGATGCGATAACAATGACCGGGAAAATCAGCAGGGTTATATTGATGTCTCCGCTCACACCCCATCCATTGCGTATCATATCGTTCACCGACATCCAGACCGCGTAAAGGAGATAGATCAGTGCAAGTACCGCCATCACCGAAAACCCTTCACCTCTGATATAGTGATTATTGGCATCAATGACAAAATAATAGCCCGTTTTAATCGTTGTGAGTGATAAAATAGTTGAAATGGTTGCCGGAACGACATAGAAACGCAAACGGCGCAATAAGCCGTATTTGCTTTCATATATTTTAAAGTCAGCATACATGACCCACAGCAAACATATGAGCGGATTAAAAATATAGTACAGTATCGTCGATGCATACATAACATGCCGCATCCACGGGCGCGGGTCACCGTCTGCCAGCCACATTCCCGTATCAAAGACGAATATCAACAAGTTTAACAGCATCACACCATTAAAAATTTTCTGATCCAAGGGTAGTTTATTAAAGCTGCTTCTATTCCAATTGGTTATCATCAGCAGCAATACCATTGCGCCGACAAAATTAACTTCTGCGTATAGAAAATTCAGCACATCAGCCTCCCCTTTCCGCTTTAGAAAATTGCATCTTTCAAAGTTTAAGCCTTTCACCATAAAACATTTACCCTTTAAACGAAGGCGTTCAACCTATTCGGGCAAGATCTTTTAAGGCTTTTCTGCAATTTTCTTACTTAGCATTTTTACAGTTGCATTCATGCAGATCTGAATCAATGTTTAAATGAATGGTTCTCTTCTTACATCATAGCTTATTTTTCGAATAATGTGTTCAAAAATTCACCTTATTTCACAATCCGCGCACGATTTATTCCTTATCAATATTAATGCGCTTTGAATTACAAAAGCCCTCGACCATCACCAGCCAAGGGCTCATTCTCTGCTTATATTTTAAAATGCTCATGCTGCTCATCTGAAAAAAGCAAGAAAAGCGGTATGCTCACATGGGGTACAAATGCTGCTATAAGGCTTAAAATCGCCGTCATAATCGATCCGATGTTAACGCCAGCATATTTCAACGCCAGCATATTTTAAAGACAGCCACAAACACAAGTATCCAGACCGCTACAACAGGCAGTGCATAATACCACTTTTTCGGTCCGATGCCACGCACTTGTGATTCATTTCTGCAGCGCGTCATCACCTCATCAGGGATCAGCTTAATGGCAATTGCAATCAGCCCCGGCAGCAGGATTAGGTCGTCCAAATACCCGAGTACGGGAATAAAATCCGGAATGAGATCAATGGGAGAAAGTGCATAGACAATTGCAGCACCGGCAAAACATTTTGCCAGAAAGGGCGTTTCCCTATCCTTTAATGCCAAAAAGACAATGGGGATATCCGATTTTAATTGTCGGGCACGTGCCTTTAAGTCGATTGACCTCACCTCCACTCCACTTCACTTCATCATGATATGCTGACAGCTGACATACAGTTGCTGCCGCAGATCACTGCATATACAGCTGCCCTTATTAGACTATTTTATTGCATCATATCACTTTCTTCAAGCGCCTGACTTGAATCTGTGCTGACAGCTACACCGTCTTTCAATGTAGAAGACCAGCTCGTGATCACCGTTTCACCTACAGTTAAGCCATCTTGAATGGCTGCGGTTGCTGCATCATACAGCGCTACCGTTACGTCGCGTTTTACCGCTTTTGAATCTTCGACAACATAGACATACGCCTTTCCGTTTTCAAAGTAAAGTGCATCATAAGGCACGAGTATCTGATCCTCTGCAATCTGGGTAACTGTGGTCAATTCAACCGTTACGCCAATTGGCAAATCTGAAGCGCCCGGAAGCACTGCCTTAATGCCAAATAAACCGGTGGTCATGTCAATTGCCTTACCAACCTCATGCACCGTTCCCTGGTATTCAGTCCCATTATAACGAACCGTTACGGCATTTCCTTCTGTCATTTGCGCCTTTACCTGATCTGAAACATAGAAGACCACAGATCTGCTGTCTGGATCTGAAATCATGAGGGCAACTGTCCCAGACGGCAGAAGATTATGTTCAGTGGCATTCACTGCATCAACAATTCCCGAAATTGGTGCGGTTAACTGGTATAGGCTCATTTGATAGCGTGCGGCATTAACGCCCGCTTCTGCAGACTGCATAGCAGCCTGTGCCGTATCAATCCCCGCCTGAGCGGTTTTAAGCGCCGCTTCTGCCTCAATCTGTCCGTCTATGGCATTGTCGAGCTGAGCCTGAGAAACAGCGCCTTCCTGGAAGAGTTGGCGCATATTATCTGCATTTTGTCTTGCTAAACGTACTTTATTTTCAAGTGAGGACGCATCACTGCTTGGAGAATAATTGGCTGTCGCCGTTTCATAGCCGGCAACGGCACTTTCGTATCCAGCCTGTGCGCTTTCAATATTATGCTGAACAGCTGAATCATCTATTTGACAAAGCAATTCACCTGCTTCGACAGGATCGCCAACAGATACATTAACTGATTCCACGACGCCCGAGACCTGAGCGATAACATTTGCACGATTCTCAGATGAGACTGTGCCAATAAAACTGCCGTTTATCGACAGCATGCCCTTTTCTGCCGTTTGTGTTGCTACAGCAATCGACGTGTTTGAAACCGTCAATGCGTCGTCCTTCCCACAGCCTGCCAACATTCCTATTGCTAAGACAATAATGATAAGCATTCCCGTTTTATGATAATTGTACATGGTTTTCCTTCCCTTCCATCAATGATTAGTCTATAAACGGCTACGCGTCGTAATCGGACGATGCCATGGTTAGTCCCAGTGTTTCGCTTTTTTTGCCTGCAATCAGCAAATAGAAATTCGGCAAGAACAACAGGATTAAAAGTGTCGACGTTATTAAACCGCCAATGATGACAATCGCCAGACCGCTCATCATGCCCGTATTGCCGCCTCTTTCAAGCGACATGGGAATCATGGCAATGACTGTTGTCAACGTCGTCATTAAGATGGGACGCAGACGTATCACACCGCTTTCAATCAATGCCTTTTCGGCCGGCATATTGCGTTTCAACATATTTGCAGTATCAACAAAGAGTATCCCGTTGTTGACAACTGTCCCAACCAATGTCATAACACCGAGCATGGAAATAAGGCTGATATTGATGCCAAACAGCCGCATCATAATGATCGAACCAATAAAGCTAAATGGAATGCTCATCATTACCATAGAAGATAATCGCGGCGATTCAAACTGCATCGCCATGACTAAAAAGACAAGAAAAATACCTGCGAGTACAAAAATTGCCATTTTCGTCAGTTCCTCATTTAGAATACGATCATCCGTCGTTTCCGCAACGGCAATGCCATCGGGAAGTGCTACATCCTTCATATACGCTTTCACAGCGGAAGTCACATCCATCATATGCGCTACATCGGGAATAACCTGAAGCGAAGCCATATACTTGCCATCCATTCTGACACGCGACTGCAAGACATCTTCATAATGGACTTCTGCAATATTGCCAATTGTCGTTACGCCGCCTGTACCCGTACGAATTTGCTTATTCATCAGCGTATTGGCATCAAGATAAGTACCGTCGGGATATGTTACCTTTAAATCATAAGTTTTACCGTCTAGCGTTGTCGACATTACATCGACGCCATTTAAGGCATAATAGATTTCAATCGCCACCTGTGCCGGCGTTAACCCGTAGTGCATTGCTTTCAGCGCATCCGTTCGAATAACCGCTTGCGTGGCTGATGCGCCGCTCTCAGCATTAACCTGAACGACACCGGGAATCATTGACAGTTCATCTTTTAGAGAATCTGCTGCAGCAATTGCCTTATCAAGTTCAAAACTCTGCAAATTGATCATTGTATAAGGCTGTACCAAGAACCCCAGTGATGAACTGTTGCCGCCTGTTGGCAGTACCGTCACATCCATGTTGGGATAAGTTTTAAACTTTTTGTTGTATTCAGAAACCGCCTTTTCCGAACTTCGCGTTTGTTCTTCATCACTGTACGCTGTAAATGAAGCCTTCGAATCGGCAATTACCATATTCACTTCTTTAAAATGCGAATCTTCCAGCAGACACGCTTCTATGCGGCTTGCCTGTTCTGTCATGGCTTCTATCGTCGTCCCCGGTCTAAACACAGCTTCCACCATAATACTGCCGTCATACGTTGTCGGCAGCAATTCAAAATTTAAGCTCAATCCCAATACAATCGCCCCTGCAAACAACAGAACGGCGCCGCCAATTACCGTTGCCCGATGTTTAAGAAGATTGGGCATCATACGGCGGTAAACCTTTGTTACATGACTCAAAAGGCGATCCATTCGAAGCCCCTTTTTCTCGACCGGTTTAAGCAAGGTGTAAAAGAGCGGAACAACTGTTACCGCACTAAGTAGTGAACTGACCATAATAATAATAATGGTATAGCCAAATTCAGAAAGGAATTGACCTGCAAAACCACTCATAATGGCAAACGGCAGGTAGACGACACTCGTTGTTATCGTCGATGCCGTGACTGAAGCAATGACAGATTTGGTCCCCTTTACAGCCGCCTCCCGAAAAGTTGCAGCTTCCTTCTGATGTCGAAAACAGCTTTCGATGACGACAATGGAATTATCGACAATCATACCGATTGCGATCACCAGTGCACTGCCCGTCATTAAATGCAGCGTAAAACCTGATAAACGCATGACTGAAACTGCAAGCAATAGCGATAGCGGGATTGAACTGCCCACAATCAGACTCGCCTTAGCATCACCAAAAAACATAAAGATGACGATCATCGCCAAAACCGCCCCGATCATCAGCGTTTTTAAAATGGATATTAAAATTTTTTGAATGGCGTCGCCATTGTTGTTGATAATGTGAAAATCGATGTCAGGATAAGATTTCGCATATTTTTCAACGACTGCTAAAGCGCCGTCTGTAACAGCGACCGTATTGGCACTCTGCGCTTTCGATAGATCGATGGTAATACTCGGTGAGCCGTTAAATACACTGACGCTCTCCTGTTCTTCCGAATCGACGCGGATCTCTGCAATATCAGATAGGGTAATCAGGCTACCCTTACCTGTCATCATCGGAATCTGCCTTAGTGCCGAAAGCGAATCGACGGTTTCAGATGCAGCAACCGTGATATCCCTATTTTTCGCCGAGAATTTGCCAACAGGCATATTGAAGTCAGCACTGCCAATGTAATTGGCGACATCACCAATTGACAAGCCATAACGCGCCATTGCTTTCGAATCCAGAATGACTTGAACATTATTTTCTTTGCCCCCAGATGTTTTCACCTGTGCAACGCCTGAAACAGCTTCAAGTTCCGGAATGATTTCATCGTTGACAATCGCCGTCAGCGCATCACTGTCCGATGACTGTACCGCTAAAGAAAGCGTCGCCGCCGTGTGTGAATCAAATGTCATTTCAAGAATAATGGGTTCTTCCACTTCAGAAGGCAAATCCATGTTATTCAGTGCTTTGGTAAGGTCCATATAACTATTGTCAATATTGACACCATACTGATATGAAAAGACAATGGTACAATAGTTTTCATATGAATACGCTGTATAACTATCCAAACTGCTTAAACCCCGACAAGCGTCTTCTACCGCTTCGACGACATCTTTCTCAACGATGTCTGCCGGTGCCCCTGGATAAACATACGTAACGGCGAGCATGGGCACTTCCATACTCGGAAACATTTCCATTTTAAAACTAAAAATTGATGCAATCCCAAAGACGGCAATCGCAATAATAAACATGATTGCCGATACGGGACGATTCAATGCTAATTTTGTCATGCATAATCTCCTTTCGTCTCTCTCTGCTGTCATTACATTGACAAATCTAACAGCAATCATTATAATCTACACATGTCGATTATACAACCGACTGTTCGTGCCTAATCGTTGCAAAAGCAACACATATTTAAAAAATGTTGCCCTTACATCAAAAAATAGATACCTGAGTAACTTACATAGCGAGGAGAAAACAATGACCAATGAAAATCAACGCGTGCGACTCACCAAACGCCTCTTAAAAGACAGCTTAATGGCAATGCTTCAAACCGAGAGCATTTATGCGATTTCCATACGAGAACTATGCGAAAATGCCGGCATTAACCGTTCCACTTTCTATAAACACTATGGCTCTCAGTTTGAAGTGCTCGCAGAAATGGAAAAAGAAGTATTAATGGGAATCGAAGCAGAGTTAACCGATAAAAAAAATGCCCTCATGGATCGCTCGAGTGCAAGTCAGGATAATTTAACACGTATTATTCAATTCATCGACCAAAACCTTGAGCTGTTTAAAATGCTGATAAACTCTAATGTCGATCCTGAATTCCCCGTAAAACTACTTTATTTGCCAACCATCAAGGCACAGCTGGAAAACCTTATGCCTGAAAATCATGCAAAGGTAGACCCAAATTATTACTATGATTTTATTGTTTATGGCGGCTACAATATTCTGCAGCGATGGATTAATAAAGAAAATCGTGAATCGCCAGAAGAAATGGCGCGAATCATGCTGCAGATCTTCAATAATCTCATTGACTTAAGCGACCGATAGACGAGATTATGCTTTTGTCGCAAATCTGTTCTACATACACTAGGCTGACCATCACGCAATCACGGCAGATGGGACAGCCTTTTTTCACCCATTGACTATTTTTTAATGCCTGATGCAATCTTTGAAATAACATTGCCAATGCTGCTAATTATACAGAAAAAAGCAGTGATTGCACCTCGTGAGTAATGACGCAGTGTATGGTTTTCATAGCCATTCCAGCTTGTGCACGCTGCAAATTTATTATATGCTTATTTTAGCCAAACCTATATTCAATAAGAGGGCTTGATTATTGGGTTCCACTTTCACAAATTCATCAACAAACGACATGGAGATTAGTGATGACCGCTGAACATAAAATCAATGGCATGAAATCAAAAAAAAGATTAACGGATGCTTTGCTCATATTAATGACGAACCATGTGTATTCAGAAATAACCATTACTCAAATTTGTCAAGAAGCTAAATTAAGCCGAAAAACATTTTACCGTCTTTTTAAGACAAAAGATGATATTATCGATGAACATTTAACCAATATGCATACACAGCTCATGTCAAAAATTAAGGCGCTTCATTCCTACGTCTACAAAGACATTGCGTTTGCATATTTTGAATTTTGGCATGCACACAAAACACTTTTATTGTTAATCAAAAATCAAGATGTGCCCTTTGACTTTAATGCTATCTGTCGAATCAATGCAATGGAAATCTATTATTTAATTAAATCCGAAAAAAGCAGCAGCTTTAACGAAGACAAGATTCAATACGTTTTGGCTTATTGTATTGGCGGCCTGAATAACGTACTGTTGTACTGGATCGATCAGGGTGCAATTTTAACGCCTACAGAACTTATCCAGCTTTTAAAAGATACGTTTGGAACACCATTATTTTAACTTTGAACTAAAAAATATAGGCCTTCACAAAGTGAAGGCCTATACCTATTTTGTTTTACTGTTAATGCCGATTACAACCATACCTTTAGTTCTTCCGGCGTCGCATGTACATAGTGCGTACCGTCAATGTGATTGCTGACACCTTTGGCATAGTCAATACCACTGGTTTCATATTCGTAAGTTTCAGAAGTACGATGCTTTTCAATCCGAGGATTGGAAAGCGGAATGGCCGATAAAAGCGATCGTGTATAGGGATGAACCGGATTCGAAAAAATTTCTTCCTTTGTCCCCGTTTCAAGCAGATACCCTAAATGCAGCACGCCAATTCTATCCGAGATATACTTGACCATGGAAAGGTCATGTGCAATAAACAAAAAGGCGATATTGGTCTCACGCTGAATTTCCTTCATAAGGTTGACGACCTGCGCCTGAATGGACACATCCAGTGCACTGATGGCTTCATCTGCAATAATCAGTTTGGGATTCATGATGAGTGCCCTCGCAATACCGATTCGCTGGCGCTGACCACCTGAAAACTGATGCGGATAGCGATTGGCGTGTTCTCTTGAAAGACCAACTTTCTCCAGAATCTGATAGACCTTTTCTTCCCGCTCCTGTTTTGACTTGCAAAGATGATGCACGTCAAGACCCTGTGCTATAATATCCAGCACCTTTCGACGCGGATTGAGACTCGCCATTGGATCTTGGAAAATCATCTGCATATTGGTCCTTAGATGCTGAACTTCTGTATCCGAAAGCTTGCCGGAAATATCAACACCATCAAAGTTAATCGTTCCCGCAGTCGGGTCGTAAAGGCGTATCACCGATCTGCCAATCGTTGATTTCCCACTGCCGGATTCGCCGACGAGTCCATAGGTTTCGCCGGGATAAATATGAAATGAGACGCCGTTAACCGCTTTGACGGTAAACTTATTGCTGATTCTGAAAAACTGTTTTAAGTCTTTCACATCCAGCAGCGGCTGTTTATTGTCCATCATCGCTCGCCTCCTTTAGCATTCTCTCAATGCGTTCTTTAAGCGCCTTTGGCATTTCAACCTTTGGTGCTTTTTCATGCAGAAGCCAAGTGGCGGCATAGTGTGTATCCGAGATTTTAAACATCGGCGGTTCCAGACGATGATCAATATTCAGCGCGTAAATATTGCGATCGGCAAAGGCGTCACCCTCAACTTTATGGCTGAGGTTAGGCGGCGATCCCGGAATCGTGTATAGGACGTCGTCAAAAGTATCGAGATCCGGCATCGCCGACAAAAGTCCCCATGTATACGGATGTCTTGGATCGTAAAATACTTCGTCAACAGTACCCTTCTCAACAATCTTGCCGGCATACATAACGGCAACATAATCCGCAACTTTGGCCACTACCCCCAAGTCATGTGTAATGTAGATGACAGAGATATTCATTTTTTTCTGAATGTCTTTAATCAGTTCCAAAATTTTCGCCTGTATGGTAACATCCAGCGCCGTCGTCGGCTCGTCACAGATCAGAAGATCCGGGTTACATGCCAGTGCAATGGCAATGACAACGCGCTGACGCATGCCGCCTGAAAGCTGATGCGGATAGTTCTTCATTCGTTTTTTTGCATCGGTAATGCCCACGAGTTCCAGCAGTTCCAGTGCGCGCTGATATGCCTCTTTTTTATTGGCCTTCTTATGCCAAATCATTCCCTCCATAATCTGGGCACCAATGTTCATCGTCGGATTAAGGGATGTCATTGGATCTTGAAAGATCATGGCAATGTGTTTGCCGTTTATATGCGAACGCATGTGTTTCTTGGTTAATTTCAAAATGTCCACATCAATTTTTTCATCATTGTCATAATAAGTGAAGTCAATGCTGCCGGAATTAATGACGCCATTGCTGCTGAGAATACCCATAACCGCTTTCATGGTAACCGACTTACCACTGCCGCTTTCGCCTACAATGGCAAGTGTTTCACCGCGATAGAGATCCAGTTCAACCCCGCGTATGGCATCAACACTGCCCAGCGCCGTTTGAAATGAGATGGACAAATCTCTGATTGATAATATCTTTTCTTCCTTTTTTATCGCTTCTGTCATCTTCGCCCCCTACATTTCTTTCATCTTTGGATCGAAGGCATCGCGAATGCCATCTGCCAGCATGTTGAAACTGAGCATTAGAATCGCGAGTACGACAACAGGCGGGATAATCATGTATGGATGTGTTGTAAAAGATTTAAACGCATCGCTGATAAGCAGTCCCAGCGAAGCCATTGGCACCGGCACGCCCAGTCCGATAAACGCCAGAAAAGCTTCTGTAAAGATCGCCGTTGGAATTGAGAACATCGTATTCGTGATAATCTGTCCAAATATATTGGGCAGTATCTCTTTAAAAATGATGAAAAAATCCCTTGCCCCCAGCGTGCGTGATGCCAGTACAAATTCCTGCTGTTTTAGTTTCAGCATCTGCGCTCTGGCAATCCTGCTCATGCCAATCCATCCCGTAATCATCAGTGAAAACGTAATGGTCATAAGACCCGGCTTTAAAACGATTATCAAGAGGGTTACGACAACCAAGTTGGGAATGCCGTTTAGGACTTCTGCAAAGCGCTGCATTGCATTATCGACTTTGCCGCCAAAATAACCGGAGATCAAACCATAGCTCAAGCCGAACACCATATCAACCAAAACGGCTACCAGCGAGATATAGAGTGATATGCGCGTCCCCATCCAAGTTCGCGTAAAGATATCTCTGCCAAGTACATCTGTGCCAAACCAGTAATATACATCCTCAAGTCCGGTAACGGAACCATCTTCGGCAATATATTTGTTGCGGTTTACCACACCTGTAGAGGTGTTCATCGTTTCACTGCCGTCAAAAATACCGAGGTTTTCAATGCCTGGGATGCGCGGCGGCAGATTTTGATGCGTAATGGTTTGTTCATCAAAAGCATAATCGTTTAAGTCTAGGCCAACAATGGCCATAAAAACGATTAATATGATACAGATTAGGCCAACGACTGCGCCTTTATTTCTGAAAAATCGCTTCGAAACATCCTTCCAGTACGATTGACTCGTATATGTCTCGTCAATATGTGACCGATTCTCCTGAGAAACAAATTCAAAATCATTTTCGAGAAAAATCATTGGTTCTTCCGCTGCTGTATTATTCATGACTCTCCTCCTTTGCCAATCGAATTCTTGGGTCAATAATACCGTAGAGGATATCGACAACCAGCATAATGCCAATGTACATGGCGCTGTAAATAAAGGCAATTGCAATAATGACATTGTAGTCATTGGATTGGATTGCCGTAACCAGCAAACTGCCTATACCGGGAATAGAAAAGATTTTTTCGATCACCAGGCTGCCTGTCATCAAGCCGACAATAAGCGGCGCCAGCACTGTAATAATGGGAATGAGTGCATTGCGAAGCTGATGCCTTACGATAAGGTGTATCCCGCTGATCCCCTTACTTTCCGCTAACTGAATATAATCTGATCCCATGACCTCTATCATTTCAGTCCGTGTAAATCTGGCAATAGAGGCAATGGTAAACATGCTTAGCGAGATCGTCGGTAAAATGGATGAATCGAATGGGGCTTTATTGGAATAAAGCAGTGGAAACCACTCCAATTTGTACCCCAGTGAATAAGAAAGTGCCAGTGCAAAGACATACGACGGTAAACTTACCCCAATAACCGAGATAATCGTCGTCAGCGTATCCCAGATCGTATTGTGTTTGAGTGCTGCGATAATGCCGAGTATCAAACCGACAACGGTTCCCAATAGAACAGCCTGCCCGCCGATCGTTACCGAAATTGGCAAACGCGACAGCAGCAAGGTTGAAATAGGTGTGTTCTTACTGATGGTATAAGAAACGCCAAAATCGCCTGACAACATGTTCTTAACATAGTTGAAAAAGCGAATAAAGACGGGTTTATCTAATCCATATTTAGCATTTAGCAGCTCAACTTGAGCTGTTGTAAGTTTTTCATCGTTAAAAGGCGAGCCCGGCATGAATTCTAACATGAGAAAGAGAATCACTAGAATAACAAGCAGTGTTGCTATTGAAATGAGTACCCTCTTCAATAAATATTTTTTCATGTGTTACTCCTTAATATAAGTTTAACAGTGGCTGCAAATGCAGCCACTGTTATTGGTATTGCTTTTTATAGCTGCAATTTAACGACTAGTTTTTAACAGCATTTTTGTAAATTCTATTTATTCCTACAGAGTGGAATTCAATGCCGGTAACATTGCCTTTAATCATAACGGCATTACCTTTTTGGTAAACAGGCAAGATAACGGCTTCGTCCATGACGATTTTTTCAGCCTTTTTAAGGCCTTCCCATCGCGCGATGAGATCAAGCGCCAATTCACCGTTCTTAGCAGATTGAATAATGCTGTCATATTCTGCATTTGACCAGAAGCCATAGTTGTTAGGGCTGTCTGTAATCCACATATCAAGGTAAGTCATAGGATCGGCATAGTCAGGACCCCATCTCGTTAATCCAAGTTCAAAATCGCCTTCCTGCATTCTTTCAACGCGGTTTTTCTTAGGCATTGTTTCAATGGTAATCGTCATGCCCGGCAGTGTTGTTTGAATTTCAGATTGGATAAACTGTGCAACGTTTTGTGCAGATTCAGTATCTTCAACGATCAGCGTATATGAGAATTCATCAACGCCGAGTTCGGCTTTAGCCGTATTGAAGTATTCAAGCGCCTTCGCTTTATCTGTTGCAAGATATGTGTCTGCTGTTTCACGGTAATCCTTGCCGTCCGGACCAGCTGCCAGCAATGTAGGCACGGCGAAGTCAGCGACAATTGAACCGTCTTTTAAGATATTATTGGCAATGGCCGCTTTATCGTAAGAAAGTGCAATCGCTTTACGCAAATTGACATTTTCGAGGCCTGCAACGGTTTGATTTGGTGAAATGTACCAAAGGTATCCCGCCATGATGTTGTGGAATTCAGGATCTGCTTTAAATTGTTCGACTTGCTCTCCGGCAAGTGTTGCAACGTCAATATCGCCATTTTGGTAGGCGAGCATTGTCTGTTGCGCTTCCTTTATAACTTGATACTCAATACCGTCGAGTTTAACGGCATCAGCATCCCAGTAATCTTCGTTTTTAACGAGTTCAATCGTTGTTGCTGCCGGTTCATAGGCAGAAATTTTGAAAGGTCCGTTTGCTAAAATCGTATCCGGTGAAGTGCCAAACAAGTCACCTTTCTCAGTAAAGAACGCTTCATTTACCGGGAAGAATGAGTTAAATGACATTAACGATTCAAAATAGGAAACTGGGAAGTCCAGTGTAACCACCAGTGTCTTGTCATCTTCTGCAACGGCACCGAGTTCATCTACTGGCACATCGCCTGAAATAATAGCCGCTGCATTTTTAATACCTGCGATTTCTGCGATGAAGGAATACTCACTTGCGGTAGCTGGGTCGACAAGTCGTTTCCATGCATAGACAAAATCGTTTGCTGTTACAGGTGTACCATTTGACCAGTTGGCATCTCTCAAGTGGAAAGTATAGCTCATGCCATCTTCACTCTTATCAACGCTTTCTGCCATTGCCAAGATCGGAGACCCTGCGGCGTCAACAGAATAAAGACCTTCTGTGACGGCGCCCATCACTTCAAATGATGTTCCGTCTGTTGCAATTTGCGGATCCATTGAAGCCACTTCAACTTCAATTTGTACTTTTAAGATATTCGCAGCTTCTTCAGATGTTGCTGTCTCTGAAGCAGTTTGCGTTTCTGCCGGCGTTGATGATTCTGCCGGTGCAGCTTCTTTGCTACCGCATGCCGTCAAGCTAAATAACAAAGCCAATACGGTGAGCAGCGAAATAATTTTTTTCATAGTTCCCCCTTCTCTTTATAAGAAAATACAAAAAAACGAACTCTAAAATACTCAAAAATCATTGTCAATATTGCCTAAAAGTGTTAGCTTATCAAGAACATTTTCTAATAAATTTTGAGCACCAGACTCCATCCTCTTATGAAATAATTATATACTCTTGTATACTTATGTCAAGATAATTCAGCATAAAGCATTGAAATCAGAACATACAGCATCTGGATTCGATGCTAGATATTTGCTGAATAACCATTTGAGCATACAAAAAAAAGCGCCTTTGATTTAAGCGCTCTCACACTGTATTTTACGTTCACCTATTTTCTCGCCTATGCTGTATTCTAGCGACTTCTGCATTGTAAATCTCGTTAAACAACTTAACGGTCAAGTCCATCTTGCCAATTTCAGCCAGCTTCTCCCTCGTCGATTTTGTAAGAAACGCTTCAACAACTGCCCGTTTAAAAAAACTGTCGATTGGAGCACATTGCCGGTACATGGCAATGAGGCGAATCATTGACAGCATTCTGTTTTCTTGTGACATTTCTTCAAAGTCGATCCCGAAAACGCGTCCGTCACTCGCGTACACAAAATTTCTTAAATTTAAATCTGTCAGGGACATACTGCCACCGGATTTATTCGTTACCGCATCACATGCTCGATAAAAGGCAACCAGCCATTCAAACAATTGATGCAGCACAATGGTTGCCGCTTCTTGGTTGCTTTGAATCTCGCACTGTTCCAAATATTCAAGTACTGTCGTGCCCTCAATATACGTATAGCGGCAAATGCGCGAATCATCAAAAAAGGCAACCATTTCGGGAATGAGCGGCCGTATTTCACTGGCGCCAATTCGAATATAAACGTCCTTTTCAAAGCGGTAAGCAACATCTTCTGCAAAGTGCTTTTCCACGTATAAGCGTTGTTTTTGCTCATCAAGCATTAAATAAACGCAATTGCGTTTTGACTCAAATTGCTTAAGGATTTTCACGTTTCAGTTCACCGCCTATGGATAGCTTAATGGCACTTCCCTTCTGATAGCCTTCAAGTTCGGATACGACACCGACAACGGCATTATGCAAAATTCTTTGTACAAAGGGTACCATTGGAATCTTAACACCGTCTATTGTTAATTCAATGATACTGTCATCAATCACGCAATCAGTTCGCTTACGATCACCTCTGATAATAGCTGTACAGAGTTCACGACAGCTCATGCCGCATGATGAACAGCAGTCTACATCAAAGTCCGGCAATAAGTCAAACACGGTTGTCTCAATGATATCGCAGATTTCCTCGGTGTGCTCAAGTGCGCTTAAAGCTTTCAGCGAATGGTAATGATCGATGCTGTCGGCAATTTTCCCGGAGACGAGAAAAGCGCGGCCATCATAACGTTCATCAAGATCCTTCATACAGTCGGCCGTTAAGATCATGGGGACATTGCCGTCTCGATACCCTTCTAGTATAAGGTAATCGGTATCATAAAACTTTGCGATTTCATATAAATCCAGCGGTCTCTGGAATAGGATGTCGGTTTCATACAGTCCACGCGCCGTGACGAGCTGTGAGCCGGCTTTTTTATGGCGATCTGTGTTTGTCCCCTCTGAGTCTATATGAAAGGCCTCATAGTGAATATCCTTGACAGAGCCCACCGTGTATCCTCTCTTGCGAAGCTCGGCAATTATTTTTTCAATAGTCGTCGTCTTCCCTGATTTTGTATACCCAACAACTGCAAATACTTTCATTAAAATACCAACCTTTCTGAGACGAGGAGCACTGCAAAAATCATTGATATTGCCAATGTCCCAACATAATCATGCTTTTCAAATTTCAATTTTTCAAAGGTGCTCCGTTTGCCGCCTATAACAAACCCCCTCGACTGTGCCGACTCTGCCAGCGCCTTTCCTCTAAGCAGTGTCGCATAGACGACGGGAATGAAGAGGCTGCCAATCATCTCTAAGCGCTTGGCAAGCGAAAGCCGATTGACATCAATCCCCCTTAACGCCATGGAAACATACGTATTGCGAATTTCCTCTGTCAGCAGCGGCAAAAACCGAACGCCCAGCCCCGCCATAAAGCCAAACTCATACGGCAGTCCCAACTGGACAAAACCCTGTATTGTCGCCTTCATGCTAGATGTCGCAATAATCATCCCCGAAATTAAGATGATTAAAACCCTAAAGAGATAATTAATGCCACGGTACATGCCGATATCGGTCAAAATCGTCAATTGTCCAATTTGCAGTATGGCATTGCCACTCCTGTCAAAAAGGCTTTGAATAATAATCAAAACCATGCATACGCCAAGAAAACGTTGCATTTTTTTCATGATTTTAAAAAGTTCAACATTAAAAATCCGGCACATTATCAAACCGATCAGAAAATTAACAAGTGAAAGAAGCGGACTCGTACTCATGACGCCGACCGTTGAAACAGCAGTGGCAGCAAGCAGCTTGACTCTGGGATCAAAAACCGGTTTCATAGGCAATCCCCCCATTCTGTATAGACAATACGTCGGTTGGCATTTTACGAATAAACGCGTAATCGTGGCTAATGAGCAGAATACCAATCCCCTCTGCATGAATTTGCTGCAGTACCTCTGAAAGCACTTGTCGGCGCTTTTGATCCAGCCCTGTCGTCGGCTCATCCAACACGAGATAAGTCGGATCGTTCATGAGTATCGTCGCAAGCGCCAACCGCTGCTTCTCGCCTTGACTTAAATGATACGCAGGTGTTTCAAGTGTATGTCTGAGCATAAAACGGTCAATCATCTTTTCGGTCTTCGCCTCAATAACCGTCTCCGCTATTCCCTTATATTTTAAGGCGAAGCCCAGTTCTTCTCGAACGGTCGGTGAAAAGATCTGAACATTGGGATTTTGAAACAAATAACCGACTTTATTGCCGATTTCATACATTTTATAATCGTTAACATTTTTCTGATCTAACAAAACCGTGCCTTCAGAAGGTTTAACCATGCCGATAATCATTTTCGAAAACGTCGTCTTGCCGGCACCATTCGCACCAACCAGTGTCGTAAAGCTGCCACGCGCCAATGCTAAATTTACATTTTGGAACAGGTTCTTCCCCTGCACGCGATAGCTGACCTCTTTAAAAGTTATATAGGACATCACTTCAAATCCTCTCTGGCGATCGCTTGCAATTTGCCGTCTGCTATTTTGTAAATACAATCGCAAAGACTCAAATTTTCATAATCGTGCTCAACCATCACAACGGTTTTACAATGTGCTTTCATCCGTTGAATCGCTTCTGCAATAAGCGCTTTGCCCTTAGTATCCACTTGCGCCATGCATTCATCCAAAATAATAATATCAATGTCTAGGCAGAGAATTGCCGCGACGGTTACAAGTTGTTTTTCGCCGCCTGACAGCGTATTGGGGTTCCTGTCCCGAAGATGCTCAATTGCAAGCATTTTAAGCACTTCATCCACTTTGCGTTTCATGACTTCCGGGCTAACACACATGTTTTCCATACCAAATGCCAGCTCGTCGGTTACATTTGAAAAGATAATCTGGTTATCAGGATCTTGATAGATCGTACCTATTTTCTGAAAGAAATCCTCTTCTTTTGCCATGTGCTGATCGTCAATAAAAATGCGGCCCTTTATATTACGCTCATATTCATGAAAATAGCTGCCGTTCATGAGTCTCAGCAAGGTCGTTTTACCGGCACCGCTCTCCCCAATTATGCCAACGATCTCTCCTTTTTCTACCGCCATGTTAACATCGCTCAATATCTTTTTACGTTTATTGTACTGAAACGAAAGTGCTTCAAGTCGAATCGCCGTCAATACCGCACCCCTCTCATCTTTCTCTGTCGCTATTCGTTAATGGATACGCTATAGGCATATTTGCACCAGTATTGGCTGAATGGGTCTTTTTTAATAACCATTTGATAAGGACCGTCGCCATCTTCTTCTCGCGTACCGATCAGTGCATCATCCCTTATATAAGCGAGGTACACATTGTCATCTTCCATTAACTTATCGGTGCTGAGCGACACGGCATAGCCATCGATGGCATAGACCACTACCGAGTCAACGGAATCCAAATCAATCCCCGCATCGGTTAGAATTGTCTTAAGCAAAACACCTTCATAAGTATGTTCTACAGGGTCTTTGCCGCTTGACTTTAGATTTGCTTTAAATGTTTCACGTCCCAACTGGTCGATCGTTTCCATATCATATGTCTTCACTTCGCTGCCCTCATTCTGAACGGTGAAGACCGCTTCGTTATTAAGCGCTTTCTTGGTTTCGATATCGCCCTTGCTCATCCAAGTCGTCACAACGATGACGATCACTAAAATGCCAATGATGCCCGCTACGATTTTTGCCTGTCCATTTTTCATAAATTCCTCCCTAAGTACCTAATCGATTGCATATGGCACGATAAGATCTTCATATCTAAAATCGCCGTGATCGCCGCCGTCTTGGGTATCATGCATGCCGTGGTCAGCTGTTATAATAACTTTTGTATCTGGCGTCATCATGGCGCTCAGCTGCCTTACATAGCCATCAATACGCTCTATGCGCTGCAGGGTCTTCTCATGAAATCGCCCGTAATCGTGACCGGCATCATCAATACCATGAAAATGAACCAATAAGTAATCGGGCTGCCCGCCAGATTCAAGCAGTGTTTTCGCACGCTCAAAAACTTCATCATCTGTATAGCCGTCACCATCGTCATCTGTATTGAGATAGGTTTTGGTTTGGATGTCCAGGATTTTGATATCCCCTTCAATTAAGGCACTGCTAAGCCCCATGGATTCCGCCCGATCAAAAATCGTTTCACAATTGACGGTTCGGTATGATCGGTCATAGACGCCGTTGACGGCAGGCACTTCACCTGTAATGATCGCAGCAAAACCAGCATTGGTCACAGGCTTGTAAACCGTCGTCGCCATTTGAACAGATGCAAGCTGTGATAGAAACCATTCGGGATGCGCTGTTTTTATTGCCTCATACTGCGTGTAGGAAAAGCCGTCTAGAAAAAGTGTCACAACCTTTTGACCCTTTTCAAGATAATGAACGCTATCATCAAAATTATCGCGGTTTGAAACGGCAGGCGGATTAATCACCGCGCCGTAAACATCACGAATAACAATGTGCTGATCCATGCTAATGTAGTTGATTTTTTGATTTTCTACCTCAAAATAACCATCTGAAACCTGTTCATAATCATGCTGCCCTTCCTTATCCATAATCAGCAGGCTGCTGACAGCACACGCACTCCCTGTATTTGCCAAAACATCGGATAGTCGAATACATTTTTTACGCTTCATTACATTGATCTCAAGACCATCCAAATTCGATTTGCCGTCCAAAAAGGCAATGCTTTCATAAGAACCCGCTAAAATCTCGCCTAAAGACAGATGGATATTGGATTCTTGCGTCACAATATTAAGGCCCGATTTGCCGATCGCACTGTCGTCTTCACTGATCACAATGATTTCACGGATATTTTTAACACGCGCATTCACCGGATGCTTTTCCGAAAGATAGCACCATCCCTTCTCCTCCTGATAACCGATATAAGTATCTTTCAAGGTATCATATGGCACCTTCACCATAAAACCATCATCTGCAATCATCGCTATTTCATGAACGCCGATCAGCGGTGAAAATGCCTCTATAAGAGTATCCGCGGCAACGGCGGTGTAATCATTTCCATCAAAGGCAACCGTTTCCTTCGTCAGCGTATCCCAGCAAAGCGTTAAATCACCTGCATTTTCGACATCCCCCAACACCTGCAGTCCTTCCGGCACATTGTCAGCTGACGTCGACGTATCGGATGATTTCGATACTTGGCACCCTGAAAGAATGCTGACGAACAGAAAACACAAAACGATTAATCGTTGGTTACGTTTCATCGTGTCCTCCCTCCAGTTTTTTGATTTGCTTATAAATAGAATACGCGATAAGTCCGCCGACACCACCGGAAAGCGTCGCCCAAGAAAGACTCATCAGCAATGGCACAAGCGGCAATCTAAAAAAAACAAGATTCGAAAGATAAGTCCCCGAAAGGTTTGCAATAACCCCTGCGATAAAAAAATCACCAATGGTCTGCCACCGACGGCGAATAATGAAAAAAACGGCGTCAATGGCGAAGCCCGGAAGTGTATAGGTGATCACACTCACAATGCCATGACTGCCAAAGGCGCCTGTGACGATAACAATAAGCGCTTGCGTAAACGCCGTCATCGTCGCCGTTCCGCGTTTACCGACAAGGCCGGCAGCCAGGGCAATCCAAAACATGTAGAGTCCCCCGGCTACAGCACCTCCCGGAATAAAAAGCGGACCGGTAATCATATGTGCAATGGGTACGACAATTGGCTTGGCCGCTATGCCAAGCGTTGCCATCAACGCAATAAGAATTAAATCATATACTCTGAAATACTTTAATAATCGCATACTTTTACCTATACCACCCTTGCTTAAACGGCTTTATTTTACGGTGATTTTTACAACGCCTTTAACCCATGTTGTGGAGAATTCTGTATTTTGAACAAATTGTACAAGATTTTCCGTTTTTACAGGTTCACCATTTTTAATGACGGCAAAAATAGTTTCATCATCAATTTGATCTTTTGGCAGTTCAACTTCATAACCGTCGCCTGCTGTAATGACAAGGGCATTAAAGTCCTCTACATGTAAAAAGTCAAGGATTTCTAAAACGCGATAGCCTTCCCAGTCATTCGGTTTTTTCTCATCGTTTTTCGTATTTTCGGTGTGAAGGCTTACAAGCGTTAGTTTTCGCGCCGCTTTTTCACTGGTTAAATCAAATGAACCATCGCTTAAACCGTCAAAGGTTACTGTCCACTCAGGCAGTGTAGCTGTTGCATCACTCGCCTCAGCAGTGCCGGTTGCCTCTGCCGCATCAGCAGCTGAATCAGTTGCCGCCGCAATCGCTTCAATGGTCAGCAGATTTTTCACATTGTACTTTTTAGGCATGCTTTCATCAAATTTCGCAGCTGCTGTGCCGTCATCAGATAATCTGAGAATACCACTTGCCAGTTCTTCTTTTGTGATTTCAACTTCGTATCCTGTGTTATCTGAGAATTTAAATACGTCGCCTTTAATGCCTGCCGCTGCCAAAACATCCGTAATTTTAATGCCCTCGACATCGCCAACGGTACTGTTCATCTGACCATAAGCAAGTGCTGAGCCCACGGATACAAAAGTGGTATCACCAATGCCCAGTGTCATTACGGATTTGACATTCATGCCTTTAGGCAAATCCTTTCCCGTAAATAGCGGTGCATCTTCCCCTGTAATTTTCAGATAGCCACTGTAAACCACGTCGTAATCTTCCGATTTTTCAAAACCGTCATTTGCTTTAAATGCCGGAATACCTTTGCCTTCAGTTACATACGCATCAACGAGATCAGACATTAAAACCGATTCGTCTTCACTTTCATAATAAGTGAATGATTCTTTTTCAATGCCGCTGGCATAGGCCGTCTCAAGTAAAACAAGTTTTGCCGGAACGCTTTCTGTTACTTCGGCGTTATCGCTGATTGCTGCAATCTCTACGAGATTTGAGACATAATACATGCTGCGAACATCATCAATAGCGGCACGAAGCGGCATTTGTTTTTCTTCAAGCGGTGCACCGTCAAATTCATAGGCGAGGATAATATCCTTGCTGTTCAGAATATCTGCTGTAACGTCAATCGCATAGCCATCACCTGCAATTAATCGAATGGCACTAAAATCTTTCTGTGTCATGCCGTGTTCCGCCAAAATGGTTTCGAGCAGCACACCCTTTACATCATCATCGGCCTCTTCACCGCTTGATGACACGTTGTGTACAGATGCCTCAACCGCCGGCATGGCATAAATATCATCATAGGATACTTCAAAAGGTTCTGCTATGCCGGTAAAGCTCAAACTGCCTTCATAGTGAAGCACATCATTAGCTGACGCCTGCTCTGACGCCTCTGTCGGTGCAGAAGCCTCAGCTGCTTTATCTGTGGCTGATTGGCAACCCGCCATCAGCATGGTACATATCATTAACAAAACAAACATTTTTTTAAGTTGTTTACTCATTTTCTATTTCTCCCCTCTTTTCAATACAGCGGTTTACTGCTTTAACCGCTGCGTTGCTCGTGCGCGTAGCACCTGTAATGGCAATCACTTCATTTTCATTTTTCTTTCGATACCTGACAACTTTTAGGTCTTCATCTGTTGACAGTAAAAGCCTGTCCAGAAACCATTCCTCTGTCACATGTCCGCCATAATCTGCTGTCTCCTGATTAGACAGTACGTCAACATGTTCAATGGCATCTTTGCCCACTTCAATATAAAACAGTATTGCTGCTTCATAACCCATTTCTGTTACTAAAAATCCATATCGCCCTTCTGCAAGTTTATACACACGGTGTACATCAGTATCTTCGTATTTAGATAGTCGATCATGATACTGCTGGTCGTATTCCAAAAATATCGGTGTAAAAACAGAAGATTCCGTTGCTTCAACAGGGTTATTTCCAAATTTTGCCATAACCAAAAAAAGCACCGCTAGAATACATAAAAATGTATACAGCCCTGCCTCTTTGCCCAATTTCTTTATGATCTTATCAGCCCCAATCTTTTTTCGCAACCCAAACCAAACATCCATATTCCCAGTACATCGCGATGTTTGCCAGATTACCTTATATGTATCCCTCGCACTTATTGTACAAGTGCAAACCAAATGCCACATCCTAAAATGGAATATTGTCATTTCGTTTAGTATACACTTTCAGATGAAATAATTCAATATGCGCAGATGTGTCAAATCGCTTATAGCATCCGATTAAATCTCATCAAAGAATAAGAGATGCCCATCAAGTTGCAGCATCTCTTTCATTACATCATCTCTTTCATCAGCATGCCATACAGAATCAACATTTAATACTGTCAGCCTCACTGAATACGTACTATTTCACTTTTTCAAGCGCATTTAAGAATTTTTCAAGTTCACTTTCTTCCATGTGGAAACCGTGTTTGTCTTCCGGATAAGCGCCTGTGCGAACGTCATTTGCCCAAGCACCATATGCCGATGCAGACCACTTGAAGAAGTCGCCATAAACTTTTGCATGAGATGCGAGCGAAGGCATCATATTGAATGTATCGAAGTCAACCATTTCACAGCCGTCAGCTGCACCACCAGCCGCAATCGAAATAACCGGTACACGAAGTTTTTTCGCAATGGCATTTGTCACTTCAATTGGCGTCAGTTCAATGGTCATCGCCATCATACCGCATTCTTGATATTCATATGCCATACGGAATATTTTCATAGCATCTTCAGCTGTTTTGCCGAGGCGTTTGTAACCGCCGTGTCTGCTTGTCTGCCATCCGGATAATGCGCCGACATGGCCAAATACCACGAGATGATTGTCAGCCATATATTGAAGCGTTTCATTATTGATACCCATTGGCAATAACGAATCAGCGCCTTCTGCCATATACATTGAACCGTATTCGAGTGCTTTTTCTTTTGATGCAAATGTTGGTGTCTGCATATAGAAGTTAATATGAATGAATTTTGCCGCATTTCTAACAGTGCGAATCCACCATGGTGCATGTTCGATAGACATTAATGTATTTTCAGCGGGTACAGTCAAACGGCAAATATCGCAGCCAGCCATTTCAGCAGCCATTGTAAAGAACTGGTCACGATTGGCTGGGCACATTTGTACAATCGGCGTTCCTTCATCTTTACATTTTTGAAGATATGCGATTGATTTACGGCCTTTTACCATCTTTGACGATTTTACTTTTTTGTCCTCCGAATTAATTTGAACATCTTTGTTTTCTTCAGCCATTTTTCTTCTCCTTTTCAATCATTTGATTAGTTGGGCGTTTGTGCTCATACCCAAAATACTTTTTAGTAAAATTAAGCGTTTCATTGTCAGCATTACATCTGAATCACAGCGTTATCATAGATAAAATCAAGTGCTTTGCGGATTAACAAATCATTTCTTAACGCCTCTAAATTTTCACCAAGAAAGTCTTTAACCATTTCAAGTGTTATTTTTTCACGATCGGCAATATCCTGAGCAGCCGTTTCCAGCTCATCCATTGTAACTTCGAAACGCTCAGCATCAATAATCCCTCTCAGAATGATTTCCGTTTTCAAACACTTGCACGCTTCTTCTTTCAATTCGTTCATATCCTCTTCTTGAGGATACAAATAGTCAAAATCACAGTTACCGGCTAAACTCTCATACTTCATCTGATGCTGTTTTTCCATCGCCATTTGCGACGCCTCTTCATCAATGACATTCTGTGGTATGTCAATATCATTTGCATCAAGAATCTTATCGAGTATAGCTTCTCGGATCAGCATTTCAGCCTTTTTTTCAGATACCGCGTTTTTAATCCGTGTCACTTCAACACCTTTATAATGCTTAACGACTATTCCCATTATTGCAGTTTTCCTCCATCTGTTAAAATCAATGCTTAACATTATGATGTGCTTATCTAGTCTCTTCAGTTGCTTTTAACATAATCTGTATCTTTTCTACTTACAAAAATAGCCTCTGATAGCTTAACCTAAGCAGATTCCACCATCAATTCGCAGTACTGCTGAATTCATAAAAGCGGATTCATCACTCGCCAAATAGACTGCCCCGCCAGTAATATGTTTGGCATCAGCAGAAACGTATTGTTCCGTCACCCAGTCACCCGATAAGATCCAGTCTCGACCGCTTTTATTGTATCCAGAACCTCTGTGGATTGCGGCACCCTTATTCTGCATCGCTTTTGGTCCCCATGAAGGATCCATGCAAATAGCCGTCATGTATGGCCCTGGCTGTATCGTATTGACGCGAATACCGTTTCGGCCGTATTCAAAAGCCAAACACTGCGCCAGTGATTGCGCGCCGCCCTTGGATGCAATATAGGCAACCCCTGATGTACTGCCTTGGATCGCACCATTTGATGTGACTAGAATCATACTCGCTTTGATTTCATTTGGCAGAAAATATTTAAGACAAGCACGTGAAATTTTCATCGTACCCGTGAGATTATTGGCGATCACATAATCCCAATCTTCGTCTAATACTTCTTCGCCTGTCGCAAAATAATCCATCACACCGGCAAAATGCGTCAATACGTTAAGTGATCCATACGTACTGACAGCGATATCTACTGCTTTGTCACAGTCGGCGTTGACGGTGATATCACCAGCAAATGTCACTAAGTTATCAGAAAACCCCTTCTCTTTAACTTCTTTTTCCAATGCTTCAAGCCGATCTTTCTTGTTATCCATTGCAACGACTTTGCAGTTCTCCTGAAGATAAGCAAACGTTGTCGATTTGCCCATTCCCGCACCAGCGCCAGTAACAATTGCAATTTTCCCGTCTAACCTGTTAGCCATAAAACAACACTCCCTTCTCAAAATTATAACCGTTTAAATTAAAGACGATGTATTGGTAATACTACTACCCTTTGTAATAACGATCCACAAAATCTTTTCTAAACACAAGCCTGTGCTATAACAAATTATTATGGTGACTAGCCTCGATCAACCCAAGACAATTGAGGCATTTGCCTATACCGGCTTCTTCGCATTTCGAACATATACATACCAATATACAGCAGCAACAAATACGCCGCCACCAATTATGTTTCCAAGTGTCACCGGAATAAGATTTTTCGTAACAAAAGTCCCCCAGTTTAGGTGACTTAGTTTCTCTGCACTAATACCCATCTGGGCAGCTGCCTCTGCCATTGCCTGATTGCTTTTTGCCATAATACCCGCTGGAATATAGTACATATTGGCAACACTATGCTCAAATCCCGAAGTAATAAAAAGCCAGATTGGGAAAAAGACAGCAAGGATCTTGCCTGCAATATCTTTTGCGCCATAAGCCATCCACACAGCCAAACAAACGAGCCAATTACACATAATCCCCAAAAAGAAAGCCTGTGCAAAAGTCAAATTCACTTTGTAAACGGCAATCTTAATGGTCATTGCCCCCAGCATATTGGCCCCACTGCTGAAAAGACCCGATTGATTCATCATAAAGGCAATGAGAACAGAACCGAGAAAATTACCAATGTACACGATTCCCCATACCCTTAGCATGGCACTCAATTTTATTTTTTTATCCAGCACCCCTGCCATCAGCAGTGTATCCCCTGTAAAGAGTTCGGCGCCGGCAATTAACACCAGCATGAGCCCAGTACCAAAAATCCCGCCGGCTAGCGCTTTGCCAAGGCCATAGGTATTTGCATCCGCGAAGAGATTGAAGGCCGCCATGTTTGAACCCTCTGCCGCAAAGGCGATAAATACCCCGGCAAGAATACTTAATATTAAAAGATTAGCTGTTGAATTTTCTGATTTTTTGATACCGTTTTTGATCGTTACTTCAGCAATTTCTGCAGGTGACAAGTCATTTTGTGCCATCATCGAAATCTCCTTATCATTAAAAATGATTATTTTCTAAAGTACAGGTTTCTATACATATATTATAGAATCGATTGATTCTACTGAAAATAAATAGAATTATGTATTTATTATGCC
>JASUSA010000026.1 GCA_030446305.1 Clostridiales bacterium | reverse complement strand
ACCTGCTATTCTGCCCTCAATCATGGCAGAACTGGCTTCTTCAATGCCCGAAACATCCCCTGCGGCGTATATGCCCGGCACGCTGGTCGCGCCATAGGCGTCTACCGCCGGGACAATACCGTTCATTTCACAGCCCGCACTCTTCACAAGCTGCGCCATTGGCGAAAGACCAACGGCGAGGCAAACTGTATCGACGTCAAACGTTTTTTCTGATCCCGGGATCACTTGCCATGTGGCGTCAACTTCGCCAATGGTCACGCCTTTAACATAATCTTCACCATGTACAGCGACAATGGTATGGGATAAATAAAACGGTACGCCAGTCCGTGCAACTTTCGCCGCATGGACACCGTAGCCGCCGATTTTTTTCGATGCATCTACCAGTGCCACTACTTCGCATCCCGCTTGAAGAAGCTGATAGCTCACCACGAGGCCAACGTTGCCGGTACCGAGCATCAGCACACGGCTACCGGGCTTGATCCCATGCAGATTCATCATGGTCTGCGCTGCGCCTGCGCCAATCACGCCGGGCAGCGTCCACCCCGGAAACGTCACCATGTTTTCTGAGGCACCCGTTGCAACGACAATGGAATCCCCTTTAAAGTGCTTGATGGAATCCCCCTGCATGACCGTGAGTTCTCTGCCTTCGTAAACACCTGCCACCGTTGCATTTAAAACCACTTCTACCCCACAGGTTTCCGCTTCTCTTAAGAGGGTTTCGCCGATATTATAGCCCCTGATCTTCGCCTTGTGCTCCTTTGAGCCAAAGAATTTATGAATTTGTTTAAAGAGCTGTCCGCCCGGTTTTGCATTTTCATCGAATACCACCGTTTTCATGCCGGCTTTTGCTGCTTCAATCGCAGCACTCAGACCCGCGGGGCCTGCACCGACAACGATGAGTTCATACCTTTCCATCGCTTTCACCTACGCTTCTTTTTTTGCCGTGACACCATATTGCGTTTCAACCTTCATACCGGCTTTCAGCGGTGTCACACATGTTCGAATATTCGGCTTGCCATCGACGATCATGACGCAGTCCGTGCATCTGCCAATGGCACAGAAGATGCCTCTCGGGCGGTCTTCCTTCATTGTATGACGATGCACCATGACGCCCGCTGCCCTCAGTGCAATGGCAATAGGCTCACCTTCAAAGCCCTGAATGGGCTTGCCGTCAAATTCAAATGTGACCGTTGCGCCCTTTTCAGTGGCACCGAGTATTGGATGCTCTTTTATTCGCATAATCTCACGCCTTTCTAAATTTTATTGGAGGCGGTAAATCCAAAACCTTCACCAATGACAAAATCACTTCCGACGAGTGGAATACCCGTCATGGCACATGCTTCCAGTGTCAACGCACGTAAATCTTCTCTCTCTAAATTCTTAAGTTTGGTCTTGCCCGCCGCTTTAGCCAGCAAGATGGCCTCCGCTGTCATCCCCTTAATATAGTTCGCAACGCGTTCTGCTGCCTTGTCAATATCCAGTCGCGCACGCAGTTCAGGGTCTTGCGTTCCAATCCCGAAAGCACATTTACCTGCCTGACAATCCATGCACACGCGGCATCCCATTGCCACCATGGCACTGGTGCCAATGGCAACGGCATCTGCACCAATGGCCAGTGCCTTCGCCAGTTCAGAACCGTCTGAAATGCCGCCCGAGATAATAAGGCTCATTTCATCTTTAACGCCCATTTCCTCCATGGTGCGCACCGCTTGAACCAGTGCTGGCATTGTCGGTATTCCCAGATGATCGGAAGCCATTACAGGCGCCGCCCCCGTGCCGCCCTGACAGCCATCTAAAATAATGCCGTCAAAACCGATTTTAATGGCAATTTTCACATCATCCCTTACGCGTCCTGCGGCAATTTTACAGAAGATTGGCGTTTCCCAATTGGTGATTTCACGCAGCTGCTGCATCTTGACCACCATGTCATCTGCACCAAAGGCATCGCCTGTTCTCGGGTGGGAATGAAGGTCTATCCCAATTGGAATTTGACGCATCGCTGCGATGTCCGCCGTGATTTTCGCACCCATAAGGTGTCCTGAAAGCCCCGGTTTCGCACCAATGCCATAGAGCACTTCAATCATATCCGCAACTTCAAGGCTTCGCTTTGTAAAGCCCATGCGGCTCGGCAGCATTTGAATTGACTGCCTGTACGAATTGGCGAGTTCCTCTGGCAAAATGCCGCCTTCGCCATTGCTGATTACGGCGCCTACCATGCTCGTCGCCTTTGCGAGGGCGATTTTCGCCTCTTTGCTCAAAGCCCCATAGGACATGCCTGCAATCATAATCGGCGTTTCGAGAACGAGCGGCTTGGTTGCAAATCGTCCGCCGAGCACCGTGCGCGTCTCACAGTCTTCACGGTAGGTATCAATGGGCATGCGCGTCAGCTGTGATGGCATGATCATCAAATCGTCAAAGTGCGGGAACTGCCTAGGCGATGCACATCCTCTGATTCGGTATTTGCCGTATGTCGCCTTGTAATCTATTTCTGAAAGCGTTTCTTTACGCCATTTTGATTTCGGTCTGTCAATTGCTCTTACTTCTGCCATACCCTCATCACCCCTTCACTTGATACTTTTTCGCCTTTTCGGGCTCGAGTTGCGGCTTGAACAGCTGGTAGGCATGACGCCCGGTTTTCATCGGACGGATCACTTTAAACGCCTTCGCATCAGCGTCAATACCATATTGCTCAAACAGCTCTGTCAATGCATCTACTTCATCTGCCTCAATGGCATCGAGAAAAACGTTGCCGCCCATCTTGGATTCCGCTTCCGGATCACGTGTAAATATTTTGCCAAGATACATTGATTCACCTGTTGCCTCGCCAATCTTGCCGAGGACGATTAGGTTTCCCCCCATGGCCATGATGCCGCCCCATCTGCCTGCGTCGCCGCAGACGATAATATTGCCGCCCTTCATGCCATAGCCGACGCGGCTGCCTGTATTGCCGTAAATGACAATATTGCCGCCGCAAATGTATGATCCCACATTGCATCCTGTATTTTTTTCAACGATCAGTTCGCCCGACATCATATCGTCTCCGGCGTACCAACCCACACTGCCCTTGACGCGAACGGTGAGTCCTTCTAAAAAACTGCCGGTGTAAAGACCGGTACTGTCATCAATAATCACTTCACCGTCGCCGGAGAGTCCGGCGCAGACGTTGTGCATGGCGTTAACCTTTGTCAGCGTCACCACCGGCGCTTCTGCAAGCTTTTCTCTTATGGCGCTGTTTAGATTGGCGTCACCCAGCTTTGATACGTCTATATATCCCATACGCGCACCTCACCCGGTTCCATTTCCACTGCAAAAACTTCTTCATCCATAATGTTGAATTCAATTTGCTCTGAACCCAATAGGATATAGTCATCGGCTTCTACCACGAGCAGTGGCTTGATTCCCAGCTGATCCTTCACAAAACCGATTTGATTTTCCGTGGATGCAATGATACAGTAAATGCCATCCATATTTTCAGATGCGTATTTCAGTGCCGCTTCCAAATCGCCGCCGTTTTCACGCATGGCATAGGCGATGAGATGGCTTGCCGCCTCTGAATCGTTCATGGTTTTAAAGGTTGCACCCTTTGACTCCAGAAAACGTCTTAGCTTAAAGTAATTTGTAAACTGACCGTTGTGCACCATGGCAAGCCCCGGATAAAACGGTGAGACAAAGGGATGCGCTGCATTGATGTCTTCAGCACTCTCCGTCGCCATGCGCACGTGGCCAATGCCATGTCTGCAAGGGGTATGGTCGATGGTATGCTTTGAGAGCAGTTCATCCAAATAGCCGCCTTCTTTGTATACCTTTATGCCGTTTCCGACGGAGTGAACCGTTATGCCGCTGTTGGCATTAATCGCCGTATGCAGCGCTTCAACCTCCTTATCAGCCATTGCCAGTTCAAATTCTACAATGGGAATCGTCGACTTTGCTTCAACGACTTTTTCGGAAACGATTTCACCATAACACTTGATGATTTCAATGAGTTTTTCATACAGCGCCATCTCCTTAAGGGATACCCTTAGACAAATGCGCTCCGTTTTGGGAAACACCGCAATACCGCTGGCATCCGGTCCCCTATGCTGTATATACGTCAACATCTTCAAAAGGTCTTTGGAGATATCGGTTTCATTTTTACTGATAATGCCTGCTATGCCACACATAAACACGCCTCCAATTCAATCTCATATTTAGGGTTATCAGACGTGATATGAATACGTCATCCACTCCCAGTCTGTAACAAATTTTTTATATTCCGTTGCTTCCTTGCGCTTTAGTTTCACAAAGAGATCTGTTAGTTCTTTGCCTGCTGATTCGAGGAGAACCGGATCTGCCTCCAGTGCATCCAGTGATGATGACAGCGTCGTTGGGAGCGCCTGCGTCTGTCTGCTGATATCGCGGTAAAGGTCTGTGGTCACAACCTCCGGTGGCTCAATTTTATTCATGATACCATCTAGACCCGCCGCCAAAATACTCGCCATGGCAAGGTATGGATTTGATGCGGCACTGGCTGCTCTGATCTCCATACGCGTTGCTTTGCCCCGTTCATTTGGCACGCGGATATAAGTGGTGCGATTGTCATAGCCCCATCCGATAAAGATTGGTGCAAAAGAATCCGGCTGATAGCGCTTATAGCAGTTAATCGTCGGTGACAGGAACGGTGTAATCCCCAGTGCGTGTTTGCAAAGACCGCCGATAAAATATTTTAATTTATCAGAGATGCCATCCGGTTTCTCTGGGTCGTAGCATAAATTCTCACCTGTTTCAAGGTCATTGAACGAAACGTGGAAGTGACAGCCGCTGCCGCCCGGCGCTTCTTTGGGCTTGGCCATAAACGTCACCATTAAATCGTTGAGTTCTGCGATATCTTTGCTCATAGACTTAAACAGCGCGTTTTCGTCAGCAGCCCTTACCGCATTGGCATGTCGCCAGTTATACTCAAATTGACCCGGGTAATATTCATGGTTCATATAGAGGACATTGAATCCCATCTTGCTGAACGTATTGGTCATTTGATAGAGAAAACGCTTTGGATCAATGCGCTTATTAACCGTGTAACAAGTGGCTGGCTGGTTGGTATACGGTACGATGCTGCCGTCTGTCGTCTTGTTGTAAACGTAAAATTCGAGTTCGCTTGCCGCAATGGGATCTAGCCCAATAGCGTGATACGCTTCGACCATTTTCTTTAAAAACCCCCTTGGCGATTGCGCGACCGGTTCCCCGCCAAAATAAAGGTCGCCAAGTATCATCGCCGTCTGTTCGCAATGCGGCAACAAGGTAAAGGTTGACGGATCGCCAATGATTTTCATGTCTTCACATGTTTCTGATATAAACCGCGAAGGTACAATATCATTGTCGTATGACATTTGCAGTGATGCAATGCAGAAGGCGATGCCCTCGTGAATAATCTCTTCCAGCATCGACACTGGCATGAGTTTGCCGCGATTAATACCTAAAATATCTGTGTACTCCAATCGGATCATTTCAATCCCGTTTTCTTCGATCATCTTTTTCATATCAGCGATGGTCAATTGTTCATGTCCCGTATACTTATCTTTCGCCATATCCTCTCTCCTTATTGCGAATTGCCTGCGGAAAATCACCGCGCGTTTATATGTCTCTTAAAATTACTTTCTTTAAATTACTTTCTTTAAATTACTTTCTTTAAATTACTTATTAAATAGCGCATTTGCTTTTCACAGCTTCTTTCCGGATATGATCTGCTGCTTTTTATATCATGTGCCGCTGTTTAAAGCAGCTGCCCTTTCAAATGGTTGAAAGGGCAACGAATGGAAAACATCTGTGTTTCAACGCTCATTTAAATAGGAAGCTTTCTTTGAAAAACATCATCCGAACGCCTTTGTCCGTGATGCTGTCAAAAGATCACTGTATTTTTTGTCTTAACGTCACATCGCTTCAGCAGGTACCGCTTCTTCATCATTGTCAAATTCAAGCGAGTCGTTGATAATTTGCTCGATTGGCACCGGTTTAAACGGCTTCACTTTCATAACGCCTACTACCCAAACGTATGCATAGACGATGAGCAGCGCGAACAAGATGCCAAATACCTTATAAATTTCAAGCCTTGAGGTCATATCTGAACTGATATTCCAGATCATATAGACATTTCCTAAAATACCGATAATCTGAGGCAGCCCCATGAGCACCAATTTTTGATTACGTTCCATATTTGGATAACGCTTTCTTAAAACCAATACATTCATGTGCGTCATTATATAGGAAAGAAGCCAGAAACATGATGCTGCTAAAATCACATTGGTAAGACTCGTCGATTCTGTATAACCTGATACCAGCATGATAAAGTCAGCGCCTGCAATAAAAATCAAACCGAAGATCGGTGCCCCGAGCTTGTTGGTCTTTGCCATAAATTTTGGAAACATTTTTTCTTCTGCCATCCCCATGACAATTCTGGCACTGCTGGATAAAACGGTATTTAAAGTACTGATCCCCGCCAGTATGGTAATAAAGCCCATCCATATTTTACCGAAATTGCCCAAGACAGCTTCTGCAAAGAGCATATGCGGCATTGGTGATGATGCCAATGCATCAAGCGTCACGTAATTGGTCATACCAACGCCTAAAATCCCTTGAATAACAAAGAGAAGAACCAGTGCAATGACCATGGAAAGCAGAACATCTCGCTTTGGATTTTTCAAATCCTTTGCCACGGGAATAATAAATTCAACCCCAATGAAGAGCCAAAATGCCACTGCCGATAAACTCATAACACCACCAACACCTGTAATGACCGGTGCCGTCTGTTCTGCTGCCGTAATAACGGTGCCTGTTCCCAGTTTAAAGAAACTGATAATGCCCATGCCGGTAAGTGAACCCAGCAGGAGGAAAACGACGATATTTTGAACCTTTGAGAAAAGGTCAACGCCAAAGAAATTGACAACGCTTAGAATAATAAGCACACCTGTACCAATCACCACAGCCGGTATCTGTGGGAAAAATTCATTGAGCACCATGCCGCACATTGCCGCTTCAACAGATGAAGCAAAGATCATGGTGATGACATAAGCGGCAATATTTGAAATCATAGATGCCACCGGTCCAAAACCTACCAGTGAATATTGCCCGACACCGCCGTCGACGTTCGGCATGAGCTGATGTAATTCTGCAAATGAGATCGCGATAAATGCATTTAAAATTACGACGACAAATAATGGCAGTATAAATGCCTTTCCGGAAAGGCCAACACCCATCCCCAAGGATAACAAACAACTTGTCGCGACAATGAGTCCGACACATACAGCGACTGCGCTGCCAAGTCCCAATTTCCCAGTACTATTCATACCAAACACTCCTTTCGAAATAAAAGAAGACAGAATCACGAAGGCGTTGCACCACTCTTGATACAACGCCTTTGTCTCCTGTCTGTTTAATTTTGTTTGATTATACATGGGACGTCTATATTTTGTCAATATACAATATACATCTTTTTGTTGGCATTATACTGGCATTTTCGTCTTAACCATTCTGCCAACCCGCTTTTAGGTTGCGAATAAATTTGAATTTTCTAATAAATTCGTTCGGTAAAATTTGCGCATAAAAAATCCCCGTCTTCCACATGACCTTTTGGATCAAATGAAAAACGGGGTCTGTCTATTCGTGTTCAAGCAATCTGAAAAGCTGTTTATTCCGCCAATGATCGTTTTTGGTAATCGGGGGAATCTGATTCCAAATATCTTTAAGATATCGGAAGTAGCCGCCGATAACGGTTAATTCACGACAGTAGATCGCACGGTCAAAGCGCTCAGGGTTCCATGCAATGACAATACTGTCATCCTGTACGCTGATACAGCTTTTATCAATGTTTAAATTAAGATTTTTAAACGATGTGAGCACCATGGTATAGGCATCACTGTTCTTTATCGTCGTCAAATAAGCCAGCTGCTGATGGAAAAGTGCTTTCTGAATGCGGATTTCTTTCCCAACGATAATCGAGAGGTCATAATCAATGACATATGATGCATCAGCGGCAAGTTCCAAGGCGTCTAAATTGTAGATCTGCACATAATGACAATGGCTGCGCAGTGCTCTGCGCTTCCGATTGGCTTCAAGACACAGTGATTGAAGATGCTCGGGCACATGGTTATCATCCAAAATTTGCTTTAAGAGATCAATGGGCATATTTCGAAAGGTTGGCATCTGGTTAATCATATACGTCATTTGCTTTTCTTTAAAATGCATTTCCATAATGTTCAGCATATCGGTGGGATCTTTTAGATCCGATGCGTAAATAAGCTGATTGGAACGCGCCATTATCGCATAAATTGCCTTGCCGTAAAATGCAATACTCGCTTCATCTCGATGAATCAGCGCAATGTGGTTGGCATGATTTTTGTCAATACTCATTCCGATCAGTGAAAGATGATTTTCAATGAGATAGATCCCCTCATTGTAGATTTCTTCTGTGTTCTTGTAAACGTAACGTACCTCGACATTTTTAGAAAGATACACCGGCAGCCATCTTAAGATGACCACATAAGGACGATAAGAATCTGTCATGTAATCAATAATCACCACTTTATGCCCGAGGCTCACTACTTTGAGAATATTGTCAATCATTGATTTTAATGCATCCGGGTCAACATCGTCCCACTGAATATCACCAAAATCACCAATATAGACACGCTGTCCGGGGGGCAGTTTATAAATCGTCTCCCAAAAAATCGTCATGGCGTGACGCCAGCCGTCATATCCCGTATGAACGCCGACAGTGACCTGTTCACCATCGTCTTCGTCACTATTAAATGCCCCCACTAATTCGACATCTTCCGTCAGCCATGCTCTCAGCGCTTCTCCAAAGGCCTTCTCCGATTCAAAGTGTCCATCATAGCCGGATGCTTCCAAATTGGCCAAGAGCTGTTTTTGTTGATATGTAAACGGTTCACTCAAAAAGTAAGCCGCCACTTTTGCCGCATATTTAGATCGAAACTTCAATTTTCGCTGACCGTTTTTCCACTTGCTTACGGTGGTTATATCCGTTCCGATTTCCAGCGCAAGGGTTTTCCCCGTCACGTTGAGCTGTTCCATGACGAGACCAAGACGCGTGTTCACCTGTGCCATGATGTTCTCCTTTACTGCAAGTCTACTCATCAGAATCTGCACATCCAATTATTAAAGCAGACTCTGACTTGTGAACAGTTCAATTCTAAACATTTTAAGCCTCACTGTCAATGAGCATCTACTACTCATAAAGCCGGCTTTCATCTTTCAAATGCTTCGCTTCTCTAGCCGATTTAATCATTGGCCTTCCAAAGAAGATCGCCTAACGCGCTTTTGCATTACTTTCCATCTCCTTTTACGATTGAAGCCGCAAGCTTTAAAACGGACTTCATGCGTTTTAACTCTTCTTCTGCCTTCTCCCTGCCAATCGTTGTAATCTCATACGTCTTTTTCTTATTGTCCTTTTCAGAGTCGACAAGTCTAATCCATTTCTTTTTAACCAGTGTATTTAAAGCACCGTATAAAGTACCTGCCCCTAAAACAACGCGCCCATTGGTCTCACTATCAATAAACTGCATAATACCGTACCCGTGATTCGGCTGATAGACTGCCAGTAAGACGAGAAACGTCGTCTCTGTCAGTGCACCGCCCTTTGCATGGTCTCTCATGGTTATCACCACCTTTAATTACTACGTTTACTGTAATAATTAATATATCACTAAACGTAATAATTATCAATGGTTCTTTGACGGAATATACCATTTTTTCATCAAAATGCACAATAAAAAAACAGCCGCTTTTACGCCGTTGAGCTGCGTAAGAGAAGCTGTTCTAAATTTCAAGCTAAATATTCATTCAGTTATTTTTATGCATTTGCGGCTAACCTTCGAAAATGTGCGCCGATTCTTCCCCCCGCAAAACACGCAACGTCCCATTCGCAAGGGATTCCATTTCGTTTTCACCTGGGAGCAGTGCGATTGGCGCAATAAATTTCACACGTTTGATAATCCAATCCGTCAATAATTTTGAATAGGCAATGCCGCCTGTTAAGACGATATAATCCACTTCGCCGTCAACGACGGTTGCCAGTTCACCAATGCCTTTGGCCACTTGATAAGCCATTGCTTCATAAACGCGCTTTGCTTCCGCATCCCCTTCTGCAATACGTTTTTCAACGACTCTGGCGTCATGCGTACCGAGGTATGCTTTAAGGCCGCCGTTGCCGCGCAGCATTTTATGCGTCGTCCGCTTATCGTATTCACCTGAAAAACAAAGGTCAATAAGCTGTTTGCAAGGCACGCGACCTGCACGCTCCGGCGAGAAAGGGCCTTCATCATCGGATATAATATCAATCATTTGACCCTTTGCATGCACGCTCAATGAAATGCCGCCACCTAGATGAGCAACGATGCAATTGACATCTTGATAGCGTTTATTGTAAGATGCCGCTGCCTTCATCGCCATTGCTCTTGAATTTAGCGTATGAACGGTACTGGTTCTAGGAATAACCGGCATACCGGAGATTCTGGCAATGTCTTGCAGTTCATCGACGCGAACAGAATCATAAATATAGGCTTTAACACCAATCCGCGTTGCAATTTCATACGCGATTATCGCACCTAAATTGGACGCATGTTCCAGCGCCGGTCTATTTTTCAAAATGTCCAACATGGCTTCATTGACTTCATAAGCACCTGATTTAACCGGTGGCAGCATCCCGCCGCGACCGACGACCGCTGAAAGCTCAAGCACGTCAAACCCTCTTGTTTCAAGTGCGGATTCAACAACTTTTTTGCGCATTAAGAATTGGTCTTGCACGTGTTCGTATTTTTCAAGTTCGACAATATCGTGTGAAAGCGTTTCTGTAAAAAGCTCTTTTTCATCCTCATACAGTGCAATTTTCGTCGATGTCGAACCCGGATTGATTGCCAGTATTTTATATGCCATACCTTCCTCCCATTGATGTTGAACGCATGTGCTGATGATCATTGCCTCATGCATGTTCTCTTTTAAAATTTCATCATTGCCATCCTGTCGTAGCAGCACACGCCGCTTTTCGGCAAACTCTTTCTATACGGCAGATGCCGACAGGACAAGTGACAGGTACTTTTCTTCTGTTGTCGCACCGCGAGACGTCAAGACAATTGGCACTTTCGCACCGACGATAAAGCCTGCCATCTTGGCACCAGCCGAATAAATAAGCGCTTTTGACAGGATATTCCCAACGGTGATGTTCGGAACGATCAGGATATCCGGATCGCCGCAAATTTCACTTTCAAAGCCTTTGATCGCCGCTGATTCTCTGCTCATGGTCAAATCATACGAGATAGGGCCTTCGATGATACAGTTTTCGATTTCACCGTTCAGATTCATTTGCTTTAACGCATCTGCCTCAACGGTTTCAGGCATCTTAGGATTAACGGCTTCAACCGCGGCCAGCACGGCAACTTTTGGTTTTTCGTAACCCATATCCCGAAATGTTTTAACCGCATTTTCGAGAATTTGACGTTTTTCATCTAAATTTGGATACATCATCATGCCACCGTCCGTGACACATAACAATTTATGGTAACCGGGTACTTCATGCAGTGCCACAACCGACATAACACTTCCCGTTCTCAGTCCTTTTTCCTTATCGACAACCGCTTTCAAAAGATCTGCCGTGTTGATTTTTCCCTTCATAATAAAGTCGGCTTTCCCTTCCCGAATCATTTGCACAGCCAGTGCTGCCGATTCCGCATCAGTTGCTGCATCAATAATGGCATCATCCGGCAATGCCACGCCAAGTTTTTCTAAAATAGCACCAATCTTCTCACGATTGCCTACCAATACTGGTGTGACGAGCTTGTCCCCAACTGCTTTAAAAACGGCTTCCAGTGTATGTTCGTCTTGGGCTGCAGCAACGACGACTCGTTTAACGGTATCTAAATTTTGTACTTTAGCAATGAGTTCATCAAAATTCTTAAAAACCATGTGAATAAACCTCCATTTTAACATTAACGTCAACACTTCATCCTATAAGGGATTTTTTAATGGCGTGCACTTGTTGCCCCTTTGACATTTGATCTATTTTCATTATACGCGACTTTCGCATCAAATTTCAAAAAATATGATAAGCCTTATGGGATAATTTTATATTCCAATTTCCATAAACCGTATTTCGGTATTAAAATACCGAATATCGGTTTAATATATCATACCATATCAACTGCTTCATGTTCCAGTAAAAAATATCTCGGTCATCTTTATATTTGAATAACCGAGATAATGAATAAAATAATGATGATCAATTGTTAAAGTTGAGCAAAGAGTGTCTTAAGACACATTTTCAGTTTCATGCGTTTGAGTGCGTTTCCTCGCCGCTGCCATTTTGCCGCGTAAAAAGCATGAGCCCCGTCATCAGACAGATCCCGCCTAGACATTTTCCCAAAGAAAAAAGGTCAAAGAGCCAATAATCCAGTAATATGCTCACGCCAATTTGACCGATAAATCTGAGCAAGACCATTTTAAAAGCTGCAATGCGCTGTACCAGTCCATTAAAAATAAATGTTGTTGCAATGCCCAGTATACCCGCCATTGCTGCAAACCGGATCGCCACCGATGTAATATCTCCGGCGGCCAGTGTTTCGCCTTTTAAAAGCAGCAGTGCCCCTGCGGCGATCGTACCGGTAAAAAAAGTAATCCCTACACCGCGAATCGTGCCAATTCTCGACGCGACAATGCCGTTGACCGCGACGTTAACAATCACAGCAATGCCTGATAAGCCGGATAAAACAATATAAATCATAATTCATGCCTCCTTATGCTAAAAACGTACCATTAGCCACAATCCCAATGCGATAATGGCAATCCCCAGAAGCCGGCGCTTGTCAAAAGCCTGTTTTGGCGTACCGAGCAATCCGTATTGCGACATCATACCGGACATGATAAGCTGGCCGAGCATTGCCGCAGCCAGCGCCACCGTCAAGCCTATTCTGGGGACAACGATGCTGTTGGTATAAGTAATGCAGACATTCACAATTCCCGGCAAGATAAACCAAGGTGCATAACGTTTCGCAACTGTAGCCGTCGACTGATTCAAATCACTTTTTCTAAAAAACAAAAAAATCACACAGACAGCGGTAAATCCAGCCAAATGAAAGTAAAAAGTCCCCTTATACGGGCCAAATACCTCTGATGCGAGTCCGCTGAGCAATAGCATCACGCCAATAAGCATGCCGTTAAACCACGATAAATGAACGTATTTCAAATCAAGCCTCCCTTGTATACCACAACATGAACCATCATATTGTGCCGGACACCTGTCGGTTGTCCTTTTCAAATATATTTATTTTCGCTATCATTAGCATATAGGGTTTAAATTATTCCAAACATGACAAATGTCATGCCACAAGTCATTCCATCATTTTTTAGGAGACCTTTATGAAACGTTTATACGATCCCGTCCGGTTACATCACATGCTCGAAGCACATGGCATCGATCGTTTTTTTGATACCGATATTACACCGCATGCCTCTCTGATGACATTTGAGCCCGGCGAATCCATCTTGACAGCAGGCGATGCATTGACCCATTATCTGCTGCTTGTCGAAGGCCGCATTAAGGTCAGTTATCTCTTTGAAAACGGCAAAACCATGGCTGTTAAATTTTATCATCCGCTGACCCCTATCGGCGACATAGAATACCTCAAGGACGTTCCGCTGCTCTGCAATGTCGATGCCATTGAAGCGTCATCTTTTATTGCGATTGACGTCGAAACGCTTCGAACGCATTTCGGTGCTGACATCGCCTTTTTAAAACACCTCGTCGAGAGTCTCAGCGATAAACTCTACGCAACCGTCAGCAACAATGCCTACAACTTTATCTATCCACTGCCAAACAGACTGGCCAGCTATCTGCTGCATCAGCCTTCAACGGGCAACGTCATATCGCTTCACGCCTCCTATCTTGAAATCGCCGACTTTTTGGGCACCACCTATCGGCATCTCAATCGAACCCTTAATGCACTTGTTGATGAAGGCATTCTTGACCAACGCGATCATGAAATTGAAATAATTGATCGCGTACATTTGGAAATGCTGGCGAAGAGCACTTACATTGGCACCACGTAAGACCATCGTTGTGCCAACATTCCAATGAAACCCTTAATGAACATCGGATGCCCTTCGAACAACGCTATCACGCGCGCCGACTTTATGAACATGTCTTTGTGAACAAAGTATTAACGTTTTGGCGATGTATTGACATTAAAATGCCGCTGTGTTATCTTATGCATAATAGTTAGATATCTAACTTTTCGCAACCCGAATAATATCTGACATAAGATTAGAAAGAGGTATACATGTCAATGCAAAAACAAGATCAAGAACAAGATCAGCATCAAAAACAAGCGCTGGAACAAGCGTCAAAACAAGATCCGGCATATAAATCAGAATCAATAGATGACAACGAACATGAAATGCACGATGCACAAGATAAAACAAAACGCATGGGGTCAGAACCCATTCCAAAACTGCTGGCGCAGTTCTCCATTCCGGCTGTTATCGCCATGTTGGTCAATGCCATCTACAACATTGTCGACAGGATTTTCATCGGCAAGTTTGTCGGCGAAGACGCCCTTGCGGGGCTAACGATCAGCTTCCCGGTGATGATGATTATCTTCGCCTTTGCGGGGCTCGTCGGAATCGGCAGCAGCGCCCTCATGAGTATTCATCTGGGTAAAAGAGACTTTAAGGGCGTCAACCAGATCTTTGGCAATATGATTACATTCGGTACTTTGGTAACCGGTGCAACACTGAGTATTATCTTTATTAATCTCGACGGCATTATGAATCTCTTTGGTGCAACACCGGATATTATCAACTACGCTTCTGACTATATGCGAATCATCCTCATGGGATTTATCTTCCAGATGTACGCCTTTTGCCTTAATGGTGCCGTTAGAACCGAAGGGCATCCAATGCTCTCCATGACGACGATGCTGCTTTCCGCCATAACGAATATCATCCTCGATTACGTCTTCATTGTCAATCTGGGCTGGGGCGTTCAAGGCGCTGCGATTGCCACCATTACAGGTCAGCTGACAGGGCTGTTGTTCCTGCTTCGCTTCTATTTAAGCGGCAACAGTGTCGTCAAATTACAGCCACACGATTTTATTCCGAGACTATCGGTCTTTAAAAGTATTACATCCATTGGCGTGTCATCTTTTGTCACACAACTTGGCACCAGTGTTGCCATGACCTTTTTAAACCGCGGCCTCGGCCAGTACGGCGGTGTTGGCGCCATTACTTCCATGGGGGCCATCAACAGTCTGTTTACACTGTTCATTATGCCGATGATCGGCTTACAGCAAGGTTTACAGCCCATTATTGGCTATAACCACGGTGCAAAGTCTTTTGATCGTGTAAAGGGTGCTCTAAAACTCGGTCTGACAGTTTCAATGCTCTTTTCAACGGTTATTTTCATTGCACTTCAAGTTTTCCCTAGGGTATTCATCAGCGCTTTTCTCGACCCGACGTCCGAAACCGTTGATGTCGCCGTAACCGGCCTCAGAATCTTTATTTTAATGCTACCGTTCCTCGGCATCAATATCCTCGGAACCGGTTTCTTTCAATCCATTGCAAAAGGCCATATCGCCATTATGCTTGGCGCGATGAGGCAGTTCATTTTCCTCTTGCCGTTGGTCATTATTCTGCCGCAGTTCTTTGGCTTGACCGGTGTTTGGATGGCAACGCCGATTGCCGACGCCATTTCAATTCTGGCAACAGCGATTGCGTTATTGTATCACTTTAAAGAAACGCCTTCTCTTGCACAGGAGGCCTAAATGCATACATTAAAAGACGAAAATCTTAAAAGTATTTTTCACCTTCGCGCAAACCTTGAAAACGTCTTTTTTAAAGATTTTGACAATCAAATGGACTTTCCAAAACATCTCAACCACACACATTTTAAAACATTGATTATTCTATCCTTTGAAGGTGAACTGCCTATGTCTGAAATCAGCCATAAGCTGAGCCTTGAAAAGGGGTCTTTTACAGCAGTCGCCAATACGCTGATGAAACTCGGTCTCATCGAAAAACGTCAGCGTCCTGACGACAGGCGAATCTACACCATCAGTCTGACAGACGAGGGAAAGGCTTTTGCAGAACAGTATAAAGCAGACCATCGGCACTTTATTCGTAATCGCTTGACAAAACTCAGTGATGCTGAGCGCGAAGCCTACTTTTCATCTGTCAGAACCATTAATGCGTTAACTGAAAAAATGATTTAGTACAATATGTATGTATTTTGTAAAATAGAGATTCAATATATTGTAGTATAAGCTTTGGTTAAGGCCATTGTACAATTTCCTTAACTCTAAAGTCATTTTAATCAAATCTAAACTTTTTTGTGGCATGCTATTGCTAAAGGATCAAATCCCTCAGGAGGATTTTATGCAATCAATGCTCGATGAAGTTATTTTAGATATTACAAAATACTGGTATGAATTACTGCCATCCCATACATTGCTTTGTGAAAGTCGTGAGCTTTATCCGTTAAAACTCATACGCTTTCTACGCTTAAAGCACTCATTTAAACGCAGCATGGCTCAAATCGATCAAGGCGATTCTCTTTACGCCTTATCGCAAGATCCGAACATGATGCGTTTTGTTGCGCTTGGACTGGGGTTTAAACCCACTACCCTCAATCAAATCATCGGTGATCAGTATCTTGAAACCACAGATGCATTTCTCAAGCGCGCCCGCGAAACTGCACCACAGCTCGAAAACGAATCCATCTATCAGGCGCTTCGAAATGTTTGGATCGCCAATACGATACAAGTATTCATGGGACAGCCGGTTGAACTCACCGATTCCATCTTTGCCTACAGCATGCTTTATCCGCTCTCAGACAACCTGCTCGACGATCCAAGCCTGTCAGGTGATACGAAACGACATTTCCTCACGCGATTTAGACTCCGTCTCACCGGTGAACACGTCCTGCCGCAAAACGACAACGAAGCCATGGTTTTTCAAATGATTAAGTGTATCGAAATGCAGTTTGACCGCTTTGCTTTTCCAGAAGTTTATGAACACCTGCTTGCCATTCACGACGCACAGGCCGACAGTTTAAGGCAGCAGGAACGACCGCTTTCAAAGGCGGAAATACTTACCCTGACGTTTACAAAAGGCGCGACGTCAGTATTAGCAGATGGCTATCTCATCAACGGCACGATGACACCTGAAATGTACCGCTTCCTGACCTATTACGGCATCGTGCTGCAGCTCTGCGACGACTTGCAGGATCAAATGGAAGACAAACATGCATGCCATCAAACCATCTTCAGCACAGCATCAAACGAAACACTCGTCCGCAATACACTAAGGCTTTACGATCTCTCGCAAAAATCGCTTAACTTAGTCCCCGTTTGCGCCGACCCGGCAATTGATACCGAAATGAAACTGCTTTTGTCTCGGAGCATCGCCTATCTTATCTGCGACGCTATTTTTACCCATCGTAAACGCTATATGAAAACATTTTATGCGCAGTGCAACCGTGCTTATTTTCTGACATTTAAACAGCAAAACGCCCTCAAGCAGTTGATGCTTAAGAGCGCCAATAGATTCTCGCCTCAATTTTCCGGCGGTATTCCCTCCGAAATGCCCTTTCGCGACTCAAGTCGGCCGTGAATGGCAATGAGCATCATGCCCACGACACCACCGATGATATGACCGAATTCAGATACCTGATTTTGTACAAAAATGCCGCGATAAACTTCCTGTCCCAAGTAAAGCCCTGCCACACAGACAAAGGTAATCGGAATGCGCCCCTTGTGCTTGACATTGGTAAATGATGCCATAATAATCATCATAAAGACAATGCCGCTTGCGCCTAAAATGCCGCCGCCGAAAATCACTGCATTCAATACGCCTATCAAAATCGTTGTCAAAAGCATGGCAAAAATGAGAAAGCGACTGCCGTACTTTTCTTCGAGCATCGGTCCAATCAATAAAATAAACGTAAGATTACCCAACAAATGATCAATGGATGCATGTCCAAGCGGCCACAATAGCAGTCTTAGAAAATCAATTGGCGCATAGCCGCCATAGTACGTAAACACCGCAAATGTCCAATTTGTCTGAAAAAACGAATCAATGACAAATACCAGTGTCGCCAATATCGAAAATGTTAAAATGACAGGTGCATTGTATTCAAATCCCTTAAAGTTTGCTCGCATGGCAGCTTCTCCTTCTGTCTCAATCGTCTCAACTTGATTTGTTATATCATACCCTATGTTTCTAATCTTATACCCAAAAAGAGCCGCCTTGCAATGTCTAAAGCAACATTTGCAGTGCAGCTCTCTTTTTTTTAACATTTCCAGTCGCTCAGTTGTTATTAAATCAACTTTCTCACGCTGTTTATCCACAAGTTATAAATCATTTATTGCATGACCGTTAACATTGACGTTATCACGATTCCATCCGATGTAGATCCTCACAACCCCTAAAAGCCTAAAGGGTCACAGGATGTATTTTTTTTGACAGTGCGCCCATTGTGCGCTGAATAATGTAGCCGCAAACCAGCAAATTGACAATGGTCGCAATGCCAATGAGTCCCCCCATTAAAAACCCGATGAGCGCAAACAGACCATCTAATAAGGTTCGAACATATTTAAGCTCAATGCTCGTTTTGTCGGCAATGGCAAAGCCAATGCCCTCATAAGGGCCTCGACCTAAGTCGGCATAAGCATATAACCCAATCCCAATCCCAAGCAGCAATATCCCGAAAGACATTTCGAGTATACACCACACCGCACTGCTGCTCTGAGGCTGAAACGCATTAAAAATATCCATAAAGGCGCCAAACAATAAAAAATGTACAACCGTACCAAGACGCACCTGACTGCGGTCAAAGACAAGTGAAAACAAAATCATCAACAGTGATGTGACATAAGATGCTGCGCCAATTGAAAGCGGACTATGCCGATGCATCCCATCCCATAAAACAGTAAGTGTTACATTCCCAAGTCCTGAAGCTGTAATCATGGACATGCCAAGTGCTGCAACCATCGTTCCAAAGACGAGCAAAAGCCATCTGTCAAAATGTCTTATCATGTGAAAGCCCCCTTATTCAGACGCCCTTTTACTTTAAAAATATCTAATCTTGCGTCTTGCCTCTCACAGTATATAATAGAAGTAGTTCTAAGCATATCGAATGTTTCTTATGCATTACATAAGATAATCTTATGCAAGTTAAAGAATTCTGCCCACAGCAGTCTACATCCTCACGCGTATCAGGAGGTCATATGAAACTGACGAAATATGAAATATTTTTAAAGGTTTTAACTTTTGGCAGCTTGTCTAAAGCCGCCGAATACTTTAATTACACACAGTCCGCCGTAAGCCAGATCGTCCAGTCCCTTGAAACGGAAATGGGCATAACACTGCTGAACCGTTCCAGATCTGGCGTTTCACTGACATCCGAAGGCGAACAGATACTTCCCTACATTCAAGACATTCATGCCGCCAACCAAAAACTTGCGACAAAATTATTTGAACTGCATGAACTGGATGCCGGCGTTATACGCATTGCCGCTTTTACCAGCGTCACATGTCACTGGCTGCCCCAGCTTATCCAGCAGTTCAAAAAAGATTTTCCCAATATTGATTTTGAAATCAACCAAGGTGATTATGTTGAAACGGAAAATCGGGTTCAGGACGGACTCGTTGACTTTGGCATTGTTAAATTGCCAAGCAAACTGGTAACGACTGCGATCTACCAAGATCCCATGATGGTGATCCTGCCGGAAAATCATCCACTTGCCGCATGTGATGCCATTCCGGTTGAACGGCTTTCCAACGATCCGTTTATCATGCTGGAACCCGGTAATAACGACGACCTCAACCGCATTTTAAAGCAAAATAAAACCGTCCCAAAAGTAGAACATCGCGTTCGGGACGATTATACGATTATGGCAATGGTCGAACGAGGGCTTGGCATTTCTATTTTACCGGAACTCGTGCTCAGCAGAACGTCTTACCACATCGTCTGTAAACCATTAACACCGCCAGTGCATCGTGTTCTCGCCATTGCCGTCAAAGACAACGCAACATTGTCACTGGCCGCTCAATACTTTATCGACCGCTTGGTGAAAGCGTTTCCGCCATCTAATTTCTAAATGATTGCGTGTGTGCTGCACACTACGCGTTTATGCTTTTATGCTTTTATGCGTATTAAGCTTTCATCGTGTATCTATCCACGTCTACGCTTCAAAGACAATTCGATAAAAATTATCACTGAGCGAAGCCGTTTCAATGTGGCGAAAACCACCCGCTTTAAAATCTGCCACCGCTTCATTTGCGCTGACGCGATGGGCAATCGGCGGGCCTCCCGGCGTTTCATCCGCTTTGAAGTCAATCATCATCAGACGACCGCCCGGTTTAAGCATGTGTTTCAGTGATTCTACAAATGATGGTCGTTCATGAATTTCATGGTACACCGTCACCAGTGCCACAAAATCAATGGCATCCTTCTCAAACGGATAGACAACCCCATCGGTCTTGATCACTTCGACCTGCTCAGCACCAAGGGTCTGTGCTTTCGACCTTAGATAGTCGACTGCAGCTTCGGAGATGTCTACTGCGTATGTCTTTGCGCCTGTAATCAATGCAGCGGGAAAAGTAAAAATCCCCGCTCCCGCACCGATATCGCAAAAAATATCGCCTGCTTTTAAACCGCTTTGCAGCAATGTGTTCTCCGGCTGCATTTCTTCTTTTCTCGCATCGGAATCCAGTCTTTCAATATGATGCTGCCAATCATGATAGTTGTGTTTATGCATTATGCCATTCCTTTTCTATTCAAATTCGATAACAGTCTTTTGTCTTTCGTCTTTTGTCTTTTGTCTTTTGTCTTTTCTCTTTCGTCTTTCGTCTTTCGTTTTCAGCTTTCGTCTTTCGGCTTTCAGCTTTCGTCTTTCGGCTTTCAGCTTTCGTCTTTCGGCTTTCAGCTTTCGTCTTTCGGCTTTCAGCTTTCGTCTTTTATTATTTTGTGTCTGTTCACTGCCGTTGTTTCACTTGTCATTATTAATTTCTTTGCGTTTTTACCTTTTAAACACGGCGAACCGCTCTGATTTTTGCAATTTCAGCCGCATAGCCATCCAGCTCATTTGGCGTTTCCAAATAAAATGGCAATTGACTCAGCTTTGGATGGTTGACGATTCGCTCAATGGCTTCAAACCCCAATGTACCATCGCCAATCTTTTCATGTCTGTCCTTATTCGATGCAAACGGCATCATACTGTCATTTAAATGGATTGCTTTGAGCCGTTCTAGGCCTACAATACGATCAAACGCCTCCAATACCCCATCGAGATCGTTGACGAGATCATAACCGCTTGAGTACAAGTGGCACGTATCCAGACACACGCCCATTTTCTCATTTAGCGTCACACCGTCAATAATGGCACGCAGTTCTTCAAAACGTGCCCCGACTTCCGATCCCTTGCCGGACATGCCCTCTAAGCATATTACCGGGGGTATCGATTCTGTCAGCGTTTCGTTAAGCGCTTCTACGATATAAGCAATGCCAGCCTCAACGCCTTGTCCGGTATGAGAACCGGGATGAAAAACATAGAGACTGTTTGGTATTTCCAAAAGTCGCGCCATGTCATCTTTTAAAATACCCTTGGCAAAATCCCGTACGGATGGGTCAGCCGAGCAGAGGTTCATCGTATAAGCAGCATGTGCCATAATAGGCCCGAAGTCATTTTCTGCCGCAATGCGCCGATAACCTTCTATATCTGACGGATGCAGTGGTTTTGCCTTACCGCCTCTTGGATTTCTTGTAAAATACTGAAATGTCGTCGCGCCAATGCGAACAGCCTCATTCGCAGCCGCTTCAAAGCCATTGCTAATCGTTAAATGTGGTCCTATTGTCAATGTATGAAACCTCCTGTTTTGCCGTAATGATCATGACCATGTTTTTACCTGTTTCAGCCATTTGTAATCGGTACATTAAAATTAAAAACATTCAATCACGTCATTAACTTGTAATGATTACAGTTTCTTTTACCCATCTTAACACATTTTTACACAGTTTGCATTGTAAGCTATGTAAGGAAATTGGCCTACTTTGATACGGAAATTGAATAATTTTCCTGAGGATCTACCCTTTTCTGTATCCGCTGCTTTCGACATCAGATAATTTCAGTATTGCTTTATTTCAGCGTTGGTCTATTTCTGTGTTGGTTTCTTTCAATAGTCGTCCAGCTCTACCGCGGTTCATTTTATTCATAGCTCGGATGTATATTAAAAAGCCCCCCGTCATTTGCTTTTAAAGCATCTAACAGGGGGAAACTGGCAACCATTTCATTCATGCCGTTTTTTGCAATGCAATCATCTCTAAAGCATATGGAGCTGACGGCAAATGGCGTCACCGACAGAAGCCGTCGTGCCCTTGCCGCCAAGATCAGGTGTTATGGCATTTGGATCAGCAAGCACTTTCATCATCGCCGATAACACACACTCACCATAGGATTCATGCCCTAAAAAGTCCAGCATCATCTTTACCGTCCAAATCATCGCCATTGGATTGGCGATACCACGGCCTGCAATTTGAGGCGCAGAACCGTGAACGGGTTCAAACATAGAGGGATATTTTCGCTCTGGGTTAATATTGGCACCTGCCGCAAATCCGAGACCGCCCTGCAGTGCTGCACCGAGATCTGTAAGTATATCACCAAACAAATTGGATGCAACGACGACGTCAAAATCTTGTGGGCGCTGAATCATGTACATCGCCATGGCGTCCACATGGCATTGTTCTGTCTGAACATTAGCATATTCCGAAGCCAGTTCATCAAAGATATGATCCCAAAACACCATGCTGTAATTAAGGGCATTGGATTTGGTAACACTGGTCAGTTTATGGTATTTGCCTCTCTTCTGGGCCAGTTCAAATGCATAGCGCATGACTTTTTCAGTCGTCCGTCTTGTAAAAATACTACTTTGAACCGCGCAAGCCTCTGGCGATGTCTCTCTAAAAATACCGCCTGCACCCGCGTATTCGCCTTCTGTATTTTCGCGTATAAAAACCATATCAACGGTTTCCGGCGTCTGCCCAATAACGGGGCATTGCACGTGAGGCAATAATTTGATAGGTCTTAGGTTAATGTATTGGTCAAACCCTTGGCGTATTTCTAAGAGCAGTTCTCTCAGTGAAATGTGATCCGGAACACCTGGATAACCCACGGCCCCCAACAGGATGGCATCATATGCTTCCAAGCGTTTTAAACCATCCTTTGGCATCATCACACCATTCTTTGCATAGTATTCACAGCTCCAGTCATAATGATCAAAACTGAATTGGAGATCACCGGTTAACTGTGATACGGATTCAAGCACCTTGATTCCTTCCCGCATGACTTCAATGCCGATTCCGTCGCCAGGAATGACGGCAATTCGGTAATTTTTCATATAATACGCCTCTCTTTTAAATGAGGCAATTGCTTATACAATTGCCTTAAATGTGAAATCGTTATGGCTATGTGTCAACTATTAATGATATACCGTCACTTTATGAGTGGGCTGCTGCCCATTAAGGCATTTCCCATCTGATATCTGCAAACTGAGCATTGCTGTCCGTCAATGAACGGCATCACCGCGGTGCGCTTTCATCTTATTGCCTGCAGATATTCGCAAGGTGTCCCGTGAGATCCGATTTGACATCTGCTTTGATAACATCAACGGTCTTTAGAAGCTGTTCCAACGCGATTCCCGTCTCGTAACCCATTTGTTCAAGCATATTGACGAGATCTTCTGTTGCGATATTGCCGGCAGCACCCGGTGCAAACGGACAGCCTCCTAACCCGCCGGCGGCGGATTCAAAGGTATCAAATCCCTTTTGCAGTGCAACGACGACATTCGCGAGTCCCATGCCGCGCGTGTCGTGAAGATGAAGACCAAATGCAACGGACGGATATTTTGCTGCCACGACATCAAGTACGTTACCCATTTGAGCCGGATTGGCAACGCCGATTGTATCTGCCAGATAAATATCATCAACGCCGATTTCAATGGCTTTATCAATCATCTCACAGACCTTTTCCACAGGAACATCGCCCTCAAACGGACAGCCAAATGCCGTTGCAATATCAATTTTAATGATGAGATCTGCAAAGCGTTTACGAATATCTGCCAATGCTTCAAAGGATTCCGCAATCGTTCGGCGCACATTTTCACGGTTATGGGATTCACTGGCAGAAATAACATAGCTAATCTCCCGTATCCCTGCCTTATAAGCCGCCTCAGCGCCGTGCAGATTGGGAACAAGTGCTGTAAACGTCACCTCTGGATACTTTGGAATCACTGTTTCAGCGATTTCTGCAGCATCTCGCATTTGTGGCACGGCTTTGGGATGCACAAACGAAGTCGTCTGTATTTTTTTAAAGCCTGCGGCAATAAGCCCTTCAATGATTTCAAGTTTTTTTGACGTCGATATGAAATTTTCAAGGTTTTGAAAGCCGTCTCTGGGACAGACTTCCACAATATTGACTGTATTTTTGTTCATTTTGTACTCCTGTCTTTCACTGTCCTTGTGCATTGTCTGCCATACACAGCCTCGATCCAATATTACATTTCCATTAGATGACTTTTTGATCGGACAGCGATTGGATGGTTGCATCGTCATAGCCTAAAAAGTCTTTTAAAATTTCCTGATTGTGTTCGCCGAGTGTCGGTGCCGGTGTATTGACTTCAGGCATTGTTTCATAGAGTTTGATGTGTGACCCGGTGATCTTCATCTTACCGGCTTTAGGATGATCGATTTCCACAAACATTTCTCTGGCGTCTGCGATATGCGGATCTTCTACAACTTGTTTAATATTGTTGATCGGCGCACATGGAATGCCTGCCGCCAGCATTTCTTCAATAAGAACGTCAACCGTCTTCGTCATCGTCCAGTTTTCTACAATAACTTTTACCTCTTTATGTGCCGCAACGCGTTTTGGATTGCGGTCATAGCGTTCGTCATCAATGTATTCAGGTGTCCCCATTAGGTTGCAGAGCAGTTTCCACAGTTTATCATTGCCGCAGCCGATGACGAGACTGCCGTCAGAGCCTCTAAAGGAATCGTATGGGTATACGGATTCATAGCGATTGCCGATGCGTTCAGGAATCTTATCGTTAACGAGGTAAATCTGATTAATGATTTCCAAACTGGCGACAACTGAGTCGACCAAGGAAACATCGACCTTTTGGCCAATACCAGTGACATCACGGTATCTGACGGCTGAAAGAATACCAATGGTAACAGATAAGCCTGCGAGGACATCCCCCATTGCCGTTCCCGTCCGAGTCGGTTCACCATCCGGCCAGCCCGTCGTGCTCATCAAGCCACCCATTGCCTGTCCAATAATGTCATAGCCCGCTCTATCGCTATAGGGGCCGTAGTGGCCAAACCCTGAAACACAGCCGTAAACGAGCCTAGGATTAATTTTTTTGAGTTCGTCATAACCGAGTCCCAGTTTTTCCATTGTTCCGGGACGATAGTTTTCGATGACGACGTCAGCCTTCTTCACGAGATCCAAAAAGACAGCCTTGCCTTCCGGTTTCTTCAAGTTAAGTGTCATTCCCTTTTTATTGCGATTTAAATTAATAAAATACGAACTCTCGCCGTTTTTAAACGGCCCAAACTGACGGCTGTCATCCCCTTTTTCAGGTACTTCGATTTTTATGATTTCCGCCCCCATATCGGCAAGCATCATCGTTGAAAATGGTCCCGCCAGAACTCTCGTAAGATCCAGTACGACCAATCCGCCCAAGGCGCCTTTAAGTTTTGTTTCCATTTATATTGCCTCCAATTCACTTGATTTATCACTTATGCCCACAGCGCGTTATCCCCTTGCGCCGCAAAGTCTCATCGCCATTTTTAGCCGGTATACCGCCAGAAGGTAAACACCAACTGGCGGTCACCGCTCCTCATCATTTATTGTGACTGCTGTGAGGACCTGTGCATATCTCAAAAGCGTCAAAATAGAACGCTTTCTTTTTATTTTTCCAAGGTTTCCAGAAACGGCACGAGGCCGCCAATTTCAATAATTTTCATAATATGTGCCGGCATTTTAGAACATGCATAGGTTTCGCCCTTTGTTCGATTGATGATGATTCCGTCGAGGTACTGCACTTCGAGTTCATCTAAATCGCTAATTTTATCCGTTTCAGCACATTCAATCGCCAATATGCCTAAATTAATGGCATTTCGGTAGAAAATACGTGCAAATGACTTTGCGACAATGATATCTACACCGAGGTATTTCAATGTCAATGGTGCGGTTTCACGGCTTGAACCCGATCCAAAATTGTTTTCCGCTACCAAAATATCGCCTTTTTTAAACTTTTCTGCAAAACTTTCATCAATTGGGCTCATGGCGTACTTTGATGCTGCCTCAATGCTCAATTCCATATAGGCTGGCGGCGATATAATGTCCGTATTGATGTTGTCGCCGTATTTCCAGACACGGCCTTCAATCATATTTTTATCCACGTTCGCGCCTCCTTATAAATACTTTCTCGGGTCTGCTATTTTGCCTTCAATCGCTGCCGCGGCCACTGAAACAGGCGATGCCAGATAAATTTGGGAATCTTTGCTGCCCATTCTGCCGAGGAAATTGCGGTTTGTCGATGAAATACATACCTCTCCCGGTGCAATGGCGCCTGAATGCAACCCGAGACATGCGCCACAGCTCGGTGCTAAAATCGTGCCGCCCGCTTCTGAGAGCGTACGCAGGATACCGTCTTTTTCACAGGCGTCCCATACTTCTTTGGATGCCGGCGAGATCAGCAATCTGACCCCTTTTGCTATTTTTCGTCCTTTCAGCACTTTTGATGCTTCAAGCAAATCATTGTATCTGCCGCCTGTACATGAACCAATATAGGCCTGATGAATAACCGTTCCCGCCACATTCTTGATCGCCGTCACATTATCGACCTCGTGCGGACATGCCACAACGGGTTCTAATGCTTCAGCCTTGTAATGGCGTGTTTCACAGTAAACGGCATCAGCATCACTCTCATAGTGTTCATAGCCGTCTGTAATCCCGCGGGCCGCCAAATATGCCTCTGTCTTTTCATCCGAAGGGATAATGCCGACCTTTGCACCCATTTCAACCGCCATATTGGAAATGGCTAGGCGCTCATCCATGATCATGTTTTCAATGGTCGTGCCGACGTGTTCAACTGCTTTATACGTCGCACCTGCGTGGCCAATATCGCCAATGGTCTTGAGGACAACATCTTTTGCCATAACGCCCTTTGGCAAAACACCGTCCCAAACGACTTTGATGGTTTCCGGCACTTTAAACCAGATCTCTCCGGTTACGAGTACACCCAGCATTTCTGTCGAGCCGACACCCGTTGCAAAAGCACCCATTGCACCGTACATACACGTATGGGAATCCGTGCCGACAATGACTTTCCCCGGAAGTGCATGACCGTTTTCCACCATAATCTGATGACAAGGTCCCACGAATTCATAGTAGTTGTCTATGCCGTTCGCCGCTGACCACTCGCGTGTAAACTTCACGATTTCAGCCTGTTTTGCATTTGCCGGCGGCGTATAGTGATCTGAAATCACAACGACTTTATCTTTATTCCAAATATTTTTATCCAAGCTTTTCAGTTTTTCGGCGATCTCTACTCTCGGTCCTAAAATGTCGTCCATCATCGCTTTATCAACTTTTGCCCAAAGTATTTCTCCTGCGCTTGCCTTTTCGACACCGGCAGCTTTTGCCAGTATTTTTTCCGATATGGTCATTCCCAATGTCGTCGCCTCCTTTATTTTTCAATTAGTCTCATTTCAGCATGATCCTATGTGTCTTGATCTCATGTGTCTTGACCCTATATGCATCTTTTAACCGGCATTGTGTTTGGTGCCGCTTTCACGATACATGAAATGGATTAAAACCATTTAATCCATTTCACTTCATGATTTTCAAGATCTTTAAGATCTTCAAGATTGTCATAAGTTTAAGCGTTTCAAGCATTTCAAACGCTTTAACATCTTCTTATTAAACTTTTTTAGCCCGTGCACATTCGATCTGCCAATAATGATATTTTGTTACTCATAACCGATACTTGTCTTAGAAGATCCGGTAAATACCAAGTCCGGCCATCACTGTCAGGAACAGGACACCTGCCACTGCCACAGCAAACATCTTGATAAACAGGTCATTCTGCTCTTCTTCCGAAACGTGTGTATTGGCAACATAAGATGCCAGTGCCAAGGCACCACCTGTTGAAACAGGGCTAAGACCTGCTGTATGCGCTGTAATCGTAATCGCAGAAATCAGATCGACAGGGCTGACATTGCCGCCAATATTGGCAATGATATCTGATACCGTCGGAATGAGCGTTGGCATGACGACACCAGATGTCGAACTGAACCATGACATAATGCCGCCGGTGAGACCAATAATCGGCGATGCCGTCTTCTCATTCATAAACTGTGCGAGGAAGGCAGAGAGCATTTTGATTCCTTCAAGCTGAATAACGACGCTCATGAGAACCCCAACACCTGTTACGAGCAGCAAGGTTCCCCACGGAATATTGGTAATTGCCTCTTTCTCTTTTGCCACCTTGAGGAAGGATAATACGGCAGCAACCAAGAATGCTGCAAGACCAACATTAACCTCAAAGAACATAACAGAAATCACCATAACGCCGATACCAACGAGTGTAATCGCCTGATTGCGGTTGAATCTTGGCAGTTCATTTAGTTTGATAGGTGATTCAACGTTAATTTTGTAACCTTTTAGAACAATGTACAAAACAATTGCGTAAAGTGTTTCACCTAAGAGTGAGTTAAAGAAATACGGCATATCAATACCGGTGATTCCCTGTTCAGCCGCCAGTGTAATCCCGATGATTCCCGTTGGTGCAATTGGCGATATCCCGCCTGCCGCTGCACCTAAGATCCCCATCGGCGCCAGCAAAAGCGGGGACACGCCCATCTCTGCTGCAAGCGCCATGGTAAAGACGGCCATCAGTGCCATGACCGGAATGGTTCCCGGCCCGATTGCCGATAAAAACACTGCCAAAACATAAATAACCAGCGGAATGAGATTGGTGCGTTTCCCTGCCAGTGCGACAGCTTTTTTAGCGAAAAGTTCCAAGGTTCCGTTCACTTGTGCGATGCTGAAAAGATACGTAACGCCTAAGAGCATGACAAACAGTTTGCCGCTGAACCCCGCGATAATCGTCTTATCTGGAATGCCGCCGATTCGTCCGATAACAAGTGCCAGACCCATTGCGACAAGACCCGTATTCATTTTTCTGAAGAAACCCAGCGCAATTGCGACCAATAAAAAGATTAATGATAATCCACCCAAGTTCATTTTGTTTCCTCCTCTAATTTTTTAAGAAATAATCGACCGATATCATTGCGTGGCAACTAAAAATTTCTAATAACCCCTAAAAACCATACCCCTTTCTTCAAAATTTTTATTGCCGCAACTATATAGTGCAAACCTCATGCCAAAGTCAAAATCGTGATAAATCGCATGATTCGCTAACAAAAAATTAAACGATCGTTCACATATTAAACACCAATGTGAACGATCGTTTAATTTTTAAACGGTTCATCTTTAATTTTTTAAGACTCCTGCTCTGCACGCATTGCTTTTAACTTTTTCCAAAGCGTCGTCCGACTAATCTCCAGTTTTTCGGCCAGCAGCGTCGCATTGCCGTCATACGCTGCATACATTTGTTCAAGTATCGACTGCTCCATGGCTCTAAGCGTCCCCTTACTGATTTGCAAAGCGTTGCCGTCTGTTTCCGTTGAAACGCGCCCTGAAACCTGACGATTCTCCGGTTGATTGTTTTCAATAAAGTCTGCATAGATCGCATCAAGGCTCATGTGTTCACTGAGCAGTGAAATACGTTCAACGAAGTTTTGGAGTTCTCTGACATTGCCTGGCCAATAATAATTACGAAGTGCCGTAAGTATCTTTGGTGGAAGCGTCATGCGTCTCGGACACAGGAGTTCAATAAAGTAATTTAACAGCTTCTCTATATCGCCGCTTCGTTCCCTTAGGGGAATGGTATCCAGTTTCAGCACGTTTAACCGATAAAAGAGATCGCGTCGAAAAGTCCCCTGCTCCACCGCTTGAAGCAAGTCATTGTTCGCTGCCGCGATCACCCGCACGTTGATTTGAATGACCTGATTGGAACCTACCCGCCATATTTCCCTTTCCTGTAATACTCTGAGCAGGCTAGATTGTAAGCTCATTGGCATTGAGCCGATTTCATCGAGGAAAATCGTCCCCATATGCGCCAGTTCGAACATGCCCATCTTGCCGCCCTTTTTCGCCCCGGTAAACGCACCTTCGTCATACCCGAAGAGTTCGCTCTCCAGCAACTGCTCGGGTATGGACGAACAGTTCACGGCCACAAAAGGATATGCCTTGCGTTCACTTTCATTGTGAATGCCCTGTGCCAAAATCTCTTTGCCCGTACCGGATTCGCCGGTAATCAGTACTGTGGAATCGGATGTTGCATACATGCGGGCTTTTGCCAGCAAATGCTGTACCTTTTCACTTTCACCAATATAATTGTCAAAAGTATATTTGGCAACCAGTCCCTTTTTATAAATCTCAGAACGAATTTTCATCTCATAGGCTTGAATTTTGCCGACATCCTGAAATGTCGCCACGGCACCTTCAATAGAATCCTTGACGATAATGGGAATGCGATTGGTGACAATGGTGTTATTCCGTACTTTCTGAATGGCGCCAATTTCAGATTCACCCGTTTTGATCACGTCAATCAGCCGCGTCGTCGGAATAAAATCATCCGCGCGATTGCCTATAATTTCAGTTGCCTTGATCCCCATAATCGTTTCAGCCGCTGGATTAAAAAAAGTAACAATGCCCTCGGGATCGGTGACGATGATGCCTTCATAGGAAAATGTCAGAATTTGATTTAGGCGCTCCGCCTGCAAAATCTGGCGATGTGTCTGTCTGACGATTTCGACGGCATTATTGATAACCTGCCGTACCGTCTCCGGCGACGTCTGGAGCAGAACCCCCTCTACCCCTAAACTTTTGGCATAGGCAACCGTGGTAACGCCGCCGACGATAACTTCCGAACCGCTTTCAACGGCTCTTGCCACCATTTGCTCTGATTTAGACCGATCACTGTATTCCGACATGTACAGCAGTTCAATATTAAATGTTTCCGAAAGAAATTCATGATTAAACGGCAGTTTATCGTTGATAATCAAACCGACTTTTCTCGAGATTTTAATCGCTTCCCGAACGGCATATAAAACGTCAAAGGATGTAAAATCACAGTTAACCACCGGAATAGAAACACTGTTGGCAATATTTTTATAGGTAGCACCGCGACTGATCAGCACTTCGTACTTTTGCAGTTCCAGTTCCTTTGCCAATGCGGCGCCATTTTGAAACTGCCCCGGAAAGACGTCGATCTTGACATCCATTTCAAGTGAAATATTTTTGACGAGATGCGACAGTTCTTCATAGGGCGCTATAAATGCAATCTTCATGGCCATCCTCTGTCTACTTGGGATTGTTGCTGAAAAGGTTTAAAACGTCGGCAATGGGCATGAGCTTCGCGTAACGGTCACGCCAAATCGCCTCATTAAAAAAGGTTTTAATCTTTTCGCCTGATAGATAATCATTATCAAGTGTACTGTTGCAATCCTCCGGGACAATGATCTGGTATTCTAAATCAAAAGCGCTCCTGAGTGTCGCATCAACGCAATATTCTGTCTGTAGGCCAACAATGGCAATCGTCTGAACCGCTTTTTCATCTAGATACGCTTTCAGTGACGTGTGATGGAAAGCACTGTTAAACGTCTTTTCAAATATGCGTTCGTCTGCCAGCGGCGCAATGGCATCATCAATCTGCCAACCCTCAGCGCCAATCGCCAAATCACTTTCAGGTTCATTGTGACGAATGTAAATCACTTCGACATTTTTTGCTCTTGCCCCTGCAATCAGGGCTTTAAGCCTCTCGATAAACGCTTCTGCGTCATATGGCTTTTCTGCCATAAGCGCCTTTTGAACATCTACAACCAATAAAATCATCACGAACCTCCACATCTGTCTATCCTTGAGAAAATTGCGTCATTTACATTTTAATCCTTTCACCACAATATCGAAATCGACGAAAAATCAATCTCGTGTGGTAAAGATTTGACGAATGGTAATGATACAATTTCCTTACTCATAAGGTTTTCACTGATCACACTTGATCATTTGTCAGCATCAGCGCATAAATTTTGCGAACCGTATTCACATTTCGCACCGTCATTTTTTTATAAAGTGCCGTTCCCACGACTTTTGTCATGCCGCTTCGCGTGGCATTTTCTCTCAACACTGACCACAAGATCGCTTCTTTGATGATGTATACCGTATCAATATCGCTTACGATTTTTAATTTTGACCGCAGTTCTGTCTCTGATATCAGCTCCCATAAAAACATGACGTCACTTTTCATGGCATCATCGTTCTGCCATGCGTCCGGTAGCGCCTCCATCACGGCTGTCATCGCATTCATGTCGAGAACGAGCACTTTGATGGCAAGCCCGAAATCCCTTTCGATCACTGCTTCAAGTTTCTGTGAAAGAACGTCTACGGCAGTCTCCGGCATCTTCTCAGGTGCCGTTTGTTCCCCTGCATGCCACTGAAAAATAATATTGCCCGAATTAATGTAGGTCACGACATGTGTCATGCCCACGCTTTCAAAGGATTCTTTCAGTTTCGACATTGCGATTTTGTTTTTGCCGCCAACGTTAATACCGCGCAGCAATGCTGCATAAACCATTTGTCACCGCCTTTTTAATCAATCCCATTCTCCACAATCATACAGGAAAGCATTAGAAAATTCACTTCATTTTCAGACAACGTATTTAAATCCACATTTAGCATTTTTGCAATCTTCTGAATGCGGTATGCCAATGTATTGCGATGCAGAAAAAGCGCTTTTGCGGAAAGTGCCAAGTTGCGCCCATGTATCAAATAGTGGTATAAACTATGGATGAGTTCTCGGTCTCGTTCATCGCCCTTTTCCCATATTTCAAAAATTTTCGCATGACAAAAGCTTTTTAAGTGATCCTGCATTTTAAGCATTTGAATAATATGTGTTTGCTGACAGGCATCATAACGCAATAAATGTCTATCTGTGTTTTCAATGCACTGGCTCATGGCAAAATGGCATTGAGTATGGTAGTATTTTAAATCGCTTAATTGCGAAAATACCGTACTGACACCACCGTTCATTTGCAGTTTTTTCAGTGTCGCCTCTATTTGAGCAACCGTCTCCGGGTTTCTCGTCTCGTAATCTTCATATCGGCATACCACGAGAATTGCCTCCGCGTACTGCAGCACGACACCTTTTGAAAATAGTTGCTTAATGTGTTTAATATAGGGAAGTGCCCTCATTGGTGTATCAAAGGGAAAGTCACCTCTTATTGCCATAAGCTGAAAGTTATCCCCCGCTTTCCAAGCATAGGCTTTCAAATGATAACTGACGAGATCTGCATCAGCCTCGGCACCATCCAAGAGTTTAACAAATAAAGCCGTTTCATTTTCAAATGCGAGTGCCGTCGCCTCGTTGTTTCGAAAATACAATTTTAATTTGTCCGCAATAACTTGAATAATATCCAGTTGCCCTGCCGTAAATGGCTGATTAATATCCACAAGGCCAAGCGCGCCAAATGATTGATCGCCAATTTTTATCTGTGCCGTCACATAGGTGTGCGTTTCATCGTTAATCGTGTAAAAAACCGTTGGGTGCCGATCATTAGACGTATGCCGTGCAATTTCCTGCTGTTCCCGCTGTGTATAAAAATCAAGGAGTGCCGACTGCTCCGATTCTATTCGCTCCCAAATCGTCCCCGTGATTGGCCCATCAAAGCGTCCGGCTTTTGTAATAAAGGTTAAGTTATTATCGAACATGGCAATTGGATTCGTAAGTTTTTCCGACGCCGTTTTTAAAATGGCCACAATATTTTGTCGGTGTAAAATATGCATCAGAAGTGCATGTTCCCATCGTTCGAATGATAAAATCGTATGCATCAGCAGATGGCAAATGCGTTCAGCTGTTCGGTCATCTGTTCCGTCGCCCTCTATACTGATTAAAACACGCATTCCGTCAAAGGGCATCGATTCTGTCAGCAACCCAATAAAGACGAGTTTTGTTGGCAACGTTCCTTCAAAATTGTCAACCATCTCTTTAGTCGCAACATATAAACAGGCTTCATCCTGCATATCACTCGCTTCCCATAGCATACAAACGCGTTCAATGCCATCATCAGTTGATACAGTTTGATGAAGTTTAGGATCAAATGATGCTAACGCATCCAACAGCATATTCAGTGTGCACTGCACTTTTTCACCATCCTCCCCACATAGGAAATTGCATCATAGGCTTTTGAAAATCCTTCACCCTAATATGTTGAATACCTGTAGCCATACATATTGTCGTAAAAAGGTCAAAATTTTAATCATGTTATTCCCCCCATGTATCTCTATCTGTACAATTATGCCGAAAAAAACCTTATATTTCTCATTTTATAGCTAATGACAGTTCCAAGCAAACGTTATATTGTTAAATTAAGCGAGATGCATCTTACCAAACGGCTAAATATATTCGTTTTCAACGATTGTGATCATGAAAAATATTTAAGGAGGTATTATTAGATAATGGACGCACAACAACAAAACAGTCAATATCAAGTAAAAACCGAATCTGAAGCACCTGGATTGTACAGCCTTTACAGCCCTGCCCTCGAATCCGCTACACTGCTGTTTCAAATGGCGCCGGGATTATTAATCCCATATGAATTTGGCGGCGTCAAACATGAAATTGACGGTTATCGAAAGAGCGCTTGGATTGGTACAACTCTGATGATCAGTCCCATTTATGATGTCTATGGCCCGGATGCCGTTAAATTTTTAAACAGCATCTGCATCAACGACTTTACAAAACTTACCACAAAGGGTTTAAGACATGCCGTTATTTGTAACGAGAGCGGTCAAGTACTGACAGACGGTGTCGTCATCAGAATTGCTGAAGACCGTTATCGAACTTATTGGCTCAATCCGCCAATTGATTTTTTACTAAAAGAAAGCGGCATGGATGTCTATGGTGAAGATGTAACGGGAACCGAATACTTCATTCAGATCGCAGGTGAAAAATCGCTTGAAATCTTAGAAGACGCTTTTGAATCCGATCTTCATGATATTAAATTTGCAACACATCGAAAAGCGATGATGGGGGACAAAGCCGTTGAAGTCGTTCGTCTGGGCATGTCCGGCAATCTCGCTTATGAAGTACACGGTCCAATGAATGAGTTCGATGAAGTTTACCGAAAAATATGGGCCAGCGGTGAAAAATACGGTGCCACAAAATTAGGCCTTCACGCTTATAATCTCTTCAATCATACAGAAGCCGGCTTCCCAAACATCAACCTTCACTATCCGCTCCCTTGGTTCGAAACCAGTGAAGCCATGACAAAATACATGTACGAAAATCCCCAGTATTCTATGTATAATATTAATCGAAAACTGCTTGGCAGCGTCGGCGACGACCTCCAACCGCGCTTTGTAACCCCTTATGATGTCGGCTGGGGCTTCTTAGTGAAATTTAATCATGATTTCACAGGCCGTGAAGCACTGGAAAAAATTGCGCAAAATCCGCCTAGAACCGCTGTGACACTGGAATGGCATGCCGATGATATCGGCACCGTATATGCCACCATGTTCAAGCCTGGTGAAGCATCTTGCGATAATATCGCACCAGAATCAGACGTTGACGTCAATTCAAATGCCTTTTTTAGTGAATACGCATACCGTGCAGACCGCGTGCAGCATGACGGACAAGATATTGGAATCAGTTCAGGCAGAATAGTCTCCTACCACTATAACAGTATGATTTCGCTGGGCTTTATTGATCCAAAGTTTGCCGAAGAAGGAACAGAACTGACACTGATCTGGGGAACGCCGGGTACAAAGCAAATGAACATCCGTGTCAAAGTCGCAAAAATGCCATACAATGCCGATTTTATCAGAAATGAAAATAAAGACGTTTCAGAACTTCCGCATTATCAAAAGTAACCATTGCTTCAAACCCTTCACGAAATAAACGCTTCACCGTACAAAGTACAATTGACCTTTAATGAATACAGCATCGCCCGAAAACAGATTAATCAATCAGCTTTCGGGCGATTTTCTTTTATGTCAGTTCTTCATTTAAATTGCCATTGGCACTTCGCTTTTATTTTAGCTTTTATTTTAGCTTTTATTTTTGCTTTTACTTTAGCTTTACTTATGCCTTTACTTCAGCCTTTACTTCAGCCTTCACATTAGCCTTCACATTAGCTTTCACATTAGCTTTCACTTCAGCTTTTGCCTCCGTTTTTACTTTTGCTTTAATTTACGGCACCATTACCGCATCTGCCATAGCCGCATACTTTTCATCAAGTGCGATGTGGCTTTGAAGCTGCGCTATCACCTCGTCAAGCGCATTCTGTACAGCCGCCTCATCGACCGTTTCAGCTGTCAAAAGCGCCCTCAAAGTATCGCGCAGAGCATCGTTAATGGTTTTATCTGCTTCAAGTGCCTCGCGTTTTTCATCGAAAATCGCTTTAAGCGATTCACGTGTTTCAGCACCTGCGCCTCGAAGATCCTCTATTGCAGCGCGTGCTGCTTCACGATCCATTTCGCCTGAGAGCAGCGCGTCAACAATCTCTTGATACGCTTGCTTTTCTGCCGCCATGGCCGTTTCTCTCAGTGCATCTCGCGATTCGTGGAATGCCTTATGTTCTGCTTCAAGTGCTGTATAGGTATCCAGTGCCTCTGGGTAGTATGTTTCAAATGCTTCTGTCAGCACTTGTGTTCTTCTTTCACCATCTGACTTCCGCCTGACTTCAATTGTGCGGTCATCTCCCTGTCTTTCACCATCAAATTGCTCAATGCGCGGCCTTTCCGGGCGCAACGGCGTATTGTCTGCCGTTTCTTCTGTTCCTGCAAAGACTGCCCCGCTGAGCAGTGTCGTCGTCACCAAGCCGAGTATTAATAATTTTTTCATAAAAGCCTCCTCATCATTTTTTACAGCAGACCGTACCTACTTTCGATGTCGTCTGCACTTTATCGTGCATGTGCGTCAATCGGTATATCAATGGTTGCATCTATCGTTGCATCTTGTTCTGTACTGTCATGGTCTACCATTATCATAGAAAGCAAATGTATGAAGCCAATGGGAAAAGTGTGTAAAAAATGTATAATCTCTTTGGGATCGCGCTTGAACCATCAGTCCATAGCGTATAATAGAATTATAGAACCCAAAGAGAAGGAGTTGCGCATGTCACTGGAAAAAACACTCGTCATCGTGGAAGACGACCTCAATACCCTAGATATGATCACGCGTTATTTTGAGCATGAAGGCCTGTGTGTTAATGGATTCAGCAGCATCGAAGGCGTCTTGCCATTTATCCGATCAAATGATGTCGCCCTGTGTATCTTAGATGTCATGATTGGCCATGACAATGGCTTTGATCTCCTTAAAACCATCAAAGCTGAATACAGCGAAATGCCCATCATCTTCGTTACGGCGAAATCAGATGAATTCGACCGAATCTATGGTATCGAAATCGGCGGCGACGACTATCTCACCAAACCGTTTTCGCCACGGGAACTGGTGGTTCGCGCCAAACGATTGCTCGCGCGTCAAAAAGCGTATGCATCCGCACAAACCAAACCTGCCGACAATCAAATCATCGCTCATGGCACCATTCGCGTTCAGCTTGACACCATGGAAGTTTTTGACGGTGACTGCCTCATTACTTTGACACTTAAAGAATTTGAAGCCCTCGTTTACTTCATGCAAAATCCAAGAATTGTGCTTTCCAGAGACCGTATCATCGAACAGGTCTGGGGGTATGACGCCCTCGGACAGACGCGAATGGTCGATGACATCGTCAAACGTCTCAGAAAAAAACTTTCCGTTGAAATTGAAACGGTGTGGGGAGTGGGGTATCGGTACCATGCATAAATTTAACCGCAAATTAATTTTCATGATGTCTGCCATCTTAATCATTATGCTCCTCGCCAATTCGCTGATGCTCTTTAATGCCTTTGGCCGATATCACCGCAATGAACTCAGACGAGAGAATACGCAAATCGCTGAAAACATCGCCGATATGCTTGTGGCAGATCCAACCCTCGCCACCATTGCCATTGTCAAATCACTCTTTGAAATCAATCAAATTAAAGGTGCTGTCATGACGCCGGATCGCGGCGTTATCTACGACAACTTAGACGGTGTGACAGCGCGTGAAATTCTAAAACGTCGTGATCTGATCGCTGCCAGAGCGCAAATGATCGCCCCAAACGGCACAGATCTCGGACAAGTCATTATCGTCGAGCGCGAAGGTGACACCTCGCGTATCCAAACAATTTTTCTCATCGCCATTGCGACATCTGCCTTTTTTGGCGTCCTTATGATTTTGGCACTCAGCACACTCTTATACCGCATGGTTAATCGCCCATTAAGGCAAATTACGGATGCCATGGCCGCAGACCGTTATCTCGAACCACTTCACTCCGACTGGGACGAGCTCATTCTCGCACACAACCACGCTAAAGAAGTACGTGACCGCTTTTTTCAGGAAGCTTCGCATGCGATGAAATCACCGCTCATGAATATTCAGGGCAGTGTCGAAGCTTATGAAGACGGCCTCTTTACCGAAAATGAAATGCGTCAAAAGATACTGGATGAAGTCGCCCGACTTAAGGCAAGCGTCGATCAAATGCTGCGCTCCAGCAAAGCAGAGGCTTCAGCCGTTGATCCCTCAACATGGCAGGCAATTGATATGCAAGCCTTTGTCGACGATATCGCACCAATCCTGCCAAATCACTTGACCCTTTCAAAAAATGTCGACACAATCCCCTTTATATTTGATCGTCAAATACTCCAAATCATTTTGGAAAATCTCATCCAAAATGCCTCGCGTTATGCCAAACAAAAAATCGCCATCACCTATCATCATATGCCACAGTCAGTGACTGTTGTGATTCAAGATGACGGCGACGGCGTCGAATCCGCAGTCGTACCAAAATTATTTGAGCGATTTGTCAAAGGTAAAGACGGCAAGTCCGGTCTGGGGCTCGCCATTGTCAAAACCTATGTCACGTTAACCGGCGGCACCATTCGCTATCGCTATGAAGACGGTGCACGCTTTGAAATCGTCTGGCCTCTAAAATGATGTAAAGTAACCTCTATAGCGCATCCTTTCCACTGATTCTTTCAGCGCCTCGATCGTCTTCACTTCAATGACGGCAGAGGCGTTTTGATGTGCCGCTTTTTTGAAATAAGCATCAATTGGCAGTGAGCCATCATAAAATGTCATATGGTCACGCCCTTCCAAAGCATCATGTATATGATAATGATGAACAGCTGCTTCGTGTTTCATCATAAATTTGGCATCGTTGCCGTTGCTGATGGCATCGTGTCCGATATCATGCGTCAGTGCAAATACAGGACTCTCCAGCAGCAATTCAACGCCGGCTCTTAAAAAAGCATGGTCATAATGTCCCGTATTCTCAATGCCGATTTTTATCGCCGTGCCATCCAGCAGGCGATCAGCGCATTCTCGAAAAGCCATGACATTTGCAAGGTACGTCTCACGGTACTGCTCATAGAGAAACCGCTTGCCCGACGGCAGCGTAAAATGAATGCCACACATCATGTGCATGTTTAAAAGCGGACTATCCACCGCCATCATCAGCGCCAGTGCCGCTTCAATATTTTCAAAATAAGCCTGACGGATTCCAGCATTAAAGTGCCCGATGTCAATATCTTCCGCCAAATGAAACGTCAATGATATGCCATAAGTTTCTTTGAGTTTGTTCAAGTGTGCTGCTGTCAAGGCTTCCGGCTGAAACTGCGGCATATTCATATTAATTTCTACAAAATCCAATCCCAGTGTTTTGCACAGTTGAACATTTGCTTCCAGTGTATCGAGCTCGAGGAGCGTCGGCATCCCATAAATCAAGTGAGCCTCCCATTAATGTGTCTTGTGATGTATGCCCTATGTCTTTTGCCATAAGGCGAGCGTCATCTGTTGTATGCAATGTGCGATGTCTATCTGCAATTCTTTTTCCATACCATCATAACATCATTTTTAGGAAAACATCACCGGTTGCTTGTAAAATCTATGTACATTTTTTATTGCCAACTGTCACGCCCTTGCCACTGTGCGCCGTTCGCATTCGACGTTCAGTCGTCGCTACACCATACCCGTATACTGCCCCGGTGTCAGTCCGGATGATTTCTTAAACTCGCGCGTTAAATGCGCTTGGTCAAAAAAGCCCGACCGACATGCGACATCTGCCAAATCCTGCGATTCACGCATAAGCTGTTTTGCGTAATTAACTTTTAATTGCAGCTGATAAGCGGCCGGTGTTATATCAAATAACTGTTTAAACCGCTTAATCAAACTGAACTTATTGATGTTAAACTGCGCCGCCGTATCATCCAGTGACATACTTTCTAAAAAATGTGTCTCCAAATAATCGCGAATTGCCATCATTTGTGCATCTTCTGCCCGTATGACACGCCTTTGGAGGCAATCGACAATCTCATTAATGCAATCGACGAGCACAACTTCCCGCATAAAGGAATCTGATTCCGTCTTGAGCGATTCTGCTAGCGATTCGATCTGCCGGAACATTGCTTCATCAAGTTTCACAATGCCGATCTGCATGGACGCTTCCAACTGCGCCATGATCTGCGCTTGATATTCACCACGCAGAAAAACCATTGTATAAGCCCAATTGTCAATGTCAACGGGCTGACAATTGTGTATGACATAGGGCATAATCACAATCGCATCTCCGACTTTTAAATGATAGTTCGCACCGTTAATGGCGACAACGGTTTCACCACTTTGAATAATGCCAACGGCAAGTTCCGAGTGCAGATGCGGTTTATATGCATTTGGATGCGCCTCGTTGCACTTGACTTCAATTAAGTTATACGGCGATGCCGTTTTTAAGATGCGATTAATCATAAGCACTCCATGTCATAAAAATCCCTTACAATTTGGTCAGCGGTTTCAGGTCATCAACCGTTAATGCCACTTGGAACCGATAGCCCGCCAATACCTTTTTAGGTGAAAAATCGCTGAGTTCATGATCTGCCATTACCGTAAAGTCCAGCATTGCTTCACCTTTTGCCACTTTGGAAATCTGCACGTCTCTCGATTTCAGCTGTACCAGCTCATGCACCAATGGCTGCTGGTGATTGCCCTTCACAAGATCTGGGAAATAACGTACGAGTGCAGAACCGGCAAAACTGGGTGCCGGCATATTGGCATCCGCTTCATAAACTTGAACGCGCCCCGCCATATAGCGTTTGCCGTTTACAGACAGCGTTGCCGCTGATAGTCCCGTAGGCGCCGCTTTTGATTCTAGGGCATATGATCTCGACATATGCGTCGAACCCAGCTGCTTTGGCCATCCCTGAATCAGACCGCGCATCAGCGCCTTGTCCTGATCTACCCAGATGAAAGGACAGTATGCCATTGCTTCGCCCTTATAGCTGCCGCTCATAAGCAGGATCGTCTCTCGATACTG
>JASUSA010000025.1 GCA_030446305.1 Clostridiales bacterium | reverse complement strand
ATGCGCTCGACCCTAGACTTAGAAAATAGAAAGGCGTGTGGACATGGGCGAAAGAATTTTAGACGTACAGAACCTGTACACTTCCTTTTATACACATTTAGGTGAGGTTCAAGCCATTCGCGGCGTCAGTTTTCACCTAGACAAAGGTGAAGCGCTGGGCATCGTTGGTGAATCGGGCAGCGGGAAGTCCGTTACATCAATGTCTGTTATGAAGTTACTGCAGCATCCCGGAAAAATAAAATCCGGTAAAATCATGTTTAAGGGCGAAGATATCGTACCGAAATCGGCAAAAGAAATGATGAGTATTCGCGGTGATCAGATTGCCATGATCTTTCAGGATCCAATGACATCGCTAAACCCGGTATATACCATTGGCAATCAGATTATGGAAGCCATGATAAAGCATCAGGGACTTTCGAAATCAGAGGCGCGAAAAAAAGCCATAGACATGCTGAAACTCGTCGGCATTCCTTCACCGGAAGAGCGTGTTGACAATTACCCTCATGAATTTTCAGGCGGTATGCGCCAGCGTGCCATGATTGCCATTGCGCTTTCATGTCAGCCGGATCTTCTGATTGCAGATGAGCCGACGACGGCATTGGATGTAACTATTCAGGCACAGATTCTCGAACTCTTAAAAGAACTAAAAGATAAAGTCAATACAGCGATTATTTTAATCACGCATGATCTCGGTGTCGTTGCAGATGTTTGCAGCCGTATCGTCGTTATGTATGGCGGCCTTATCATGGAAGAAGGGAGCTCAGAAGACATTTTTTATGAGCCGAAACATCCTTACACCATGGGCCTTATTAAGTCAATTCCACGTTTGGATTTAAATGAAAAGCAGCGACTTGTACCCATTCCGGGTACGCCACCTGACTTGTTAAGTCCGCCTTTAGGCTGTCCATTTGCAACACGATGTCCTTATGCAATGCAGATCTGTGCAAGCGAGGCGCCAAAATACTACAATCTTAATCCGGGACACCGTGCCGCATGCTGGCTGCTTGACCCTGAAGCGCCAAAGGTTGAAGTTGATACAGGTGTGAAACGAGGTGAAGCAGATGCATAATGAAAACAAAGAAGTTTTGCTGGAAGTCAAAAATCTCAAAAAGTATTTTAAGATCAATAAGGGATTTATTCGTAAAGACGTTCGTTACGTCCAAGCGGTTGACGATGTCAGTTTTAAAATATACAAAGGCGAAACACTGGGACTCGTCGGTGAATCGGGCTGCGGCAAGTCGACGACAGGCCGTACACTCATCAGACTCTATGAGCCTACTGGCGGTGAGATCATCTTCGATGGCGCTGAAATTGGCGGTATGTCCGAGCAGGAGCTCAAGCCTTTTCGCAAACGTATTCAAATGATTTTTCAAGATCCCTATGCATCACTCAACACGCGAATGACAGTCGGTGATATCATCGGCGAACCGCTGGATATACACAACTTAGCTTCTGGTGAAGCAAGGCAAAAGCGTATCTATGAATTGCTTGAGCGCGTTGGTCTCAGTAAGATGCATGCCAGCAGATACCCTCATGAATTTTCAGGTGGTCAGCGTCAGAGAATAGGAATTGCCCGTGCACTTGCGGTAAGTCCGGATTTCATTATTTGCGATGAACCGATTTCAGCATTGGACGTTTCGATCCAAGCACAGGTTGTCAACATGCTGGAAGATCTCCAAAATGACTTTGGTCTAACCTATCTGTTCATTGCGCATGACCTGTCGATGGTTAAGCATATATCAGATCGTATTGGCGTTATGTACCTCGGTAAACTCGTGGAGCTCTCCGAGAGTAAAAACTTATACGAAAAACCGCTGCATCCTTATACACAGGCGCTTCTTTCGGCAATTCCAATTCCGGATCCCGAAGTTACGCGTCAAAAGCAGCGCATCATTTTGGAAGGTGATGTACCAAGTCCGATTAATCCGCCTTCAGGCTGTCGGTTCAGGACCAGATGCATCTATGCCATGGATGTTTGTGCTCAAATTGAACCGGAATTTAAGGAAGTTGAACCGGATCATTTCGTTGCATGTCATTTGATGGATCAGAAAAAATGACATTTAATTAATAATTAGCAAATTCATCTTTATTTGAAAAATAAAGGGTTCTGTATTATAATATGGTTATGTTAAAAATTGTTAACCATTGTATTAAAATTGTGTTACAAGCGAATTGGCAGAGAGATAAAGACCAATTTGGACACCATTAATGAACGGTATGAACGGCACTTTGCCGTTTATATAAATCATGATCCATGATGACACATCACGGTATAAGCGACGTTTCAGCAACACATCGCAAGCTGTGAAATCAAAAAAAATGGAGGGGATTATTTTGTTTAAGAGAAGTTTAGCACTATTATTAGTGGTAATGATGGTAGCAGGCCTGTTCATCGGTTGTGGCAGCAAAACAGAAGAACCAGCTGCACCTGCTGACAATACGCCGGCAGAGACTACCGAACCAGCGACAGAAACACCAGATGCGACTGAGGCTCCGGCAGAACAAGTTCTTTATTGGAACATTGGCGCTGAGCCAAAAACAATCGACCCAGGCTTAAATGCAGCGGTTGACGGCGGTCACGTAATCAACAACATGTTTGAAGGTTTAATGCGTGAACTCAATGGTACTTTAGAGCCTGCAATGGCTGAAAGCTACACTGTAAGTGATGACGGTATGGTTTATACATTCACACTTAGAGATGCAAAATGGTCAGACGGCAAAGCTGTTACAGCTCAAGATTTTGAGTGGGCTTGGAATCGTGTATTGGCACCAGAAACAGCATCTGAGTACTCATGGATTTTTGACGCTGCAAACGTTGATACTTTCCAAGCGCTGGATGACAAAACGTTTGAAGTTACACTCAAAGCACCAACACCTTACTTCTTAGGTTTAACTGCATTCTATACTTTCTTCCCAGTAAGACAAGAATCAGTTGAAGCCGGTGCTGATGGCGCATGGGCAATTGATCCTGCAAAATCAATCGTAAATGGTCCTTTCATGCTTGATTCTTATGTTGGTGGCGACAGATTGGAACTCGTTCCAAATCCTGAATACTGGCAAGCTGATAAAGTTAAACTTGAAAGAATCGTTGGCGTAATGATCGTTGAAGCTTCTACAGCATTAACAGCTTACGAAGGCGGCACGCTGGATGTCCTCGCAACCGTTCCTACAGAAGAAATTTCTAGACTGATTGCAGAAGATCCTACTTTCTACATCTTACCAATGGATGGTACTTACTACTATGCATTTAATGTAGAAGCTGCACCGCTTGATGATGTCAATGTCAGAAAAGCATTATCGCTTGCAATTGACAGACAAGCAATCTGCGATACTGTAACAAAAGCTGGTCAAATTCCTGCTTTAAATATCGTTGCACCAACTTCTTATGATGCAGAAGGTAATATGTTCAGTGATAAACTCGGAACAGTTGGTCTTCAAGCAACTGCTGCTGTTGAAGAAGCACAGCAAGCATTAGCAGATGCTGGTTATCCAAACGGCGAAGGCTTCCCTACACTTGAATTAATGTACAACACTTCTGAAGGCCATAAAGTCATTGCAGAAGCAATCCAAGAAATGTGGAAGAAAAACCTTAACATCGACGTTTCTTTAACAAACCAAGAATGGGCTGTTTTCCAAGATACTAGAAAACAAGGTAGCTTCCAAGTTGCAAGAGCTGGTTGGATTGGTGACTACTCAGACCCTATGACATACCTTGACATGTTTACATCAACTAACATTGGTGCAACAAACTACTCAAGATGGGTCAACGAAGATTATGACAAACTTCTTGAAGATGCTAAAACTGCACCAGGTCAAGAACGTTTCAATATGCTTTATGACGCAGGTAAATTAGTAGAAGAAGCATACATTAACTTGCCAATCTACTACTACACAAATACAATCATGGTTGCTGATAAAGTTCATGATTGGGAAATGAACACACGTTCTACATGGTGGTTCGGATTTGCATACATCGAGTAATCTCGATTGCATATGAGGGGGAAGGTCTTCGGACCTTCCCTTTTTGTTTTGCCAAAAAATTACGAACATATTATAAACGCGTTACGATCTAAAAACTTGTGAAAGCCTGTGATATAATAGATGCGTAAATAGGTACCAATTAAAATGGCTAACATGTAAATGACGGGTGGTTATAGTCATTAGAGACGAAGCACAGCGCCGGATTTACAAAGTACATACAAGAGGTGAAAGATGCGCAAAGGGAAATTAAGCAACGAGAAGCTAAACGACCTTGTACTAAAGACTGTACAGACTTCTAGAGAAGATATTCTTATCGGCGCCAGCATTGGTGAAGATTGTTCGGCTATTGCATTTGGCGATATGGCTTGTGTCTTGTCGACAGACCCCATTACGGGTACGGCTGAAGAAATTGGTAAACTGGCTGTGAATGTCGGCCTTAATGATATTGCCTCTAGCGGGAGTCAGGCAGTTGCGCTCCTGTTGACATTATTATGTCCGGAGGAGACGACAGATGAAGTGATCTCGGGCATTATCAGAGATGCACAAATTACGGCCAATACGCATAACGTTGCAATTATCGGCGGACATACAGAGCGTACATCGGCTGTTAACCGCATCGTGGTTTCTATCACGGCTATTGGGAAAAACACGCCTGATGGCATTGTCAAAACCGGAGGCGCTCAGGCGGGTGACTTCATCTATATGACGAAATGGGCAGGGCTTGAAGGAACGGGCATCATCGCCGTTGAAAAAAGAGAAGAACTTCAAACGTTTATGAAGTCGAGTGAACTGGAACAAGCCAAACAACTGCTGACAAGTACAAGTGTTATCAGAGAAGGGACTATTGGCAAGCGTTGCGGCGCAACTGCAATGCATGATGTAACAGAGGGCGGTGTACTCGGAGCGGCCTACGAAATATGTGAAGCCAGTGGACTTGGCTGTGAACTCCAAAAAATGCACATTCCCATTCACCCTGTAACGGAGATGATCTGCAATCATTTTCTCATTGATCCGCTCAAACTCATTGCAAGCGGTGCGATGATGCTAACCATTGCGCCGGATAATGCACCTGCACTCGAACAGGCATTTATTGCAGATTCCATTGAATATGCCAAAATTGGTGTTATGACAGAATCGAAAGAAAAAATGCTGGTCTATGGCGATTTTGAAGTTGAAGAAATCAAAGAACCGATTGCACCCCCGGAAGGTGATGCACTCTACGACGTTTTAGATTAGAGGTGGCATATGACATATAAAAAAATAGGCCTTATAATCGGTGTCTTATGTTTGATGTTGAGCATGCAGGGCATCGTCTTTGCCAATAAATTTATCGAAACGGATACCGTCACAATGACCAATCCACTGACAGGTGTCACCGGGAATTATCAGCCGGTTAACCTCATGATGGGCGGTGAAGACGTCATTACCGATGTGCCGGGGATTCTATATACCAGCGGCAGCAATACGCGCACACTGGTTCCCATTAGCTTTATCGTCGACAGAATGGGTGCGAAGATAAGCTGGCAGCAGGATACGAGAGAAATTACCATTGACACAGAAGGCAAGCATATCGTCATGCAGATTGACAATGCCTATGCCACTGTAAACGGTACGAAGACAAAGCTGCCGGATGGCATTGCGCCAATTCTGCTGGCGTATGGCAGTCAAAACAAGACGTTTGTCCCCGTTAAATTTATCAGTGAACAATTGGGGCTGGAAGTAAACTGGATTGGCGATACAAGAACTGTGGCTATTAATAAACCCGTTCAGACGCTGACGGATGTTTACCTTGATTATCTTAAACAGTTCCCCGAGATACGAATGAAAGTAACCGGCGAAGTCGATGCGACATCTTTTGTGATTTCAGGCAGCGATGTGGGTGAGCAGGATAAAATCGTGATTGATCTCCAAAATACGAAATTTGAACTCGACGACCCTTCAATGCTTAAAAATGGTGTAGGCACTTATCGCGTTGGCGATGGGATTTTTGGTATTGACCGCGTAGAAATCAGCCTTAATGGCACCAACCCGCCAACGACGCGTGCTACTGTCTACCTAGATGAAAAGCGCGGCCATCGTGTCTTTTATGATGAAGCGACACATGAAATGGTCATTCAGCTCATCAATACAGTCAACGATGTCCAGCTTGAAAATACCTATGGCACAGATACCGTTGTTATCGAAACCAGCGAAAGACCGGCGTACAATATCAATCTCATTGGCGATCAAATAGTTGTCGATGTCTTCAACAGTATTTTGAAAGTAGACGAAGGCATGTCGACGATTGTACCAATTAACAAGGGCAAGATTGAATCTTACGGTTACAGTCAGCTCGATACCAGTCAATATGGGACAGATGACCTCTATACATCAAAGGACGTGATCACGAGGGTTGCCATTGCACTGACAGAGACGGTTTCGTATGATGATATCTATATAGAAGATGACGGTACGAATATTAAGGTGTTCGTCGCTCAGAATCCACTCAATAATTTTGATTACGTCAGAATGAATACGGCGAAGAGCAACATGAGTATTCACCTCTTTGAAGGCGCAGACTTTACGAAAACCTATGATTCGAAAACGAGGACGCTGACACTTAAACTGCCGGTTGATTCAACAGATCTCAATGATTTCACCTACCCTGTTGACGACAACATCGTCCGTGCAGTGAACATTGCCAGATCTGGCGACCAGTACGTCGTTTCCATACAGCTTATTCAAAATACAACGTACGCGGACAACAGCACCTCGAGTGATATTATTTTTGCCTTTACCAATAATACGATACTCAATTCAAATTATAAAGATACGCTCATCGTTATTGACCCGGGCCACGGCGGACACGACTCCGGTGCGGTTGGGACATTGGCAAAGGAAAAAGATTTGGCGCTTCAAGCATCCTTGTCACTTGAAAATCAACTAAAACAGCTTGGTTTTAAAGTTTATATGACGCGGTCAAAAGACGAGTACCCAGGACTTTATGATCGTGCAGATATTGCCAATGATTTGAACGCAGATTTATTTGTCAGTGTTCATATCAACGCGCATACCAACACAGCGGCGACAGGTGTAGAAGTCCTTTGCAACTCAGAGAGCATGACAGGCGGCAAAGGGTTGGCGACAGCAATTCAGAAGGAACTGGTGAGTGACTTGAATGCCGTTGACCGCGGTGTTGTCCAAAGACCGAATCTGGTTGTGCTGAGAGAAACGAAAATGCCTTCCGTTCTTTGTGAACTCGGCTTTATCAGCAATGAATCAGATCAGGCAAAACTTATGGATCCAGCCTATCTCGACAAAGCAGCGGGTGCCATTGTCGATGGGATTGTAAAATTCTTAAAATAGCAAGTTGATGCTACTGCCTTAATGGCCAAAATGAAAAATGGCAGCATAACAAAAAATGCCGAAAAAGAACCATTCGCTTTGATGAAATTGCCGATGGTTCTTTCGGCTTGATTGATGGAAGGTGATTAAATGAGAATAGACGGTAGAGCAGTTGATGCACATCGACCGGTAAAAATAACGCGAAATTATGTGAAACATCCACATGGTGCCGTGCTGATTGAGATGGGTGACACGAAAGTCATTTGTACGGCGACAGTAGAAGAAAGAGTACCATCGTTTTTAAAGGGTGCAGAAAGCGGCTGGCTAACAGCTGAATACGCTATGCTGCCAGGGTCAACGCAATCTCGAAAATCACGGAATACGAAGGGGATTGATGGTAGGAGTCAGGAGATTCAAAGGCTGATCGGTCGGTCTCTTAGAGCAATAATCGATTTAAAGGCACTCGGAGAGCGAACAATTTGGATCGACTGTGATGTCATTCAGGCAGATGGCGGGACGAGAACAGCGTCCATTACGGGCGCCTACATTGCACTGTCCGATGCGGTCAGCCGTTTGATGGCTGAGGGTATTTTGACGAAATCGCCTATTGTCACATCGGTTGCCGCCATTAGCGTTGGCATTGTGGACGGTGAGCCGCTTTTAGATTTGTGCTATGTTGAAGATTCCAAAGCTGATGTTGACATGAATCTCATTATGACGGGTGAAGGCCGTTTTGTAGAGGTTCAGGGAACAGGTGAAGAAGCAACCTACTCAAAGGAAGAACTGATGACACTCCTTGCGCTTGGCGAAAAGGGAATTGCATCATTAACCGCATATCAGCAGGCAGTGCTCGCAGGGGCGGTATAATATGGCAGAAAAAAAGGCAGCTTTAAAATCTAAATTAGCATTTAAGGCAGAAGCTAAAATAGAATCTAATACAAAGTCTAATGCAAAGTCTAATACAGAATCTAATACAGAATCTAAAGCAGCAGCGAATGATCACCAAGGGCGTCGTAAATATAAAGCTGTGCTGGCATCCGGCAACGCACATAAACGCCAAGAGATACAGGCGATGCTTAAGGATTTTGATTACGAAATATTGTCCTTGAAAGATGTAGGACTTGAGCACATGGACATTATTGAAGATGGCGATACATTTGAAGCCAATGCCGTGATTAAGGCTAAAGCGGTTCAACGTGAGATTGGCGGTGTTGTGCTCGCAGATGATTCCGGGCTGGAAGTGGATGCGCTGGACGGTGCGCCGGGTGTTCACTCCGCACGTTATGCAGGTGAACATGGCAATGACGAAGCCAATAACCTCAAATTGCTGACCGCATTAGAGGGTGTTGAAATGTCACAGCGAACGGCACGGTTTGTTTCCGTTATTGCCATGCTGTTTGAAGACGGTGAGATCATAACCGCACGAGGGACGGTTGAAGGGATCATTCAATTGCACCCAGTTGGTGAAAACGGTTTTGGTTATGATCCATTGTTCTATTATCCGCCGTTTCAAAAGACGATGGCTGAACTGACCATGAGTGAAAAGAATGCCGTGAGTCATCGTGGGAACGCACTGGCGCTTTTGAGGCGGAAACTGGAGGCAAAATATGCGGGTCTGCATCATCAGTGATACGCATGGCAACATGTCAAAAGTCACACATTATCTGGAAGAAAATTTGAATTTCTTTGATGAAATCTGGCATTTAGGTGATTTTATCAAAGATGTTGAACAGCTTAAACTGAAAATTGGAAGACCGGTGGTTGCCATTAAAGGCAATTGTGATTTCTATCAGAGCGGACCGGAAGAGGTCATAAGAGAAATCGACGGCAAACGCGTGTTGCTATGCCACGGTCATCATCACAGCGTGAAATCGTCACTGATGAACCTTTACTATTACGCTGTTCAGCAAAATGTCGATGTTGTTTGCTTCGGTCATACACATATACCAGTCAATGAACGTGAAGCGGGCATTTTATTCTTTAATCCTGGCAGTGCTGCAATTCCCAGGGCGGGATTTCGTGCGTCTGTGGGCATTATGGAGTTTGGCAGAGGGCGTGTTGTGGCAACGCACGTTCATCTTTAACCATTTGATCAGGTGCAAAATGAAACGCGATAGCAGGCTGATAAAGATGTGATGAGTGGCATTCAGCGGCAACATATTGGGCAGTAAAATAGACTAAATTTTCTGTTAATCACGATATTGTCAAGACCGCTATAAGTCTGATAAAATCTCGTTTTTAGCGATTATTTTATTGCAAAAACAGTTGACGCGCTATCCCATTTAATGTATAATAAAATTCGTCAGTGAACAGCGGGGTGTAGCGCAGTTTGGTAGCGCATCTGGTTTGGGACCAGAGGGCCGCGGGTTCAAATCCTGCCACCCCGACCATTTCATAAAATGGTTAGTCTAGGACACTGATCAAACCGTATCGGTATTGAACATTTTTCTAGGGTTCAAGAAAAATGCGACGCATTGGTACAACGGCAGTGGTTAAACACTGCAAGGTGAATATGTGAATGAAATATGGCGACTGTCGTCAAGCGGTTAAGACTCAGGATTGTGGCTCCTGCATACGTGGGTTCGAATCCCATCAGTCGCCCCATTACTTTTGGGGATTCGCCAAGCGGTAAGGCAACGGACTTTGACTCCGTCATTCACAGGTTCAAATCCTGTATCCCCAGCCATTTGTTCACAATGATTTTTATCATTTTTTTGAGCCCTTGAATAGTCAAGGGCTCTTATATTGCGGTCCATTAGCTTAGTTGGTAGAGCACCTGACTCTTAATCAGGGGGTCCTGCGTTCGAGTCGCAGATGGATCACCAATTTATAAAAAGTTCGATAATCAAGCAACCGTCAAAAGCCCTTGGCATCAAGGGCTTTTGTATTGAGGTCCATTAGCTCAGTCGGTAGAGCACCTGACTTTTAATCAGGGTGTCCCGCGTTCGAGTCGCGGATGGATCACCAAAAGAAAACGCCGTTCATTTATGAACGGCGTTTGTTTTTTTACGAAATCAAATTAAAATCAACTGCATGCCACAAACGTGATGCGTGCACAAACGTTTATAACGAGGGATATTGGATTAGGAATATTGAACCTGCAGGTTAACGAATTGTTTCTTCAAGTAATGCCAGTGGTGAAGAGAGTGCAGATGTCTGATGTTTCTGCTCGTTTAACCATATTTCGTTGGCTGCAACTTGTGCTGCGGTGACTTCAGGTGCGGGACCGCCGATATGCTTTCTGGAAGAGACAATGGCGAGCAGGTCGATAACATCGTAAAGGTCTGCTTCGAAGAGGTCGCAGTGAGCTTTGTATGCTTCCAAACTCATCTCAGAAAGTGTTGTGCCAAGGTCTGATGCTTCTTTGACAATGGCGCCGATAATGTGGTGACAATCTCTGAATGGCAATCCCTTTTTCACGAGATAATCGGCGAGATCTGTTGCCTCTGTAAACCCTTTGAGGGTTGCCTGATACATGGTATCTACATTAAATGATGCCGTTGCCAGCAGCCTTTCCAGCATGCTCAGCATATTGCCGATTTGATCGGTTGCATCAAAGAATGATTCCTTATCTTCTTGAAGATCCTTGTTGTAGGCGAGCGGCAAACCTTTTAGTGTGACGAGCATGCCGCTTAAATGCCCAATGATACGACCACTCTTGCCCCTGACGAGCTCTGCAATGTCAGGATTTTTCTTTTGCGGCATAATACTGCTGCCCGTGCTGTATGCATCATCGAGTTCAATGAAGTGAAAGAGCTGTGAATTCCAAATGATAATTTCTTCAGAGAGACTGCTCATGTGAACGGCCATCAGTGCATAAGCGGCCATAATTTCGACGAGGTAATCGCGATCAGAGACGGCATCAATGCTGTTTGCTGTAAGTCGACTAAAAGCGAGGGCGCTTTTCACGAAATCACGGTTAATGGGGTAACTGGTACTGGCCAGTGCACCTGAACCAAGCGGCATCTCGTCCATTCGCGCATAGATGTCAAAGAGCCTGCTGGTATCGCGTTTAAACTTCTCGGCATAAGCCAGAAGATGATGGGCAAGTGTGATGGGCTGAGCCTGCTGTAGGTGTGTAAAACCGGGCATAATGGTTTTCGTATGCACCTTTGCAATGGCGTTAAGTGTTTCAATTAAAGCAGTGAGTTTTTTAATTTGATCAATGACCACATCTTTTGCGTAGAGTCTCATATCGAGGGCAACCTGATCGTTACGGCTTCGGCCTGTGTGCAGTCGTTTGCCGGTTTCGCCCAATGTGTCAATCAAGTAGGCTTCAATGTTCATATGAATGTCTTCGAGTGACAGTTTAAACGTATAAGCATCGGATTGAATGAGATGGTATACTTTTTTGAGGCCTTCTTGAATAGCGGCAGCATCGCTGTCGTCAATAATGTGTTGATTAGCAAGCATTTGTACGTGAAAGTAACTGCCGAGTATATCATAGGGATAGAGTCTCTGTTCAAAGCCGATTGAAGCATTAAAGAGATCGGTTTCTTTTGATGTGTCTTTTGCAAATCGGCCATTCCATAACTTTTCCATAGTATCTCCTTGTACGTTTTTTTCTATTATATAATACGTCAATGGGTTTTCCAATAGGGCAGCACCCTGAACTGATAAGTGCTGAAAATATTATGTGTATCGCAGTGATCTGCCCGATGTGAGAGGTTCGTTGTGTGATGTGTTTCACTCATAAAATATCAATTAAAGCGGTCATCGTCATATAACCGGATACAAAAGTCGCATCTGCTGAGCAGATGCGACGCGTTGATGTGCTTGGTTCAAAATGCTTTACTGTATCCTATTGCGGATTGCTATTTTTCATTGCTTTTTTTCATCCATGCTCGAACAGCCATTGGCAGACCGTAAAGATTGATAAAGCCTTCTGCATCTTTGTGGCTGTAGAGTTCGCCAGTTTCAAAACTGGAGAGTGATGCGTTGTAGAGTGAATAAGGTGATGTCGCACCGGCCATGATGATATTGCCTTTGTAGAGTTTTAATTTAACATCCCCTGTAACCGTTTCCTGTGTTGTATCAAAGAAAGCGGAAAGTGATTCTCTAAGCGGGCTAAACCATTGACCATTGTAGACGATATCTGCAAACTTTTGTGCAGCTGTCAGTTTAAAGCTGTAAGTTTCGCGATCAAGGCAAAGATGCTCAAGCGCTTCATGTGCTTTATAAAGAATTGTACCGCCCGGGGTTTCATAGATGCCTCTGGATTTCATGCCGACAACGCGGTTTTCGAGGAGATCAATGGTGCCAATGGCATGTTTGCCGCCGAGTTCATTAAGTTTTTCCATGAGTTCAACCGGACCATAAGCAGTGCCGTTAATGCCAGTTGGTACACCTTGCTCAAAGCTGATTGTCAAATATTCAGCTTTATCAGGCGCATTTTCAACAGTACTTGAAATTTTGAGTATTTTTGAATAATCAGCTTCGAAAGAAGGGTCTTCAATTTCAAGGCCTTCATGTGAAATATGCCAGAGGTTCTTATCACGGCTATAACTTTGTTCTGCACTAAACGGCAGGAAGATTCCTTTTGAATGACAGTAGTCTATGGCATCTTGTCGTGACTTAATATCCCATAAACGCCATGGCGCAATAATTTTAAGCTCAGGTTTCAAGGCTTTAATACCGAGTTCAAAACGAACTTGATCGTTTCCTTTGCCTGTGGCGCCGTGACAGATGGCTTCAGCGTCTTCTTGAATGGCAATATCGACGAGTACCTTTGAAATAAGCGGTCTTGCCATTGAAGTGCCGAGCAGGTATTCGCTTTCATAGATAGCACCTGATTTAACCGTTGGCCAGATGTAATCGGTAACGAATTCTTCCGTAACATCGACGACAAAAACTTTTGCAGCACCTGAACCAAGTGCTCTTTCTTCCAGCTTGTCCAATTCTTCAACACCTTGACCGACATTGACGCATACGGCGATAATATCATAATCGTAATTTTCTTTTAGCCATGGAATGATGGTCGTTGTATCTAACCCGCCAGAATAAGCGAGCACTACTTTTTTATTAGCCATAATTTTTCCCTCCGTGATTATCTTTCCTATAATACTTCTAATACTTCGTTAATACATCGTACGAATACTGAAATACATTCGGACGAATGCTGATAAAGCCATTTTGGCATTCATTATTTTTTCTAACACGTCTTTGCGTGTTTCAAGAAGCATGATTAATTACTTTTGTTAGCATGATTATACAAAATAATAAATATAAATGCAAGAAAAATTTAAAAAATAGTTGCAAAAATATTTATGAATATGTATAATTATCAAAAGCAAGGCATCTATTTTAGAAAGGTGCCATTCGGCCTGTTTTACCTATAAGGAGAATAGAGATGAATTTAAACTTAAAACGCCAGTTGCGGCGGCAATAACAAAATGAATATTAAATGTATAACGTCGAATAAATATGCAAAATGGAGGTAACATTATGTTTAAGGTCATTCCGGGGTATATCAATAAGCCCGTAGGTTTTAAAGCTGCTGGTATGTTCAGTGGTATTAAGAAGGCAAAAAAAGATTTGGCAATGGTATATACATCATATCCTGCTGAGGTTGCATGTGTCTTCACGACAAATGTCGTGAAAGCGGCACCGGTCTTATGGAATAAGAACGTTTATGAATCAGGTAAAAAAGTATCGGCAATCGTTGTGAACAGCGGCAATGCCAATGCGTGTACAGGTCTTCAAGGCATTGCAGACAATGAGACAATGGCAACGAAAACGGCACAGCTGCTGGACTGTGAACCATCGGGGGTGCTGGTTGCTTCAACAGGTGTTATTGGTGTTCCAATGCCGATGACCGTTATCGAAAATGGCATTGACCAAATCGTGCCAATGCTGAAAACCGATGATGCTTCCGGTCTTGAAGCGGCAGAAGCCATTATGACAACGGATACATTTTCAAAGACGATTTGTGTTCAATTTGAAATTGAAGGCAAAACGATTACCATCAGCGGCATGTCAAAGGGTTCCGGCATGATTCATCCGAATATGGCGACGATGCTGTCATTTGTCACAACTGATGCAGTGGTTTCGAAAACTGTTTTATCAGAAATGCTCAAAGAAATTAATGAAGACACTTACAATATGATCTCAGTTGACGGCGATACGAGCACCAATGACATGGTATTGGTACTTGCAAACGGCGCTGCTGGCCATACGCCGATTGAAATCGGAACACCGGCATATGATGCTTTTAAAGAAGCCTTCTATTATGTTCATGAGACATTGGCGAAGAAAATTGTTAAAGACGGCGAAGGCGCCAATAAACTGATTGAGGTTGCCGTTGAAGGTGCCAATAATACAATAGAAGCAAAACAAATTGTTAAATCGGTACTGACTTCTAATCTCGTAAAGACGGCATTGTTTGGTGAAGATGCCAACTGGGGAAGGGTTCTTTGTGCAGCCGGCTATTCAGGTGCAGCTTTTGATCCGATGAAGGTTGATTTGTGGTTTTCAAGTGAGAAAGGCAATATTCAGCTTTTGGCAAAGGGTGAGCCCATTGTCTTTTCAGAAGAAAAAGCAGCGGACATTCTGTCTGCTGATGAAATTAAAATCGCATTAGCACTGCAGGAAGGCGAAGGAAATGCCGTTGGCTGGGGCTGTGATTTAAGCTATGAATACGTAAAAATCAATGGCGAGTACAGAAGCTAATGGGGGGTGGCGATCAAATTATGGACAAGGTAATTGATAAGGCAAAAATATTAATTGAAGCGCTTCCCTACATCAATGCTTTTAAAGGCAAAATCTTTGTTATAAAATACGGCGGCAGTGCCATGACGGATGAAAGGCTTAAAAGTCAAGTTTTAAGAGATGTATCACTATTAAAATCCGTTGGTATTCGCCCTGTCATCGTGCATGGCGGCGGTAAAGAAATCACGGCGCTGCTTAAAGAAGTCGGCAAGTCGTCTCATTTTGTTGACGGTATTCGGGCGACGACAGCTGAAGAAATAGACTATGTTGAAATGATGTTATCCGGTAAGATCAATAAGAGTGTTGTTGCAACACTGATGCAGAATGAGTGTGATGCTGTGGGCATTTCCGGCAGAGATGGGGGGTTGCTTAAGACCGTTCCATTTGAAGAATCGCAGCCTGCGTTTGAACGGGTTGGCCTCGTGACAGAGGTCAATGTCAAAATCATTGAAACGCTTTTAGAAGCGCAGTTTGTGCCGGTGATCTCCCCGATTGGTGCAGATGCAGAGGGCAATGCTTTTAATGTCAATGCAGATGAGGCGGCAGCAGCCGTTGCAGGCGCCTTGAAAGCAGAAAAGCTGATTATGCTGACCGATGTTGACGGCGTACTAAACGGCAAGGAACTGATTAGTGAGATTACCATGAAGCAGGCAGAAACGCTTATTGCTGACGGCGTGATTACAGGTGGGATGATTCCCAAAATTGAATGCTGTATAAAAAGTGATGTGGAAAATGTGCACATCCTCAACGGCACACTGGACCATGCCATATTGCTCGAAATCTTTACACAGCGCGGCGTCGGCACAAAAATATTCAAATGATACAACAGGAGGGTTTATGATGGCAACAATAGATCAGGCAAAACAAGTAATTGCCAATACTTATGGCAGATTTCCAATCGTTTTCGAATCGGGAAGCGGCGTAACATTAAAAGATGATTCCGGCAAATTATATTTGGACTTCGTTGCAGGGATCGCAGTCAATGCGTTGGGCTATGGCGATGAGGGTTATGCAGAAACGTTAAAGGAACAGGCACTTAAAATGTGTCATGTCTCAAATTTATATTGGAATGCGCAAAATATAGCGCTTTCAGAAAAACTGACGAAGTGGTCGGGATTGTCCAAGGCGTTCTACTGCAACAGTGGTGCAGAAGCCAATGAAGCGGCACTCAAATTTGCAAGGCTTTATGGCGAGGATTCTCGCTATGAAATCATTACCATGGCCAACTCCTTTCATGGCAGAACCATGGGTGCACTGACCATGACGGGCCAGACCAAATATCAAAAACATTTTTCACCACTGATCGAAGGGGTCAAGTATGTACCTTATAATGATTCTGAAGCATTAAAAGAAGCGGTAGGCGATAAAACGGTTGCCATCATGGTTGAAGTGATTCAGGGTGAAGGCGGCATTGTTACCATTGCGCCTGCATTTGTCGAAACGATTAAATCGCTTTGCAAGTCACATGATCTACTGCTGATTGTCGATGAAGTGCAAACGGGGATTGCAAGAACCGGCCATTATTTTGGCTATCAGGCATTTGATCTGAAACCTGATATTGTCTCCGTTGCAAAAGGCGTTGCCGGAGGGTTTCCAATGGGGGTTTCGCTGGTAAGTGAACGCGTTGCGGCAAAGCTTTCGCCTAGCTGTCATGCATCGACATTTGGCGGTTCTGCGCTGGGGAGTGCAGCAGCCAATTATGTGCTGAATAAAATTGACGATGAAAATATGCTGGCGCATGTTAATGAAATGGGTGATGTGCTCAAAGCGACGCTGGAGGGACTCAAAGCCAAATACGGCATCATTAAAGAACTGAAAGGCATGGGACTCATTCAGGGCATTTTAATTGATGATGCTTTGCCAACAGGCGAGATTGTTAGCAAGGCGATTGAGGAAGGATTGCTGTTGGTTGGTGCAGGACATCAAGTCATTCGTCTTGTACCGCCGCTGATTGTGACGGCTGAAGATATTGAAGCGATGGGCAAAATACTGGATAAAGTGTTTGCATCATTAACAGCCTGATAAGTCATGACCATGATAGAAGAGGCATGCAAGTGCCGCATGTATGAAAATTCGCAAAAAAAGTCTGTACCCGGTGTACAGACTTTTTATTTTATACGGCATCATGAATGGCAGTGTTTACCAAACAGGCGCTGAAATGTCATTTGACTGGATGGGTGGGGATGTATGGTTGATGCTATGGGTGATTAGTAATGACGTCGATTTCCATCAGCAGCTGTGTAATCTGGCGTTTAACGACAATGAAAGACTGATGAATGACATCTTCGTCGCCATCTTTAAGCTGTGACTGAAAGTTAATCAGTTCTTTGTGCAGCGCATCGGCACCAATGCCGCCGGTACTGCTCTTTAATTTGTGCACCATTTTTTCAGCGCTGACATAGTCGCCCTCAGACAGCCTGTTTTCAAGGTCGGTGATAAATGATTCATTTTCTTGCCGATAGACGGAGAGGATTCGCTTGAGTTTATCTTCTGGCAGCCCCGTATGATGCAGTGCTTTTTGAAAATCCATCATGGCGGGTTCGTCATTTTCGCGTTCCGCGCGATCTTCCGGGCGATGGCGGGTTTCCCCATGCTCAGAATTTCCAGACGCTTTTGATGTGATACTTTGATGATGACTGCTGCTATCCGTTTCAAGAGCGTCTGCCTTTAAATACATCACAATTTTTTCGATGAGGACATCGGGGTCAAATGGTTTGAGAATATAGTCGACCATGCCATGTGTACTCAGTTTGTCCAAAGTGTCTTCAATGACATCGGCTGTCATGGCGAGAATTGGCACATCTGCCGAAAGTGCCTTTATGTGCTCAGAGGCTTCAAAACCATTCATGATCGGCATGTGAAGATCCATTAAAATCAGGGCGATATGGGCATGGTGACGTCTAAATTGCTCAATGGCTTCTTTACCGTTATCGGCAACATAGTAAGTGATTTGGTGTTGTGCCAGTATTTCAGAGACAATCATCTGATTGGTTAAATTATCGTCCACAATAAGGACTTTGTGATAATCGTCGGCAAAGTGTTTTGAAATATTGGCCAAGGCTTTTGATGTCATTTTAAGGGTTGCCTTTTTAGCATAGAATAATTCGACGATGGCATCGTAAAGGACTGACGTGATGACCGGATGAATCAGCGCGATGATATCGGGATCTCTTTGAAGATTTTCTATGGTCAAATCATTGGTATAGGGCACTAGCGCAATGATTTTAGGCAAATTGCCGTTATGAAGAATCTCATTGTATAGCGCGGACTGAGTGTCTGAATATGGATCAAAATCGATGATGACGAGATCGTAAGATTTGACATATTTGCCGTTAGCGCCCTTGAGTTGTTTGATGACGGCGGCTTCATCTGAAATAATATGGGCATTGATTCCTAAATTTTTTAGTGAGTTTATCAGAAAGTTCAGCTGAGCCGGACGCTTTGTAAAGAAAATCGTTTGAATATCATTTAAGTAATAGCGCTGGCGTTCCTGCTGATAGGCTTTTTCGCCTTCGGCGTCCAATTCGAGCGGCAGTTCAACGACAAAGGATGTTCCCTCGCCAACGGTACTGTAGACATCGATTTTGCCGCTCATCAATTCCACGAGTCGTTTGACAATAGAGAGGCCGAGTCCGGTGCCGCCATATTTTCGCGAGATGCTGCCGTCTGCTTGCTGGAACGGTTGGAAAAGATCGTTCAGTGCTTCTTTTGACATACCGATGCCCGTATCGCTGATGATAAAGTTCAGAATATAGCGACCGGATTCTTTCGCCCGCAATTTTATTTCAAAGGCAATTTCGCCGTCCTCTGTAAATTTGACAGCGTTATTGAGCAGGTTAATGAGGACTTGTTCAATGCGCTTGCGATCGCCGAGAAACATATTCGGTATGCCGGTTTCTTTGTAAAATCTAAAATGCAGCTTTTTCCGATCCAAAGGATATGAAGTGATGATAATAATGTCCTGAATCAGATGATCGAGGTCAAATGATACGCGTTCAATGGTCATTTTGTCAGCATCTATCTTTGAATAGTCCAGAATATCGTTGACGATATCGATGATTGCTTTGGATGATTTGACAATGCGATTGGCATAGGAAGCCTGTACAGCGCTCAATTCAGTGTTCTTTAGCAAATGAGAGATACCGTAAATCGCATTGAGCGGTGTTCGAATTTCATGTGACATTCTTGCAAGAAAGTTGCTTTTTACTTGATTGGCGTATTCGGCATCCTTTTTTGCAATTGTCAGTGCAGCCTCAACGCGGCGACGCGCGGCGATTTCTTTTTTTAACTTGATAATCCAGAAAGCGGATACGACGAAAAGCAGCAGGATAAGCAGGCCTACAGCGATGAAGCGACGAATGAGACCAGAGTAGTCCGGTTCGATATTGAGCATGACCCATCGGCTGTTAATGGCCATTTTTTCTTCTTCTGGAATATTGATAAGCACTTTGTTGATAATGGGAATGAGCGGCGCCATTTCTTTTGAAGCGGCAAAATGAAGGGTCTGGGATTCGTCTGATTCAAATGTAATCATCTTTAAATTCGTAAAACCATTTTCGCGGATGATGTAATTTGTCGTGGCTAGATTGCCCACAAATACGCGTTCTTTGCCGCTGGCAACTGCAGCCAACGCTTTTTCTGCCGTTGGATAGAGCGATAGACTCAGCCCCTTCATCTGGCTCAAGTAGCTGTGGTGGGAGCTGTTTTCCTGAACGGCGACGACATAATGCGCAAGGTTGTCGATGCCGTGAATTTGCGTTTCGGTATCGCTAACGACAATAACGCGCCTAAACGTATAGTAGGGATTGGAAAAGTAAAAATCCGCTTCTCGGCTTTCTGTTTTTGTGAGCGCAGGCAACAAGTCGATTTTACCTTTGAGTGCCATGTTGTAGACATCCGGCCATTCATAGTCTTTTTCGATGTCAAAGGATAGACCGGTTTCATTTTGAATATAAGTTAAATATTCACTGGCGATTCCCTCGTACCTGCCGCGATCATCAACAAATTCAAAAGGGACGAATTCGGTGTCGACGCCGACGTGAATTAACGGATGCGCAGCAATAAAGTCCAATTCATCCTGTGTAAAATAGATGCCTGAACCATTATCATCTGCAAAGGTACAGCTGTTCAATAAGATAATACCTACGAAAAAAAGGCTTGTAATGCTAACAATAATCCGTTTCATCGTCATCATCCTCTACCAAGTATTTGTTGATAACCGCCAGAAAAGATTCTTTAATGTCCTGAAAAGCGTCGACAATTAGGGGATCAAAGTGTTTGCCGCGTTCGGCCACGATTAGACTTACCGTTTCATCAAAGCCATAAGCTTCTTTATAGACGCGTTTGTTGATGAGGGCATCGAAGACATCAATGATGGCCATTAACCTGCCGGCAAGTGGAATGGCATCACCCGAAAGTCCCTTAGGATACCCGGAACCATCGTATTTTTCATGATGATAGGCGATGATTTCAATGGCAATTTTGATAAAATCAGGTGTTTCCTGTTCGCTGAGCAGTTCGCTTTGGAGTGCGTTAACGCCGCAGTCGACGTGCTGCTTCATGATTTCATATTCTTGAGGTGTCAATTTTCCGGGTTTTAGTAAGATGGCATCGCAAATGCCGACTTTGCCAATGTCGTGCAGCGGTGTTGTTGCGACGAGGAGATCTATGTAGTCATTGTTGAGGATGTCAGAGAAGAGGTGTTGATGCTTGAGATGTTTGGCCAAGATAGACATCATTTCACGCGTTCGCTTTGTGTGTTTACTCGTCTCAATATTACGGACTTCAAGAAGGCTTGCCAGTGCGTTAATGGTGATATCACGCGCGTTGACGACTTCTTTTGTCTTTTGGTAAACGAGCTGATCTAATTTTTTGTTGTCCATTTCGACTTCGTTTTTTTGTTGGATCAGCTGCATATGATTTTTAATGCGGACGAGCAGTGACATCATGTTTACCGGTTTTCGCACGTAGTCGACAGCACCGAGTTCAAGCCCCTTAATTTCATTGTCAACTTCTTCGTAATTCGTCAGAATAATAACGCGGACCTTTGCAAATTCCGGTGTGTGGTTAATGGTTTCAAGCACTTCAAATCCGCTCATATCGGGCATGTTTAAATCTAGGATAACCAATTGAATGGTTTTATCGATACGGAGCTTTTCAAGTGCTTCACTGCCGCCTTCAGCGGTGATTGTCTCATAATCAGCAAGCATTTCCTGTATCATGATCCTGTCTATTAGAGAATCATCCACAATAAGTATTCTTGATAGCATAACGGTCTCCTTTGGCTAAATAGACGGGCGATTATGAATGCATAACATCTGTTAAAAAGGCATACCCAAATAACGGCAATCTATGCAATGCAAAGTGAATAAAAATGATGACAAGTGCATAGCGGGTATCACCTTTATTGATTAAGAATATTTTACCATAAAATAGGCCTAAATGCCTATAACGAAGATGCGTGCCGTTGGTCTAATGAACAACAAAGGTGATCGGCAGCATTAGCCTTGCTGTCGGATGATAAAACACGGTACTACACATGCCGCTGACGAATGGCATCGACATAACGCTTTACTTCATCAATTTCCATCTCTGTTAATCCATTCAAATAGATGGTTTTCGAATGCGTGGGCGCTTTTTTTAAAAATAGAGCGAGTACAATGACGGCTATGAGCACGATGATAATGATTGCCGTGATGAAGAAGAAAGGTAAAATTGCCATGTAGGGCCTCCTAATCATAAACCGTTAGATAAGGCAATTGCATCATTCGCTTTCGTTGATCCTTCACAACCATAGGCACTATTTTCATATGACGAAAATTCAACCGATTGTTGTGAAAGTTCAAAATTTAAACGATGCCATTTTCTTATATATATAATGATTATAGCATAGGTATTTTGGCTTCACAGCTAAATTCATTTTATTCGAAAGAAAATTCAATGAAAGAAAAAAGTGAGCTGCAAATGTGGAAGAGCGGATTTTAACAGATTGCGGCGATGGATTGACGAGAGGCTATTGCTACGATTTGCTTTATGGGCTTATAAAAATAAGAAAACCCAAATCATTGCCAAAACAATGATTTGGGTTTTATATGGTGCACCCTACAGGGCTCGAACCTGTAACCAACGGATTCGAAGTCCGCTACTCTATCCAATTGAGCTAAGGATGCAAATACGCCGCAAGACATATTATACTATAAAGTAAAGCGATAATAAAGGTTAAAATAAAGATATTTTACTGAAACCGTGTTGTCGAAAACAGAGTCTTACAAGAAGAAGACATTATTCAGTGACAAATTGCAAAATTTGTGTTTTAAATTCGAGTTCTGAAAGAATGTGAATGGGTGCGCCTTTTTCAATAAGCTGGTTGGCGCGGTCTACTTTATGTGTTTTTTGATTGCGTCGAGGTTTGCCAACGATGAGATAAGTCGTGTAAAAGGTAACGTGGTCAACAATTTTAAATCCCAGTTTTGAGGCAGTCGCCATCGCTTTTTTGCGCGGCATTTGAAGTGTTCCTGTGAAGCATATTTGTTTCCCGAAGAATGGGCCTTCCGGATTTGGCGTATAGGTAAGCTTTTCGTTTTCAAAGCGAATGGTCTTCGGTTCGCAGAGTTGCTGGTGGTAGATACCCTCAACTGTTTGATCCGGTAGTTTCAATGCTTCCAATACAATTTTTGCTGTGGCCGTGGCATCTTCACAAGCATCGTGATGTTTAAATGTAATGCCAAAAATATCAGAAAGTGCCTTGAGACCATATCCGCAGTCCTTGTGTTCCGGCCAGAGTTTTCGAGCCATTCTGGATGAATCTAGCCATTTTATAGGCAACATAGGCAGATTATAGCGGCTGCAGGACTGATCCATTGCCATTTGGTCAAAATTCGTATGCTGAACGACATACTGATCTGTTAAGATACTGCTGAGAAAATCATAGTGTGCTGGAAACGTTTTTGCAGTGGAGACGTGTTCCTGTGTTATCCCGTGGACGCGCACATTGTGATACTCAAAAGGGCCTTCAGGGTCGATGAGAATGGACCATCTGTTGACAATGTCGCCGTTTTTAACTTCGACGATTCCTATTTGACAGACACTGGCGGCTTCACGGTTGGCGGTTTCAACATCTAATACGAAAAAATGCATGATTGAACTCCTTAAGTTTATCTACTTTAATAGTATACGCTTTTTTTTGTGAACACGCCATTTTTTCCCAACATTTTTTATGATTTGAGGTTTTGAAGGATCAACGCGCCGCAATGTGGAATGCGGTGTTTGTCCCATGCTAGATATGCTATAATTGATGTGGCGAGAATGGTGAGGAAAGTGCCCTTAACAGGATAGACAGCCTTTTTAGTAGGATGATGACCTCATGGCGGGATGTAACCTCATGGAAGGATGTAACCCCTTGGAAGGATGCTCCCCCAATCATCACACACTTTAGAAACAGCGAGGAAATTGTAAATGCAGCACATTAAAAGAATGATTAACCGGCGTAATACGGTAAAATTTGAAAAATGTTACGGCGATATCTTGATAAACTGGAAAACTGGGATTATAAGCAAACGAGAGGGCATATTTTCAGCACGAAGGATAAGACGGATGATCCTGTTGTTGACCTTTTTTGGCATGATCATAACAGGCTGTGCCCAATCACCTGATGAAACGGATAAACTGGTGATCGCCGATCAATTTGGTCTGGCATATGCGCCTATTGAAGTGCTTAAAACAACGCCGTTTCTCACAGATGCACTCAAAGCGCACGGTCTTGAAAACATCGATGTCGAATGGGTGCGAATGGGTAATACGGCGGCGATAAGAGAGGCGATGGTCGCTGGTCAGCTCGATATTGGCTTTGTGGCACTTCCGCCATTTTTGCTGGGGCGCGAAGGCGGCATGGACTGGAAAATCATATCGGGAATATCGGAGAGCCCTGTGGGGCTCGTTGCAAAAGCAGACGGTACCGGCTTCGAAGCGATTGACGCATCAAAACGCATTATATTGCCGCAGCTTGGCAGTGTTCAACATATTTTGCTGGCGATGGCAGCTGAACGTACCTATGGTGATGCGTCGGCACTAGATGCTCAGATTGTGGCGATGGCGCATCCGGACGGCATGACGGCAATGTTGAGCGATGCAGATTCGTACCTTCATTTTACAACACCGCCTTATCTGGAACAGGAATTGGGCGATTCACAATTTACCGAGCTGATCGATGGCGAAACGTGTTTTGGCGGTTCTTTTACATTTATCGTGGGCATCTGCCCGGAACGCGTGCATGCGGAAAGCGACCTATATGCGGCGTTTTCAGAAGCACTTGACCAAGCGATCAACTATCTCAATGCTTCCCCGGAAGAAGCATCCATACTTTTAAAGCAGGCTTATGAATATCCTGATGAGATTATCGATGCTGTTTTAGATGATCCGAGCATGCGCTATACAGCGGACGTTAATGGTCTTGAAAGATTTCAGTCTTTTATGGTAGAAATGGGGCTTCTTGAAACGGCAGAATCACCTGAGATGCTGTTTTGGGAGGTGCAATAGCAATATTGAGATCAGTGGGAAGAATGGAGGCGTTTGACGGATGAAGAGGTGGATGCGGTCACCGCTGATGACAATGGCAGTCATTGTTTGCGTTTGGGAGGGAATTGCCTTAGCGCATTTGTTTCCGGCAACACTGTTTCCGGGGGTTGGAACGGTATTGAAATCGCTTGTGAAATTGAGTGTGGAAGGTGCCCTTATCGGCAGAATCACGTATAGCATCGGCATTGTCTTATTGTCGATGGCTATGAGTATGTTTGCTGCGGGTATTCTTCTTTGGCTGTCAACGCGATATGAAAGCATGGCACGACAGATTGGTTACTTGGAAGCAATCTTTAATCCGCTGCCGGGCATGGCAGTTCTACCGCTTGTGATTCTTTGGGTTGGCGTCACGCGAAGAGGCATGCTGTTAATTATGATGCATGCAATGGTATGGCCTATTTGGGCACAGCTGCATGTTCGATTTGGCGCGCTTAAACAGACCTATGCTGCTTTTATGAAAGCCTATGCTGTCACGGGGTTGCGAGCGGGGTATCATATTTACTTTCGCGGCGCTGTCGGCGACTTGCTGTCTTCGGTTAAAACGGCTTGGAGCAGAGGTTGGCGCGCGCTAATCAGCATCGAAATGGTCTTTGGCATGGTTGGTTCGCACACCGGACTCGGCTGGCTGATTTATGAACGCAGAATGTACATGGATACAGCCGGACTCTATGGCGTACTGTTGATTATTGCACTGATTGGCGTAGCGACTGAACAAGGGCTCCGCGCAATTGAAGCACGCGTTTGCCGATAGCGGCAAATGCTAAACTCAAATCGGTTAAAGTGCCTGACACGAAAGACGATGATTACTTTTATGGGGAGCGTTAGGATGCGTGAGGAAATAGAGGTTCGGCAGCCATTGATTAAAATAGAAAATTTAACGAAACGATATCAGGGTACGACTATTCTTTCAGGGCTTTCATTTCACTTGGCGCCGGAAGAGGTATTGGTTATCATGGGGCCTTCGGGAATTGGAAAAAGCACACTTCTCAATATTTTGGCGAAGCTCATGCCGTATGATGAAGGACATATCGAATATGCACCGCATCTTTTCCACGGGATTGCCGTACCGTTGCCTGTGATTTTTCAAGGGACGGAAACTTTGATGCCGTGGATGACCGTGATGCAGCATCTATCGCTTGTTGCGCCCAATATCGAAGAGGCGCAAGCGCGGATGATTTTAGAGCGCGTTGCACTTTGGGAGCACCGTTTCAAAAAACCATCCGAACTATCCGGCGGCATGAAGCAGCGATTGGCTTTCGCCAGAGCACTCGCTTGCCAGTCAAAGGTAATTTTAATGGATGAGCCTTTTACAGGACTGGATGAAGCGCTTAAGGAATCGCTTTACATGCTGCTAAAATCTGTTCAGCGCGAACGCGGTCTGAGCATTATTTTGGTAACGCATGATACAAGAGAGGCGGAAATACTTGGAACCAGAGTGCTGGAGCTTAAAGCTGCAGAGACGCTTATTGAAAAAATGCCGGCGGCTGAACGCTAGCTTCAAACAGGCACTCATGTTGAACAATGGTTATAAATTAACGCATGACAAATTAACGTAAGATAAATTAGTGTAAGACAAATTAGTGTAAGACAAATTAGTGTAAGACAAACCATTATAAGGGGAATCAATAAAAGATAATCTTTATGAACACGGGGATGTGAATGCGGCATTCGCTGACACGTAGGCGTGCTGATGATATTAACGGCGATGAGTATGAAAGGTGGCGTTGGCAATGAAGCGGAAAATGATGTTGCTGGAAGATGACAGGGGTTTAATCGACGGACTGACATATGCACTCTCCAAAGAGGGTTATGAAGTTGTGGTGACGCAAACCATTGCTGAGGCGCTAAAGACACTGGCTGCTCAACAGTTTGAAATGCTTTTGCTGGATGTGACACTGCCAGATGGTACGGGATTTGATCTCTGCAAAGACATCCGGGAAAGCGGTAACCGCGTACCGATTATTTTTTTAACGGCTTCTGATCAAGAACTAAGTGTGATTAGAGGACTGGATAGCGGCGGAGATGATTACATAACAAAGCCTTTTAAAATTGGTGAACTGCAGTCTAGAATACGAGCACTGCTCAGAAGAGCTGAACAGAGAGGATTAGTTCCTTCGGAAGCAGAACCGATTGTTTCAGGGGATATCCATGTGGACCTTGTAAACCATCAGGTGCTTCGAAGTGGTGAACCGCTTAATTTAACGGCAGCTGAATACAGACTGCTCGTTCTATTTTTACGGCATGCGGGACAAGTGCTGACACGGCAGAAAATATTAGAGGCGCTCTGGGATCACGCAGGTGATTTTGTTGACGATAATACACTTTCTGTTTATGTCAGACGCCTGCGCGAAAAAGTTGAACTAAATCCTTCAAAACCTGAACGCCTTGTAACCGTGCGGGGATTTGGCTATCAGTGGCAAGAGGTGGCGCGATGATACGACAATGGGATCGCAGCAGCCGGTATTTTTTCGCGGGGCTCGTTTTGATAACTTGTTTGGCGATGCTGAGTACAGGCTTTATGTCGATAAAGCAGGCAGAATCAGTAAAGACGATAATGCTGTCGCATGACAGCGCTGCTGCGAGTGCGCTGTTGGCTGAAGATGTGCCGGCGGATGTGATTGCAAAGGCATTGACATCCAGTGTGATAAGCGATGATGGTTCACGGCTTCTCGGGCAAATGGGGCAGTCGGACATGATGGCGTATACCAATGCCAGAGATGTAGCCATATTAATGGAAACAGGGGTTTTTAAACAAATGCCATGGATGATGTTTTGGGGTGTGCTGATGATCGGGAGCTGTTTTATATTTTTAGAACGACGAGAGCGACTTTACAATGCCGTCACAAAGCAGCTGCAGTCTTTTATGGAAGGTGATTATCAGCATCATTTGCCAAGTCTTGAGGAAGGCGGCCTGTATAAAATGTTTACGGCAATTGATGAGCTCGCTTCTTCGTTATCTGCCAAAAATGACGCTGAACGCGAGACAAAACAATTTTTAAAGGCAATGCTGTCGGATATTTCACATCAGCTAAAAACACCGCTGACAGCGCTTAGCATGTATAATGAAATTATTTTAAATGAACCGGAAAATGCAGTGGCAGTCGTGTCATTTTCAGAAAAAATTGATCGGACGGTAGCACATATGTCACAGCTCATTCAGGCGCTTTTGAAAATTACAAGACTTGATGCTGGCAGTGTTGTCTTTGAGCGCGCGGTTTATACGGTTCGTGAACTGGCAGTGTTAGCCGTTGAACCGCTGATGATGCGTGCAATGCAAGAAGGCAAGAACGTTGTGATTGATATTGAACCGGATATTACCCTCTTTTGTGATCTCATGTGGACGCGTGAAGCAATTGCCAATATTGTCAAAAATGCACTTGATTATTCAGAGCGCGGCATGACTGTTACGCTTGTCTGCGAGAAGACGGCAACAGCTGTGCGACTGATGATTGAGGATAATGGACCGGGTATTGCACCAGAAGCGATTTACCATGTGTTTAAACGATTTTACAGGCAGGCAAGTGTTAAAGAAACGCAAGGCGTTGGGTTGGGGCTATCCCTTTCAAAAGCAATTACAGAGGGTCAGGGCGGCGTTTTGACAGTCCAGAGTGCTCTAGGTGAGGGCAGTGTATTCTCAATGACCTTCCTTACAGAAATGTAAGCTGATTTTCACCGTCTTGTAAGCTTCGTCTGTTATGCTTTCACAAGAAGGAGGCAATAACATCTATGGAAATTTTAAATATAAAGAATCTCAGCAAGATTTATGGTAAGGGCGATACGGAGGTCAAAGCACTGACCAAAGTATCATTTTCAATGAAAAAGGGCGAATTCGCTGCAGTCGTTGGTGAATCGGGCTCTGGAAAGAGTACACTTTTAAATTGCATTGGCGGCTTGGATGACCCTTCGGATGGCAAGGTATGGATTAATGGTGAAGATATATTTGCCATGTCAGAACGACAGCGAACCATTTTTAGACGCCGCCACATTGGCTTTGTCTTTCAATCCTTTCAGCTTGTTCCCGAACTGACGGTTGAACAGAACATCGTCTTCCCATTGCTCTTAGACGGTAAAACACCGGAGCGTGCTATGACAGAAGATATTATACAAGTCCTTGGACTGGGAGACCGACGCAACCATTTACCGAGTCAGCTTTCAGGCGGACAGCAGCAGCGCGTGGCCATTGGCAGGGCACTTATTCACAAGCCGATGCTGATTTTGGCAGACGAACCTACCGGCAACCTTGACAGTCGAAACAGCCGAGAGGTACTGGCACTCTTACTGTCTGCGGCGCGGCGTTACCAGCAGACGATACTCATGATTACACACAATGTCAATCTAACGACATCTGTCGATCGTGTTTTGAAAGTAACCGATGGCGTCCTTGAGGATTTGGGGGGCGTGAAAGCATGAAACATTATCTAGACCTCATTCCAATTGTAGATAAAGCGCACAGCCGTCGCCGATTGATGACAAAACTTTGCATTGTGCTGTCCGTCTTTCTTGTAACGGCTATTTTCGGCATGGCAGATATGGAAATGCGCAACCAATATATGCAGATTACAAAGGAGCAAGGGAATTGGCATATGCTGCTAACCGGTATTGATAAAGAGACAGCGGCTATTATTGCAACACGTCCTGAAGTGGCACATGCAGGCTGGTATGTGTCGTTCGCCAATGAAGGCGATTCGCTTTTGGGAAAACCCCTTTTTAACATTGGAACATCTGCCGAAGTGCTTAACGATATTTTTCTTACAGAAATGGTAGAAGGCACCTATCCTAAACATGCAGATGAAGTTGCCCTAACGCGTAATGTGAGGGATCAGTCCGAACTGCGCATTGGTGATTCGGTTGCATTGCCGATGCCGGACGGTGGCACAAAGACGTTTCGCATCACGGGCTTTATGGATAATACAGCAAGTCTGCTCAATCAAGATGCCTATGGCATGCTGCTTGATGAAACAACCGCGCAAACGTATGCGGATAGCGCATTTTATCGTCAGCAGTATATGATTCAATTTTCAAAACACGCCAATATGCGTCAGGCAATTGCAGAGATTAGGACACAGTTTTCTCTGACGGATGATCAGGTTGCACTAAATGAAAAGCTGCTGGGCGTTTTGGGTCAAAGTGATTACAGTTATATGAGGCAGTTGTATATAACGGCTGTCGTGCTCGGTGTTGTTGTCCTGATCGCAGGCGTTATGATGATTGCCAGTAATTTAAACAGTGATATTATGCAGCGCACATCTTTTTTTGGTATGCTGAGGTGCCTTGGTGCGACGAAGCGGCAGGTCATGCGATTTGTACGACTTGAGGCATTATCGTGGTGCAAGACCTCTATTCCCATTGGCGTTTTATTGGGGACAGCTGTTACGTGGCTCTTAAGCGCAATATTGAAGTGGCTAACGCCAGTCTACTTCGATGAAATGCCAACATTTGCAATCAGTTGGATTGGGGTTTGTGCAGGTGCGGTCATTGGTATTCTAAGTGTTTTGGCAGCCTCGAGTGCACCGGCACGGAAAGCTGCACAGGTATCACCCTTAATGGCGATTACGGGAAATGCTTATACAGATGGCACTGCCAGAACGATTAAATCAGCTGCGAAGACAAAGTTTTTCAAAGTTGATACGGCTTTGGGGATACAACATGCGTTTACAGTAAAAAAGAATTATATTTTGATGCTGGGCTCCTTTGGCCTTAGCATTATTCTCTTTCTGAGTTTTTCAGTAATGGTTGAATTTTTAAACCATGCCATTGATCCGCTGCAGCCTTGGTCACAGGATATTGTTATTCGAAGTACAAACGGTGACAATATGCTGCCGGCAGCACTTGTGGATGACATAAGAGCTAAAGCACATGTTAAGCAAGTTACGGGCAGTCGTTACCTTTATGATCAATTAGACGACGACGGCAACTTGTTCAAGCTGGCAACGTTAGAAGCATCTCAATGGCCGATGTTGAAATCCTACTTATTGAGCGGTTCCGTAAAAGCAGTTCAAGACGAAGCATATTCGGCACTATTGGTTTACAGTACAGAAGATACCTTGACAACTGGAGACGTCGTCAGGATTAACGGCGTGGCGATCACCATTGCAGGTGTACTGTCTGACAGCCCTGTGAACGCGGCAACTGACAAAACGACGATTCTTTGCTCAGAAGCAACGTTGAACGCCATTAAACCGGTGGACGGATATGAACGAATTGATATCCAGCTTGAACGCAGGGCGACTGAGTCAGATGTTGCAGCAATTCGAGCGATGACAGACCAAGGGATGCGGTTTTCTGATGATCGTCTGATTAATAGGCAGGCGCGGGGCGCTTATTTTTCAATGGCACTCTTTGTTTACGGATTTCTTCTCATTATCGCCATGATTACGCTGCTAAATATCGTCAATGGTATTAGCATCAGTGTCTCAGCGAGAATTAAACAGTATGGCGTTATGCGTGCCATTGGCATGACAAAGGCACAAATGATCAGGATGATTAGGGCAGAGGCAATGACATATGCTGTTTCAGGCAGCATCTTTGGATGCCTTGTCGGCATGCCGCTAAACAAACTCATTTACAATATGATGGTAACGTCATATTGGGGGACACATTGGAAGCTGCCGATTGGTTCCGTAACCATTATTATACTGCTCGTGCTGGGGACATCCATTTTAGCGGTATACGGTCCATCAAAGCGCATACACGATCTGTCTGTTGTCGATACAATTGCAACTCTATAAAATTCAAGTGTACGGTGGGTATTTTACAACCACAAAAAGAAAGACATATGCATAGCCTTAATCCTATCTTTTTAGGCATTAAGGCTATTTTTATATTGTATTTACAGCAAAAGCTTCAGAAAAAAGCTATGAAAAATTTGATATGGGGCAATGACAGCATTCAAATTTCAACGTTTTTACGATGAGAGACATCGCTTTTGAAAGCTTCTCGAAAGCGTTCATATTTTTTAATGAATTAGAAACAAAAAAATTCGCCTGCCGGATTGACGCGACTAAAATTACGTTATATAATTAACGAATGAATTCACTGAATGCATTCAGTTAAACTGAAAGGAGTGTTATATGTCTTACCAGTATAAGCGATTATTTGAGCCAGTTAAGATTGGCGGCATCACGGTTAAAAACCGCTTCGCCATGGCGCCGATGGGACCATTGGGGCTAGGCGACGACGAAGGCGGCTTTAATCAGCGGGGCATTGATTATTACACGGAAAGAGCAAAAGGTGGCACGGGACTTATTATTACAGGCGTCACATTTGTTGACAATGTTGTTGAACAGCATGCAATGCCGAATGTGCCATGTTCAACCCATAATTCGGTACACTTTATCCGAACAGCAAAAGAGATGACCGAGCGAATACACGCCTATGATTCAAAAGTTTTTATCCAATTGAGTGGCGGTTTCGGACGTGTTACCATTCCGACGAATCTTGGTGATTATCCGCCTGTAGCACCGTCGCCTATACAGCATCGGTGGCTTGACAAAACATGCCGAGAACTTACAATAGCGGAAATTCAAGAAATCGTAAGACAATTTGGAAAAGGCGCATACAATGCGAAACGTGCCGGATTTGACGGCGTCCAGATTCATGCGGTTCATGAAGGTTACCTCATTGATCAATTTGCAATATCGCTGTTTAACCATCGAACGGATGAATATGGCGGCTCACTTGAAAATAGATTGAGATTTGCAAGAGAAATTGTTGAAGAGATTAAGCGTCAATGCGGAGAGGATTTCCCAGTAACGCTGCGATACAGTCCAAAGAGTTTTATCAAGGATTACCGAGACGGCGCCATGCCGGGTGAAGTATTTACAGAAAAGGGTCGGGATATTCCAGAGGGGATTGAAGCGGCAAAATTATTGGTTGCATATGGCTATGATGCACTTGATGTCGATGTTGGGTCGTATGATTCATGGTGGTGGAGTCACCCGCCTATGTATCAGGAGAAAGGCCTTTATATCCCATATGCTAAAATTGTAAAAGAAGCCGTTGATGTACCGGTTATTTGTGCCGGGCGTATGGATAATCCTGATTTGGCATTGTCTGCCGTTGATGACGGGGCTTGCGATATGATAAGCTTGGGAAGACCGCTCTTGGCAGATGCCGATTACGTCAATAAACTAAGAGCATCTAAAACGAAAGATATTCGGCCATGTCTCTCATGTCAAGAAGGCTGTATGGGAAGGGTTCAAGAATATGCGGCACTGAGCTGCGCTGTCAACCCGCATGCATGCCGTGAACGCGTAACAGCACTTACGCCAGCATATCAATCAAAGCGCGTCGCGATTATCGGAGGCGGTGTTGCAGGTTGCGAGGCAGCACGCGTACTGGCACTTCGCGGACATAAACCTGTCATATTTGAAAAGACAGATCGCATCGGCGGCAATCTCATTCCAGGCGGTGCACCGGATTTCAAAGAAGATGATCATGCGCTGATCGCTTGGTATGAACATACCTTGGCGCAGTTAAATGTATCAATCGAATTAAATCACCCATGTACTTCGGCAGAAATATTAGCGGAAGACTACGACAGTGTTTTAATTGCGACGGGATCAACGCCAAAGACCTTTGGTATTGGCGATCATCCTGCGGTGTATCCTGCTGCAGCACTTTTGATGAAGGAAGTGCCATTTGAAGAGCATATCGCCGTCATCGGCGGTGGCTTGGTTGGCTGTGAACTTGCGATTTGGCTTGCAGACATGGGTAAGAAAGTAACCCTTATCGAAATGCAGGATAGCCTCTTGGCAGTCAATGGACCTTTATGCCATGCCAATTCAGAGATGCTTGAAAAGTTGGTACCTTATAAAGGCGTAAACGTCATGACCGGTGCTCAGGTTATTGATGGCAAAGCGGGGTCGATTGTCGTTAAAACAGGTGATAAAGAAGAAACGATTGCAGCAGATCAAGTGGCACTTGCCGTTGGCTATGGCAGCGATCAGTCGCTTTATGAAGCGTTGAAATATGAAATTGAGTCACTTCATGTTATTGGCGATGCAAGAAAAGTTCAAAACATTATGTATGCGATTTGGGATGCGTTTGAAGTGGCATCAACCCTTTAATCGTGCACTTTTTCGCAGTTAAAGAAACAAATAGATAGGAAATTGCACAATCATCTTTTGTTGATTTTTCACTGCAATAGGTTGAATGCACGTATGACAAAAGCTAGAGGTGTTGGCGTGAAAGGTTTAAAATTTGAATGATGCGGGTTTCCTCAGACGGAATCACAAAAAAACGGACATTTAATGTGTCCGTTTTTTCTTATGAGCAAATACTTAAAAATAGTTGAATGCGACAATGTTCTCAATTATTTGGCCATGCTCTTAACAACTAAATTAATAATGGTTCGAAATTGTTGTTTTAAATCAATTTTCCCGTCTCTTAAACACCACTCGAAGACAATTCCCCTGCCGACGACAAAGAGATAATCCGTATAATGCTGAGCGCTGTATAAAGTGTTGAGTTCACCGGATCGCTGCCCTTCCTCGATGACTTCTTTAAGGACATTTTGCATGAACCGGCCTTCAACGGTAAACATTTTATTTTCAGGGGTATACAGTTTTTTAATGATCGTGATGCCGTCATCTTCAACAAGTTTTGCATAGTGTTCAAAAAAGCTAATGATGCGTTCGCTATAGCTGTCACTTTGCATAGGTTCCTTAACCCATGTCATAAAAAAGTCGTCGACGCGGCTGAAAATCTCTCTGAACAAGTCTGTTTTTGAATCGAAATAGTAATAGTACGTCCCAACAGATATACCCGCTTCCTTCGCAATTTCACTAATGGTGATTTCGTCGAATCCCTTCTCGTGCATTAATTTTACACCACATTCATAGATGCGGTTTTTCGTTGCAATTGCCTTTTTAGCACGATTTGTCATCGCCGGCATATAATCACTCCTTCTGCAAAATGCATTTATGCATCTGATTGTACGTCACATTGCGAACAATAAATGACAACCAATACTCACTATTATATCGGCAAAATTTTTAAATGACAAGCAACGGTCAGGAATCCCCAATTTCATATTGTGCCATCTTATTGTAAAGCATCGTGCGGGAGATGCCGAGGAGTTCCGCAGCTCTTTTGCGATTGCCTTCGCAGGTCATCAGCGCATCTTGGATAAGGCTCTTTTCAAAAGCCTGCTTCGCTGGGATGAGTTTGTAATGGGTAACGGCTTGTTTGCGTTCACGCATGCGAATGCGCTCTGTAAGCTGTGAGAAATCTTTAATGGTCAAAATAGTGCTGTCGGTCTGGTTCATGGCACTTTCCACTGCATTTTGCAGTTCGCGGACATTGCCCGGCCAATCATAGGCCATGAGAAAGTTTAAAGCCTCTGAACCGATATCGCCAACCATCATGCCGAGCTGCTTGTTGAGTCTGCTAATGAAGGCTTGTACCAGCAGGGGAATGTCTTCTTTGCGCGTTCGGAGCGGCGGTGCTGCAATGCGAATGACATTGAGGCGATAGTAGAGATCGCTTCGAAAGCTGCCTTTTTCAACCAATTGTTCCAGCTCAATATTGGATGCGGCAATGACGCGAACGTCCACGAATTGGCTTTTTAAACTGCCAACCGGGTCAATTTCATGTTCTTGTAAAGCACGCAGAAACTTTGGCTGCATTGTGGTGGGCAGCAGGTTAATTTCATCTAAAAAGAGCGTTCCCTTATCGGCGAGTTCGAATCGCCCGATCTTGCCTTTGCGCGAAGCCCCCGTAAAAGCCCCCGCTGCATAGCCAAAGAACTCTGATTCCATGAGTTCATTGGGGATTGCCGAGCAGTTGACACGTACAAAATTGGCACTGCATCTCGAACTGAGCGTATGAATGGCATGGGCGATAAGCTCTTTGCCGCTGCCGGTTTCGCCTTCGATCAGGACGGTTGAAGACGACCTTGATGCCTGAAGAATTTTATGTTTAAGATCCAGAATGGGCTTGCTTTCACCGATAATGTTGTCGAGACTGTATTTGGCACCGCGTTCCAGAGACAGTTCTTTTCGATAGAATTCAATCTGCGAGGAGAGGGCAATAATACGTGCCTGAAACTGTGCAACACTTTCTTTGCCTTGAATAACAATGTAGAGCATGATGCCGCAAAGGTCGCCGTGCTGATCGAATCGTGGGAAATACGTCGTAAAGGCGGGGATACCGTTAAATGAAACAAGTCCGCGCGTTACCGTCTTACCAGTCTGAAAGACTTCGGTTGCATGGCTTTCAGGAATGATTTCCCAAACTTTTCGGCCCAGAACTTCCGATGCGCGAAACCCTGTGTATCGTTCCCAACCGGGGCTGACATACGTATAATAACCTTCTTTGTCGAGAACGGCCATGCCGTCTAATTGATTGATAAATTCCTGCATGATTTCAAAAGACAATTTGTTTTTAGACATGTGTGCCTCCAAGCGATATTTCGAAAAGATCGGCGAATGCCCGTTATGTTAAAAAGAGCCGTGATAAAAGTGCTTCGCAGGCAGTGGTGATAGTTTAAAATTGGGCCCTTTGCATTATTTAAATTTAAAGCGTTCACGATGAAATGTGTTGTTTTCATCATGCGAAAATTCAACAGATTGTCGTGATGGCTAAATGAAAGGCAATGATGCGATTTCCTTAATGATCATACTTTTGACTCCATTATAAAGTGGCTTTTTGCACTGTGTCAATATTTATTTACGTGTCAATATATGTTGACACTGCATGCAGGCCTTACAATTACAAGCTTTCCAAGACATCTTTGTATAAAAACGTGTACACAAATATTGACACTTGATTGTGCTGCGTATTTCATGATTCTGCTGAAAGCTTGAAATACCAATTGTTTCGAACATTTGGCATCACCCTTGCAATAAGAAGAGATGTTACTCAATAGCATCACCGACAGAAAAGATGGAAAGGAGTCAGCATATGAAGATCATTGATTTGTCAATTGCCGTGGAGGATGGATTGCCAAGTGATCCAAAACCTCAAATTCCAAGGATTGAGTATTTAAATCACAAGGATACGGCACAATCTATGACGACCTATTTTAATGGCAACATCACCGTTGATGATTTGCCGGAAGGCAACGGCTGGGCGATTGAAAACATTCAGCTCACCACGCATTCGGGGACGCATCTCGATGCCCCCTATCATTATTATCCGACGATGAACGGCGGCGAGCGCGCTTGGACCATTGATGAAATACCACTTGAGTGGTGCATCGGCGATGGTGTCAAAATGGATTTCAGCAGTAAACCGGATGGCTATAAGATTACTGCAGAAGATGTCGAAGCGTATTTTAAACAGATTAACTACCAGCTTAAAGAAGGGGATATTGTGCTGCTGCAGACAGGTGCTGACAAGCAGTGGGGTAAACCTGAGTACTTGCTTGCAGGTGCCGGTATGAGCGCCGAAGCAACGCTGTGGCTCATTGAACACGGTGTACACGTCGTCGGTACTGACGGATGGAGCTGGGATGTGCCGCTGCCAATTGAAGCAGAGCGCTTTGCGGCGTCACGAGATGTGGACATTATTTGGGAAGCGCATCGCGTTGGCAGAATTAAAGCTTATTGCCATATTGAAAAAATGACGAATTTAGATCAATTGCCGGCATTTGGATTTAAAGTGAGCTGTCTGCCTGTGAAAATTAAAGCCGCGAGTGCGGGCTGGTGTCGTGCAGTTGCCTTTATTGAGTAGAAAGTGAGGGTTATTTATCATGGGGTCTAGTACAATATTTATCATCATTTTCATTATCTTTTGCGGTTTTCTCATTGGCGCAGGTCTTTTCAGTAAAAAGTGGGTTAAGGAATCTTCGGACTTTGTTTTAGCGGGACGTGAAATTTCAACGCCCATTAATATTGTCGGTGTTTGTGCCATTGGATTCGCCGGCACGACAGTGACGTTGGCACCGGCTTTCACACTTAATTACGGACTCATTGGCGGTATTGGATGGGGTGCCGTTTATGCGGTATGCGGCTTAATGCTCTTTGGCCTTTTATATTCGAATTTTATCAGAAGAAGCGGTGCTCAGACGCTTCCTGAATACTTGGAAATGCGATATGATAGTAAAACGCGTTCTGTGGTTGCCATTACATCCGTCATTGGTATGTGCGGTATTATGGCGAACAACGTTGTTTCAAGTGTTGACAATATTGCGGCATTTACAGGATGGAGTCGGCCGCTGATTACAGCCGTCATCTTTGCCGTTATCATTATTTTCACCTTTATTTCAGGGCTTTGGGCGACGACGATAACCGATTTATTTCAAATCACAATTGGCGTGATTGTCGTTCCGACCGTATTCTTTTTGCTGGCAGGGCGCTTTGGATGGACGGATGCCATTGCGGCAAACTGGGGCCCGGGTGCCATTGGAACTGACGGATTTGCAGGTCAGCTTGCGGGGATGAAGCTGACGTATCCATCATTCTTAAATTTCTTTATTTGCTTTGCGGCAGCGCTCGTCTGGGGGAATAATTACTACTGGATGAAAATCGCCAACTGCCGAAATGAGCACGTCGCACGGAAATCATTTGTCATGGCAGCCATTATTCTGCTGATTGTCTTTATGATTCCATTGAGCTTTGTAGGAAGTTACATGGGGGCATTTTATCCGGAAATGCTCACCATCAATGGCGGTAAAATACTGGCAACAGGAACTTATGGCTTTATCGCGAGCACCTTTATGCCGCTCTTTGGCAGTATTGTGGTAATCAGTGCCTGTGCCGCTTCTATTTCGACGGCGTCGACATCTGCACTGGGGGCATCTGCCGTTGCGAATCGAGATATTTATCAGCGTATTATCAATCCCAATGCAGATGCAGAGAAGAAATTAAAGATGTCAAAAATCATTATGCTCTTTGTCGGCGTTGTAACGTTTATTCTCTGTCAATTTCCCGGTGGTCCAACCTATCTCTTTGCCTTTGCCAATTCATGGCTCGTGCCGCCGGCAGTACTGCTGGGTCTCGGCGCCATCTGGCCTAAATTTAATGCAAAGGGGGCCTTGTGGGGTGCGGTTTGCGGTATGGTGACCATGGCTGTATTTACGCTTTTGGATTTAACAAAAATTTTCTCAATCGGACGTTATGTCTTTCTGGCGACACTTGGTCTTGCTGTAACATTGATCGTTGCCGTTATTGCATCGTATTTTGGCAAACCGCGGTACTATGGTGAAGCGAGTTGGGAACGCGTTCCCAATGGCAATAATCGTTCAGATGTAAAACTGGAAAAGATTGATTTTGAAATATTGACATTAATGCGTCTGGGGCATCAGTACATGGCAGATATAACAGATTCTCTAGGCGTGGATTCAAAGATTTCCGGTGCCGCTGTTGAGCGGTTGGATCGTGGCGGCTATTTAATGCGCATGGGACTTAAGGGATCTAACTTCTTTACCTTTGAACTGACAGAAAAGGGGCAAAAGGCACTCGAACCGTTGAATGATCACGATACACAGCTTTCGGCACAGTTTCTATCGCCGATGTATTTGGAGCTTTTGAAAACAGTTGAAAAAAATCCGGAACATCAAGCGGCATTTGTGCAAAAAAATGGGATTGCTTCTATGCAAATGGCAGCCATTTCATCACATTTGACCCGTCGCGGCTATATTGAGGAAAAGGGACTCTTCAAAAGAAAGCTCATCATAACACCAAAGGGTCGTAAAGTCATTGAACAATTTAGCAAGGCGTAGTGAACGATCTTGTAGAAACATCACAAATAGAGATGAAGTACTGCGTAAAGTTTTACCGATGCCTGTTCATATCTAAGGCAATTGCCTCATCTAAAAGAAGAGAGGAGTGGTTCTATGCAAAAGACCATTATCACTGTGGCGACGACGGGCGCATGGCCGAAAAAAACAGATAACCCCAATATTCCCATGACGCCGCGTGAAATAGCGGATGATGTTTATCAGTGCTGGCAGGCAGGGGCCTCAATCTGCCATCTGCATATGCGTGATGACGCGGGGAACGGCACGATGAATGTAGAAAAGTTTCGTGAAACGCTGGCATATATTCGCGCTTATAAAGATTGTGATATCATCGTCAATATGACGACTTCCGGCGATCTCAATGCGACAGAAGAGACGCGCATGCTGCATTTAAAAGCGCTGCATCCGGATATTGGGACATTTGACTGCGGTTCCATGAACTGGCAGCACAATGCACTCTTTCTGAATCCGCCGCATTTTCTTGAAGCGTTGGGTGAAGCGATGCAGGCATATGGCGTAAAGCCTGAAATTGAAGCCTTTGATCCTGGGATGATTTACAATGCCGCTTACTATTTGAAAAAAGGCATTTTGAAGGCGCCGCTCCACTTCCAAATGTGCATGGGCGCGGCAGGCGGTATTAGAGGATCGCTTAAAAACCTGCTCTTTATGGTGGAAACCATGCGCGCTGTGGCACCTGATTCCACATGGAGTGCATTTGGGGTTGGTGCCAGTGCGATGGAAATCATGTATGCAACAGTGGCGCTAGGCGGTCATCTGCGCGTTGGGATGGAAGATAACGTTTTCTATTCGAAAGGTGTGTTGGCAGAGGGGAATGCTCAATTTGTCAAACGTGCACGCAATATTGTCGAAACATATGGCAATGCTGTGGCAACGCCATCAGAAGCCCGTGAGATTTTGAATCTTCCTATTATATAAGATCCGCTTCGCGGTGTTCTAAAACGATTTTCACCATCACATTTTCGCAGTAAAGGCATCTGCAAAAATGCTTAAAGTTCAAATCTTCTTATTGTATAAATCAAAACCCCGCTCAAACATTGTGGTCTGAGCGGGGTTTTGCGTTAAAGCAAATATAGACATATATTATAGGAAAGAAAGTATTTTTTGTTCATCGAGATCATAGAGTTTTTCGGTAATGACGCCATCTTTGGTAATGACGACAGCCGGTACCTGATCGACATTTAATTTTAATGCAATGCCGTTTGATTTATAAACGTCAATGCGGTTTACGGCGATTGCGCCTGCCTTTGATGTTTCGATGGCTTCAATGCGTGAAAGAAAATCTCTTGAAGGCGCATCAATGGCATTGTAAACGTAGATGAGGCCTGGTTTTTCTTTCTGGAGAATTCTGTTTTCAAAAATCTCTTTTTCTGCGATATAGCGTTCAACTGCAGTGCCGGCAATGGCACCGTCGCCGACTGCTGTTGCAATTTGTTTGAGCCATTTGTCCGTAACGTCGCCGATGGCAAAAACACCTTCAAGGTTGGTTTCTTTTTTCTCGTTGACTGGGATATATTTGCGGTTGGTCATGGTAACCTGACCCTCAAAGAGCTCTGTGTTAGGCAGATAACCGATAAATTCAAAGCAGTTATCACAGTCGACAGGAATTTCTTCATCGGTTTTGACATTTTTCAGAACGACGGTTTTGAGGTGTTCATCGCCTTCAAAGCGCGAAACGACAGAGTTCCAGACAAATGCCATTTTAGGATTGGCCAGTGCTGCTTCTTTAGCAATTTCGTTGCAGTCCATTTTGCCTTCATCGTGCATGACGGAGACGGTAACTTTGCTTGCAAACTTGGTGAGAAACATGCCTTCTTCAATTGCAGCATCACCAGAACCGATGACGACAACATGTTTATCTGTGTTTGCTGCAGCATCACAAGTTGCGCAGAAACTAATGCCTTTATCAAATAAGAACCCTTCCTCATTCAGGGCGCCAGTCGTTCTTGGGCGGCCACCAGTCGCGATAATGACGGTTTTGCCAATATATTTGTTTCTGAACGTCTCGACGATTTTTTCATCACCTTCGAGCTGGACACTCGAAACGGCAGTTAATTTAAATTTAACACCCATGTTTTTTGCTTGCGCTTTCATGAGATCTGTAATGGCTTCTCCCTTTGGTGCATCTGGGAAGCCCGGATAGTTTGCAATTTCATTGGTGTAGGTAGCCAAACCGCCAACGAGTGCTTTTTCAAGCAAAAGCGTATTGAGTCTCGCTCTGCCGGCGTAAATGGCAGCGCTTAGCCCGGCAGGGCCGCCGCCGATGATGATGACGTCATAATGCTCAACGATTTTTTCACTAGCCATATATTGCCTCACATTCTATATAATGGAAATATCAGAAGATAACCCGCCGCAGCGTCACGCATATATTGAACACATAGCGCGACGCAATACTTTGGGTATAACAACAAGATCGTGTGATGATTTCAGCAATTAAGTGATTACATAAAGTATTTCACAAGCAGTTTACTGCCGACAATGGCACCAAAGAACATGCCGATGGCAAAGACCCATCCCGAAAGAGAAAGTGATGCAATGCCACTGTATAGGGCGCCGATATTACAGCCCGCTGCCAGTCGTGCGCCATACCCCATGAGTAAGCCGCCCAGCGTTGCCGCAATCACTTGTTTTTTAGATTTTATTTTTTTAATTTTAAAACCGGATGCCAAAAGCGTTGCCGCAAGTGCGCCGAAAATGATGCCGAGATTTCGGAAAGTGCCGGCATGATTTAAAAAGCCGTTTTCAAGTGTAGCCTGAGCACCAGAACTTGCAAAGTAATACCATTTGTCAACACTGCCGCCAACTGCTTCATAGACCCATGCACCCCAGTAAGCAAAGACGCCTGAGACGCCCCACGGATTGCCGGTGGCAGCAAGGGTTACGATTTGGAACAATGATAACAGCACCGCTGCGGTAACATAGGTAAACGGGCTTTTTATCCATTTGAGATAGTAGTCATTTTTTTTGACGCGGTCAAAAAACTTAACTTGTTTATTTTCCAAAAATGTTCACCTCCAGAAGGGTGCTTATTTATTTTTTTCGATGATGACTTCCCATTCGCCGTCATCAACTTCTTCAACTTCAACGTTATAGCCTTCTTTGCGCGCCCATTCAGGGACGTTTTTCATGGCACAGCTGTGGTCGATTTGCACGATGAGCACATCG
>JASUSA010000082.1 GCA_030446305.1 Clostridiales bacterium | reverse complement strand
TTCGTGTTTTCAAATGGTTAGCTTTGCTATACCTTTTTTTCTAAAAAGAAAATCTACTGAAAAATCAAAATTTCTTATTGACTTTTATTAGCTGGTCTTAATAATGAATCGTTAAAGAATGAATCGTTAGATAATGAATTGTTAATAATGAATCGTGATTGATAAATGGTTAATAATGAATCGTTTAAGCTTTTTTCTGATTTAAAATGAGTCTTGGCCCCATACCGCATTTTGGACAGGATTTGCCACCGCGCGTGTTGTCGCATTCGACACAATACTCTGTAAAGCATCGAACACATTTGTAAATAACCCCGTTGGCGATTTCTTTTCCGCAATTTGGACAAATAACTTTTTCGTTTTGCATAATGTCCTCCCTTCTGTTGATTAAAGCATGAAAGATGTACGTGAGTGAAAAGTTCGTGACGCCTATTTCTTTGAAGCTGTCGATGCTTTTGGAACTGCGACGCTCAAATTCATACACTTCACGCGCAAATCGGTTTCGGAACCAACTAAAACGTTGATGCCGCCATAGTCCTGCGTGATTTTAAAAAGACTGGTCAATGGCATTTTCAAAAGTTCGCACAGAATAATGCGATTGACGCCGGCATGACCGACGATTGCAATCTTCTCGTGCTTGCTTGCTAAAATATGTTGAAAAATTTCTGAAACACGCGCTTTCAAATCCATAAAGCTTTCACCATTGGGCGGTTTGAAATAGCCGATATCCTGGCCGCGAGCCTTGAATTCTTCAGGGTAATAGGTTGCCACTTCTGCAAAGGTCAATCCCTCCCATGTGCCCAGATTAATTTCTCTTAAGGCCGAATGCTGTTCGATTGCAATATCGTGATGCATGGCAATGCACTGGGCGGTATCATAGGCTCTTGATAAATCGCTGCAATAAATCGCCTCAATCTTTTTGCGATTGAGCATTTTGCCAACGGCATTTGCCTGACGCAGCCCCTCGGCACTGATTGGCAAATCGGTTTGCCCGATAAAGCGCCTCTGTGTATCCGGCAAAACGGGTTTGCCATGGCGCATTAGATAGATGGTCTTCATCATTGGATTGTCCTCCTGTCATTTTGATGTGCAGATGGTTCTTTTCATTGGTGATGGACAAGAAGACGGCAGCATTTCTTCAAAATTAATTTCGAGTGCCCATTGTCCAGAACAAACGGCATCGTGAATGCTTTTTAGCTGATGCAGTTTCTCTAAAATCTCATCTTGATGGATGGTATCGCCCAAATAGTAAATCGTCATAATGAGCTGCTTTTCTTCTTCATTTGTATTGTATTGAACCGTATAGTCCAGTAATGACGGCAATGTGAGCAAGTGATCGTCAAGTTCGTTTCTCGTCAGCAATTGCCCCGGCAAAAGTTCAATGGTATCCTTGACGCGATGCTGAATCCTGTCAATGCGCTTTAAGTTTGATCCGCAGGCGCATTTTTCGGGAATGATTCGCGTCACATCACCGGTACGATACCGAATGAGCGGCATGCCATGGCGCCGTAGCGTCGTAATGACCATTTCCCCCCATGTACCGTCAGGCACGACTTGACCTGTTTCGGGATTGATAATCTCTATATAAAAATCAGATTCATAAAGATGATAACCATTGTGCACTTCACATTCGATACCGCCCCCATACCCCATTTCCGTCATGCCAAAATATCGGTAAACTTTACAGTGCCACAGCCTTTCCAGTGTTTTGACAACGGTATCTGAGATGGCATCAGTGCTGAGCAGTACGCTTTTAATGCGAATCGGCGTCCCTACAATTTCAGTATATTTGGCTAGGGCAAGTATCTGGAGTGGAATACCCACGATGACATCGGGGGTTTCTTCCATTAACTGTTTATAAGCAGATGACAGATGATTCATGACGCCGTAGCATTTTGGCTGCTTACCGCCAAGCTTTAATGCTTCAGCCAGCAGTTCGCTGATGCTGCCCGGACGGCTGTTTGGGAGCCAGATTACGACCTTGTCACCGGGGGTGGTGAAGCTGTCCATGCCGACTTTAAAGTACTGAATGGTATCGGACTGATCTGACCTCGTAAAATAGATGCGTTTGGGATCACCGGTTGTGCCTGAGGACATAAGCGTTACAATGCGGTCAATATTGCTGCTTGACGTACAGACCATTTGCAGATGCTGAACACGCAGTATTTCTTGGGAAATCAGCGGCATGTCCTGCCAATTGACGGTGCTAAATTGATGATAGCCGGATGCAGCATAATAAGTGCTTCGCTGTATTGCGTAGTGCAGCTGCTTCTCTCTGAGGGCATCCAATTGAGCATAAAAATGCTCGTCTCTTTGCAATATGAGATTGTCATCATTTGAAAGACAGTTGTTCAGGCGAATTTCACTGGCGATAGATTGTGTTCTAACCAAGCCTAAACGCCTTGCGACCCATGGATCAACTGTGTTTTTTACAGCGCACATATCTTTACCTTTCTTTATCCGTACCTTTATCTTTGTCTGTATCTGTATCCTTATCTTTCTTATTAGCAGCTTTCCGTCATTGTAAGCATCAGGCTCTGATCGATGTGTCTATCTTATATGTGAGAATATCAGCAGGATCAACGGTATCAATAAATTCATCCCAGACGATGCAGCGTCTCACCGCTTTTCGACGTGAGATTATAGGCACAAAATGGTACGAGATCACCTGATGGCGAAACCACATGGATATGACAATAATGCAAGCGGTCTAAATCCAATGTCCACGCATCTTGAAAAGCCATGCCGGAGATGGTGATCATTTGCTTGGCGTCTTCCAAGAATGCATCAAGGCTTGTCAAGTCCGGACCATTCGTTGTCGCCATCTGAAAAACCGGAACCGCTGTCTTTGGTGCTGCCCATTGCCTTGCGACAAAATCTCTGGCTTGTGCGGCAGCATTTTCTGAAGAACAGCAGCAGCTCGCCTTTGACTTGCCAAAGGAGGTCATGGGCTTTAAACCGCCGTCTTTGGTTTTCATAAATTTTGCATTAAAAGAGCACATAGGATGTTCACTTGACGGTGGTATGAAATGATCGAGTGACAATTGTCCGTTCGTTTGCTTTTCAATCTGCGTCATCACTTCTGACAAGGTGAAATAGTCGGCTCTTAAATGCTCAGGATAGCGACCAAAGTAACTGACGGGCTGAAAGTGAACGCCCCGCACGACCGGCATTTTAGAGACGGCAAAGCGTATAATATCACCAATCTCACTGTCATTGACGCCACGAACGATAGTTGGCACCAAGACAACGCCGATATTGTATTTGCCGCACTGCTCGATGGCCTTTTGCTTTAATGCGATTAAGTTCTTGCCTCTCAGCGATTCATGTGTATTGGCTGTCAGGCCGTCAAATTGAAGGAATGCACAGCTTAAGCCAGCATCTGCCAAGGCTTTTAAATAGGTTTCATCTTCGGCGATTCGGATACCGTTTGTATTGAGCTGGAAGAAATGAAAGCCCTTTTGTTTCCCGAGTTCGATAATGGCAGGTAAATCATCCCGCAGCGACGGTTCACCGCCGGACAGTTGTATGTTAAAGGGGCCGCCGCGTTTGACGAGCATGTCATACCATGCTTCAATGGTATGCAGACTTGGGTCAGCGGTATGGCTTTCCGCAGCACTTGCAAAACAAATAGGACATTTTAAATTGCATCGGGATGTAACTTCCAGCAGTACACAGCAAGTGTTTTGCTGATGGTGGTCGCAGATGCCGCAACTGTTGGGACAGTCTGCTTCACGGGCGCCGTCTGCATCATAAGGTGCCAATGATCGTTCTGATAGCCATCTTTCTAAAGTAGGCGTTTCCGTCCAGACTTTGGTACAGAACTCGCCGTGCTGTAAACATACTTTTTCCAGATATACACCATCTTCGTACTGACACAGATTTGCCTTAATTGGTTTAAGGCAGATGGGACAGACACTTTCCGTCTGCTTCAGTGTTTTCATCGGCATTTCTTCCCTCCTGAATTTAATCATTAGATTGTGCGGTTATCCTGTCAATAAACTCAACAAATAAAGTCTACAAATGCAATCAACAAATGCAATCAACGGATAACGCCTTAAATACAGCGCTGTGATAAATAGGCATCAAGTGATTCGATTTGCGTCAGCGCTTCGACTGTCCTTTGCAAAAGTGCCGCCGTCTGAAAGCGTTCTTTGATAAAGCGGGCAGCGGCTTCCGGATAACGCGCCATGGCGCTTTGGCAGTGCAGCGACAATGAAATGCAGACATCTTCCATGCAAAGTTTGTCGCTTAAGTAAAGAATTGCTGCAATATCGAGATCAATCGTCTCAGGCGCATTTGCAATGTGGTGTTTCATATGTTTTCCAATCGCATCGGCAATACCTTTATAACCGAATTTTGTGACCACTTCTGCACCGACTTTAGCATGATCCGCACTGCCCTTCATGATATCGTGAAGCATTGCTGCGGCACATAATTTATCCAAATTCAGCGAAAGATGCGTCTTGTGATTTATGAGCCTGCCTATGGTCAAAGCAATTTGTGCAACTTCTGTACTGTGCTTGCGCACGGGTTCCGGTACGCGAAGCAGTGACCAGATTGCATGGCACTCTTCCAGTGTCGGATAATCTCGAGCGCCTGCAAATTCGCAAAGCGCCGTGTAGTTTTCCGGCGTATCCATATCCATGAGGATTCCACTGTCAGCACAGGGTATTTCGAGCACTTTTTCATTAAAAATATCCCTCAGCGTACTGCGTTCAGCAGGTGCTTCGCAAATGGCCTGAAAGTATGACGAAGGTATCAAAGGCGGATGTCCGCGCTTTCCGGCGAAGGTTGGCAGCAACAAAGCAGTTGGATTTTGCATGGCTTCTTCCAAGAGGTATTGAATGGTTTCGGTTTTGACCAGCGGGATATCAGCCGGAATGATAAAGGCGCCTGTTACGGTACTGTCAAAAGTCTTAAAAGCGGTTTGAACAGATGAAAACATACCGCGCGACGGTTCTTCATTTATGACGATACGAACCTCTTTATTCAGCGAATGCGCCTCTAAAAATGCAGTAATCGCAGTGGCATGATAGCCTAAGACGATTCTGATATCTGTAATCCCAGCTGTGCGATAGGCATTTATCAATCGTTCGAGCGACGAGACGCCGTCAAGCGGCATGATCGGCTTTACGTCTCCCATTCTGGATGCCTGTCCGGCGGCGAGTATAATGCCGACAACATGTTTTGAGGCAGTTTTATTATTATTGTGACACATGGCGCTCTGCCCGGACGCGAATGAGCTCTGCGACAATGCTGATGGCAATTTCTTCAGGGGATTCGGCCTTGATGGCAATGCCGATAGGACTGAACACGCGCGCAAGATCCTCTTCTGTGAAAACACCTTTCGATAGAATTTCCTTATATAGCAGATCGCGCTTTCGCTTGCTGCCAATCATCCCGATATAAGCCAATTCCTTTGAAAGCATTTGTTCCAAAATGATGCCGTCATGCATATGGCCGCGCGTTACAATGACAATGTAGCTGTCCTCGTCAATGCCGAGCGAAGGCATCGGCGCTTCAAGAGACGGGACAAGGACGATATGTGAATTTGGAAAACGCTGAATATTGGCAAAATCAATGCGATCGTCAATAACGGTGGTATGAAAATCTACCGATTCTGCAATGGGTGCGAGCTTGTGTGAAACATGGCCGGCACCAAAGATAAAGAGTTCGCTCCCCTTGATAATCGGTTCAATAAAGATGCGCATCTCATCGAGGACATCTGAATGGATGGACAGTTTCGCAGGGCCGTCAACCATTTTTTGATAAAAGGCCGGTTCACAGTCAAAGGTGCCGACGACTTCTTTAGAGGCGTTGACGAGACATTGCTGACGTCTGCCGTTCGCCATGATTCCCGTAATCAGCCATGCCTTCTGACCGTTTTCGAGATTTTGAATCAGTGCCGAAAAGATTTGCCGCTGTTCATTGTTCTGGCTGTCATAGTAGTCGAGCACGATTTCACCCTCACCGCCGCAGATCATCTGTGTGCTGGCAGCTTCTTCGCCCGTTAAAAAGAATGCGTGAATGCAGGAAGTTTTAGCGTCGAAGACATCCCTTGATTTTTGAATGGCCTCCGCTTCGAGTTTGCCGCCACCGATGGTACCCCAGATGCTTAAATCAGGTGCAATAAGCATATGCGCCCCCTCTGAGCGCGGTGATGAGCCGTGCGAGGCGACAATGGTCGCTAAAATAAAGTTTTCATTGTTCAAGAGCCTGCGATTCATTTCATGCCAAAGTGTTTTCATAGCATTGCCTCTCTTTCTGATTCGATACTGTAGCCATAACTGGCCAATATATCACAAACCTGTTCATAAACGGCATTGATGATATCCGGGCATCGCTGAATGCGATTGGCCGGATTGCCCTCCAAAAGATCCATGCAGGTGGTACCGCCATACTGGCTGCCATAAACATCGTCGAACCACCTTACAAGTTCATCCAGCATGCGTCTGCCAAACATAATCTCCATTTCATCCTCGCTGCCTCTGCCGACATAAAGCGATAGAAGACAAGCACCACCGGAAAGCGCACCACATGCTTTGCCCGCATTGGCGATGCCGCCGCACAGTCCTCCCATGGCTCTGATTAATTCCCGGTTTTCATGGCCCATGGCATCAAGCCCCATCATTAACAGCGTCTGGCTGCAGCAGAACCCCTGTTGCGTATAGGTCATTATTTGGATCATCTCTTCATTTACGTTCATGTAAAACCTCCGTTATTTTTCAGCGATTAAATAGAAATAGCCAGGCTTAAATGTCTGGATGCTGCAAAGAAATTCACTGTATACCGCAGCAGGTGCCTGCCAGATGAATTCAGCGATGTACTGTCGCCAAAGATGCGAACAGTCCTTATGTGCCGTAACCGTAAAGCCGTGTGACTTTACCGTTTGTTCAATGTCTGACATCGATGGGAGTCCATTTTTTAAGGCCGTAGACGGTACTTCGGATTTGGCGTATATATCGGACAGAAGCATGCTGCCGCCGGGTCTTAAAATACGCATAATTTCTCTTAAGACGCCTTCAAAATTTTCAAAAGTCGACAAGGCGCATTCTGTGATAACGGCGTCGAATTGACCATCACCGTATGGCAGTGACTCTGCCGACCCAATATCGAGTTGGCAGTTGCCATACTTTGCCCTTCCTTTTTCGATCATTTTTTCTGAGGCATCGATGCCGACAGCCCGATAGCCGTAGTGCGAGATCATATGATTGACGGTTGTTCCCACGCCACAACCGAGATCCAATATTGCCGCACATTTTGACAGCGATGCGCTTTTCAGCATTTCATCTGTCAACGCCAGTCCTCCGGGACGGAAGATGGCGTTGCAGATGTCAAGTGTTGCCAATGTTTCATAAATACTGCAGCCCTTATACCCCATTATTTATCCTCCAGTGTCCGCTCGACCTGTGCCATTTTGCCAAGCGCCAAGTCCTCTGGAATATATACGATGCCACAGTGGTCACATTTATTGAGTGAAACCGGGAAGGTGCTGCCGAGGTATGACAGCTTGACTTCCCCATAAGTCATTTTTTCACCGCATTTCACACAGGTGACCTCAGATTGATCGGATGTTTGATATGCATACATAATTTACGCCTTTCTTCATTGCTTTCGATTGCGATGCTAAAGCTGGTTAGAATTCAATCGTCAGTCGATGACTGTAAGCATTTTTGATATGATAGCCAGATGCCGTTTCTTCGAATGCAACCCAATAGGTAACGGCACTTGGCTGGTAATAAGCCATAAAGAGCCCTGACTGCGCATGCCAAATTTTATTGCCGGTCATCTTGACATGTGCGAGCACCATTTCAATGTCTTCCAGAAGAATATTGCGCTCTGCCATGAGATCGCGCACACCTTCTGCAAGGGTAAATGCAACTTTTGGCAAAGGGTCGTCAACGCATTCTCCCCAGAATTCGGACAAGACCTTTCGCTTTAATTTCGCTCGGTTTTCATGGCGCATTGAAAAATCAGGCGGTTTTAAGTGTGTCAAATCATCAGCGGCGTCGCCGAACAGGATATCGAGAATATGATATGTTGGTTTGGACTGGCCTAAAAAGTTATCACGGCACATGGCGCAGTACGTAATATAGGCTTCCGGACTTTCTGCTGCACGGTCTGCAATAACGGCATTTGCAATGGTCTTATCGGCAAACATCATCAAGCCGCCAAAGCCGCAGCACTTGGTTTTATCACGGCTGAATTTCAGCTCGCTGATGGTATGGCCCTGATCTGATGCGAGTTTTCGAACCGCATTTTGCAGTGCTGTTTCATGCCGCGTGCTGCAGCTGTCGTGAATGGCAAATGTCTGCGGGACCTTCTTTGACGCTTTGCTTGGCAGTTCGCCTGCTGCAAGGACTTCATAAAGCATGACCACTGTCATTTCAGGAATAGCATCTTTAAACATCGCCATACAACTTGGACATGCGGTAATAAAAACGGGTCTTCCCTCTTCATCCCAGCGTGAACGAATGGCATCCATCTGTTCACTGAAGAGCGATTCACGACCGGCCCAAAGTGCAGGCGCACCGCAGCAGTCCAGCATAAGGCCGACTCCTGTTTCAATATGATCGCAAAGCCACGGGTATACAGTCAAAATGTGTTCCGGCGATGAACCGCTGAGCTGACAGCCGGGAAAGAAGACGTGCGAGACGCGTTCAAATCCTTGTTGACGCTTGAAGAGTGCAAATTGATCGCCTGTGCTGAACGCCATATCGCGCAGCGCAAAATCATGTGCCGACGGAGGCATTTTATCGTTTGATACCATCTGTTGACGCGCTTCCAATACGACATTGCGCATACTGGCATCATTTGGACAAATGGTTTCGCATAAGCCGCAGAGACTGCAGGTATTAATCATCTTATTGGCATGGTGAATGCCCATGACGATGGATAAATTATTGTATATTTCTCTGAAATAACGTTTTGGATAACTCTTGTAATGCTGCATGTAGACGCAATTTTTAACACAGGCCAAGCATTCGCATAAAAGACAGCGTGCGGCCTCTGCCTGAGCTTCATTTGCCGTATAGCCGTTTTCAAAATTCGCAGGTATGATGGCAGCTTCCGAAATGAGATCTTCAAGATCTGTGTAAAGCTGTGTTTCAATAGGCCCCTCACCTGTTCGATTGGCTGTTAGCGATACGCGCTGCAAAAATCGATCAATGGTATTGGTAACCATTTTGCCGTCTGAGACGCAATCGACAATGGCTGTCTTAGCGCCATTCCTGCTAAGACTTCCCCCTGCAAAGACATTGTCATACAGCTGAGCTGAAACGGTTTCATCCGTTGAAACGGAATTGGCAGATTTTAAAGAAAGTGTTGCGGCATCAATTGTGAAGGCCTCAAAAGGTGCTCCGACACACGCTTCAAAGGCGTCCTTCGAAATATCGAGATAAACAGCATCAAATGTGCTGATAATCTCAGACCACATCGACGGGTTGACGGCTGTCTGCGTCGTGATGGTGATATCGTAAATGGCAAGTGATTCCAGATCTTTTAAAAGCATTGTCTTTGGCAAAATCACTTCATCATAAGCGCGCAAACGGCCGCCAATAGCCTCTTCACGTTCGAAAATGGTAATGCAATACCCTTTGGAACCAAGCAGTTTTGCAGCCGTCAAGCCGCTTAGGCCACTGCCGATGACGGCGACAGACTTGCCTTTGCTCGGCGGTTTCAGAATTTTGCCATGTGCTTTGTCCGCCATGTGCTGTGCTACAAATTTTTCGAGCTGCTGAATATGGATTCCCTCGTCAATGCCGGCGCGCACACAGGCTGACTGACAGGGTGCGTCGCATAAATGGCTGACGATATTTGGAAAGACAATGGCCTTTTGGTAACTCTTCATCGCTGCTGCGACATCCCCTTTTTGTATGGATGAAATCATGGTGCGTACATCGACGTGAACGGGACATCGGGCAGCACACTTAGGCGGATGTTCCTGTGTGCATTGGCTTTCACGTGCTCTCAGTTCTTGCTGATTCATCATTAGACATTAATCCCTTTCTCTATTTGCAGGCATTTCGTTACTGCTGTAAACACCAGTATGCAATGCCTCATATGCTATACAGAAGATTTCAGCAATGACGATCACTTCATTATTGCGTTTTGTTAGGGCGGCTCGTAGAAGTTGATCGTTAAATTGGGATGTCCTGAGCCGCAAAAACGGCTCAGGACGGTTGAACAAGTTGACTTATAGGGCACAATGCGCAATTCTGCATAAAAGCGTCAATATGAGCATTTATAAATCATTAACTGTCCATGTTGCTACCAATCTATCAAATTTATTTAGCGATTACTTGTTTAATGCATCCAGCCCTGCTTTGACTTTTTCAGGCAGTGCAGGAATGGCATATAATCTGACGCCGCATGCATTGTAAATTGCATTGAGTATTGCCGGATGCGGTGCAGTCAACGGGCCTTCGCCGGTACCAGAAGCGCCGTAAGGGCCATTTGGACGCGGTGAAATATTGTAGATGATTTCCATATCGTCCGGAATATCGTGAATATAAGGCAGGCCGCATTTTGCCAGCGTCGTATGCTTGTTGAGGTCTTCAAAGTCCTCTGTCAGCGCGAGGCCGATCCCCTGTGCCAAGCCGCCGTAAATTTGACCGTCACAAGTCGTTTTATTCGTGATGGTACCAACATCGGCAACCGTTGTAAATTTGACGACTTTTACTTTACCGGTTGCGAGGTCAACTTCTACTTCCGGCATAAAGAGTTCATACATGTAGTTGGAGAATGGATCGCCCTTGCCCGTTTCAGGATCACAGTCCGTACACATTGAAGCAGCCCATTTGCCGTCGTAGCGCAGCGGAATATTTTCAGCAACCATTTCTTCATAAGTGCGGTATTCACCTTTTTCCAGTGTGCCAGATTTACGCATTGCATTTAACAGCATTTCGCAGGCAACGCGAATGGCATTGCCGGTGACGACATTTTGACGACTGCCGCCTGATGGTCCGCTGGCAGGTGTAAAGGCCATATCGTTCATCAGGAGTTTAATGTCTTCCGGACGGTAGCCTGCATGTCTCAGGGTTTCATGTGCGTGTGTAAGTGTGCCGAGATCGGCGCCTTGACCGTGGTCTTGCCATGAAGATGCGACGATGACTTTGTTGTCGGCTGTAAGTTCAACCCAAGCTTCTGAGCTGTCAGGGCCGTCAAGACCGCAGCCGTAAATGCCCAG
>JASUSA010000024.1 GCA_030446305.1 Clostridiales bacterium | reverse complement strand
GTTAAATGACCAGATCGCCGGCTGCTTTAATTTTAACCCGGTTTGTATTCCCGGGATAGTAAGCGAGTGGCACATCTTCGACATCAATGATTTCGACGGTTTCTTTGGCTGCGCCGGAATCAACCGCCATTTGAATCGCTTCTTTTTTAGCCGCTTCAATGGCTTCTTCCCTCGGCAGTGTCTCATAGTCGATGAGTTTTTCGTAGGTACCGCTGATTTTGGAAATGGCTGAGCCGATGGCATTGGCTGTTCCAAAATAATTTGGCATCAAGACTTGACGCGTGCCTGCAAGTGTTGGTGGCACAATAACTGAGCCGCCACCGACGAGAATGACATCGGCGTCATCGCTGGACAGCTTCATGGCGTCAATGCCGTTTTCAATGGCATTTCGGATGACGGTCATGGCGCGTTCAGCGAAATCAGTTTCGAGAAAGTCAATTTTGCTGGCATCGCCAATTTGGCACATGCCGAGCTTTACGGCGATATCCGTGGCGGTTAGGGTATCGCCGCCAAACACAAGCGCTTTTTTCGTAATTTCATAACCAACGCTGTCAGGGCCAACCGTAATACTGCCGTCAGGCTGATGACGAACAATAGAGCCGCCGCCGAGGCCGATGGATAAAACGTCCGGCATACGAAAATTCGTTCGGACGCCGCCAATGGTAACGGCAACGCCGGATTCGCGCGGAAAACCGCCTTGGATGACGCCGATATCGGTGGTGGTGCCGCCGACGTCAATGACAATGGCTTCTTTAAGCTCACCGAGATAACTGGCGCCGCGAATGGAATTGGTAGGACCGCAGGCGATGGTGAGGATTGGATATTTCTGAGCGTATGCCATGGTCATCAGTGTGCCGTCATTCTGAGAAATATAAATCTTGGCATTGTCAATGCCGTGTTCGGAAAGACTTTTGGCAAAGCCATCGGTGAATTTTTGAGCGACCTTGTAAAGTGAGGCATTGAGAACTGTTGCATTTTCGCGCTCTATAAGTCCCATAGAGCCGACATCACTGGAAATGGAAACGTGAACGTCCTCCCCTAAAACCGATCGGCACAATGCTGCCGCCTTTTTTTCGTGTTCATCTCGAATGGTTGAAAAACAGCAGGAGATGGCAACAGAATTGACTTTGCCCTTTAAGCTTTCGAAGTAAGCAGTGGCTGCAGCTTCGTCAAAGGCGGCAATGGCTTTGCCGTCGTATTCGAAACCGCCGCCGATCATTGCGACGGATACCGCTACTTTGGCGATATCGTCTGCCCAGTCGACAAGCGGTGGAACGCCGAGGGTTGCGGGGGCGCCAATGCGCAGCAGGCCGACGGGTTCAAGGTGTTTTCTTTCGACAATGGCATTGGTACACTGTGTTGTGCCGAGCATTGCCAAATGGATTTTCTTTGGATCAACTTTTGATTCTGTTAAAATGGCGTCAATTGCGCCGAGAATGCCATCATAAATATCGTCAGATGTCGGGTGTTTTATCTGCGCGACGACGTTCAATGCCTCGTCGATGATCACGGCATCTGTATTGGTACCGCCAACGTCTATACCGAGTCTATACATGGAGGTCACCGCCTTTCACCAGTTCTTCGATAGGTTGATAGTCGACATCACAGCCAAAATAGCGAGGGCCGACGAGTTCAAGTCCTTCTGGGGTTCGCCATAATTCAAAACATTTTAGGCCGACGACAATAACGCGCTTGCCATATTTCAGTGCATCAGTCGTCACGGGGATAAAAGTTTCGGAATCGACAATGGCAATAAGATCGGGCGTTGTCGCGAGAATGGCGCCGTCAACTTCTGCGACGAGGTTTTCGTTTTGGAACGTGACAGAGGCCTTTTTGCCGCGATCCGTGTCAATGCCCTCCAGGACGACTTTGCCGAAGTTGAAGCCGTCTCTCGTTTCGCGAAGCACATCGGCAATTTTGCCCTTAAATAGTTTGAAGCCTTCGGTGGCCTTTAAAAATGCGGCTTCAGGTGATGATTCGCCGCTGTGTTTAATATTGCGGATGGCAGCGCCTAACTGCTCACTGCGCGTTACGATGTTTTTAACGGCGTATTTTTTAAGTGTTGCACCATCCATGCAATAGAGTGATACAGAAACCGAACCCCCACAGCTCATGGTAACGGCACGTGCCAGTTCTTCAGTCCACTTATTGGTAATGGTATCGAAGATCGCGCAATTGCCCTTTTCATCAGTGAGCGCCATTGGCGTTGCCTTAATGCCGCCAATGGTAAACGTCACCATTTGCAGTTCGGGAAAAGCGCGCCCCATACCATCTGCGTCAACCATTGGAATACCAAGGCGTGCACATGCTGCAATGGGCAGCATGCTGTTGACGCCGCCCGCTTCAATTGGCATAAATGCGTAGATTTCCTTGCCGTAGAATTGAGAGACCATCTTGTGAAGTGTCTTGTATTCTTCGCCGCCGATCCCCTTTTCACTTAGGATGGTAGGCGCCCCCATCATGGCGATGGGAACGACGAGTGCGTCATCCGGTACTTCCTCAGGATCCAGCAGTGTAACATCACCGCACGCTTTGACGGCGCCCATTGCGACGAGCTTGCCAACATAGGGATCACCACCGCCGCCGGCGCCTAAAAGTGCGGCGCCAAGTGCAATGTCTTCGATTTCTTTTAAACCGATTTTTCTCAAAATAATGCCTTCCTTTCTATCTTTGTCCTTGTGTTTTGCTTTTTCTATCTTTAAAGCGTTCTATATTTGTGATCTATTCTTTACGCGTGACCCGTTAAATAAGATAATTGCATGATTACCTTTCGTTGATCCTTCACGACAATCGGTTAGATACTTTATGCCTAAGCCGCTTCACTGTAGCTGGCTTCAGGCTGTGGCATTACTTTTGCCAAAATGACATATAGGATCATCGAGACGATGATGCCGTTAACCGGGCCGATAAAGAACGGTGTATTCAGTGCCGGCATTGCTGTAACCAGTGCTGGGAATGAAGCGAAAGTGCCGCCAGTGATGCAGGCGATTAATGCACCAACTATAAATGAAATCATGCCGGGTGCATAGACGCCTTCACGCAGTTTGAACTGTTTTGGATCGCCTTTGCCAATAATCCAGTAGTCTGCAATCAGAACGCCGACAAGTGCCGGTACCAATGCAGAAAGAAGCGTTAAGAATGCAGTGAATTTGCTTAATAAGCCTATTGCCGCTAAAAGCGTACCAAACCCGCCTGCAATGGCTGTTGTCGTTTTAAACCGACTCTCATCAAGGCCTAAAAGATTGGAAAGTGACAAACCGCCGCTATAAGCATTGGTGACATTGGTTGTCCAAGTGGCTAAAACAAGGGCGACTAGGCCAATTGCAGGTACGCCGACAGCTGTTAGTACGGCGCTGATATCATATTCGCCGGTGACAATGCTCATGACGGCGCCGACGAGGAGCATGATTAGACCTGCCGGTAAAACGCCGAGTACAGAAGATTTAATAACGTCATTGCGACTCTTTGCAAAACGACAGTAATCGCTGCTGATGGCACCGCCAACAGCAAAAGTGGCAACAACGAGGCTAATGCCCGTCATAAGCGGAATAGGCTGAGGCGGAACGTAATTTGCCATAACGGTCATGCCATCAAACTGCGCCATTGCCGCCCAAACACCGTAGCCGCAAACGATAAGAAGCATTGGGACAGCAACGAAGTTGAGCCATTTAAGGCCTTTAAAACCGTAGCAGGCTGTGACGAGCATAATGATTCCCCAGAAAGTTGAAGAAAGCCAAACTGGAATACCAATGCCAGTCATAGAGAGGAGCATCGCGGAGAAAGAAGCGCCGCAGACTGCTGACTGAATGCCGAACCATCCGATACAGGCAATGGCGAGAACTGAACTGATAATATAGCGCGCGCCCTTTTCGCCAAGTGCACCGGATGCCATAACAGCAGTTGGCAGTCCTGTATCACAGCCTTGCATGCCAATAAGACTCATATAAATACAGATGATACCGTAACCGATGAGAATGGCGAGAACGACACTGCCAATGGGCATGCCGCTGCCAATGAGCCCGCCGATCATCAGGCACGGGACACAGATCATGGAACCAATCCACACCATGGCAATAGACTGCCAGCTTTGTCTCTGTTCGGGTTTTACTTCAAACCCCGTTAATTTGTTTGTCATTTGATTTCCCCCTTTAATGGTTTCGAGTTAATAATTGCGAATAAACGATGCTGTCAAGATAGATGAGGCAATTGCCTTAGATAATTAAACTTGATTATATGCTTTTGTTACGAAAATGTAATTGTTTGCAGGGCAAAAAAAGGCCTCTCAACTTTGTCCTTTTGGACAAATGAGAGGCCTTTCTAATCTAAATTGATCTTAACCTTCACTGTGCCGTTTGTCAAGCAGACGTTTGACAGCACAGGCGCGATAAAGGCTATAGTGCTCCGGCATGGCATTGACATCACAGTTTAGCACGGCACAGATCTGATTCATACGGTATTTAATCGTGTTCTTATGGACAAAGAGCAGTGCGGCGGTGGCGGCAACACTGCTTGCACCATCCAGCAGGTAAATGGTCAGCGTTTCACAGAGTAAATCACGAGGACCGTCTTTTCTCATAAGTGGTGCGAGGATGCTGGTTGCCTCCAAAATACTGTTTTCACCGATGGTGATAATATCATGACAGCGCTTTGCAAAAGCAAACATCTCTTGGGATAGCACTTTTCGATGCGGGTAGAGTGTTTTGGCGGTTTCAAAGTAATCTTTGTAAAGTAAAAAGGCGCGTCGCACTTCTGCTGTATTGGCCAATCCATAGGCGGTTGCAAGCATAAAAGATGAAGAGGCCGAAATGTCGTCTGTACACAACTCTAGGAGCGCTTCTTCAACAGCCTGACAGGCGCATTTTATTTTTTCACTGCCGAGAAATACGACAAAGGTATCGTGATAAATGCCTGTAAAACTGACATCGAAATACAATGCAACCAATTCGCTGACCGTATGCTGCCAGAAATCATGCAGCGCTTTAAGCTGTTTTTCATCTTTTGAATCGCCTCGGGCGCGAAGAATTATCATATGCTCAATGGCCTGAATATCAATACTGAGAATTTCAGCGAGTCGTTTCATTTTCATTGGCTCATCATTTAGAATGGCTTTTACGAGTTCGTCTGTTCCGATTTTACCGTGGCCTTTGCTCCAGATGTTGATAAAGAGCTGGATGACTTCAGCGGCTTGTTCGCATTGTTCATCTGATAGCGTGCCGTCTTCTTTAACCATGATCAGGTGCATTGGCATTGCATCTTCACTTTCGATAATCTTACCGCAGACGCAGATGCTGCGCGTCAATTCAATCATGGTGGGAATGGCTGGCAGTTTCGAACATTTCATCTGGTAGTATTTAGCGATCTGTTCGAGGCTAACCGAACTAACGGCGGGCCAGTTGGCCATGTTGACGGCATTAAAGTGTGAATCAACTAGGTAAAAAGAACTCGTCATGCGATCGCTGATAATTCTTAAAACGGTGTCAATACTGCGCTGATGGTCAGGCAGCTTGCTGATGCGTTCCAGCATTTCGGGAACGAAATAAGGATCCTGCGCCTTGTTTTTGATGATGGTTTCAATGACTTCGTAAATCACTTCGCTGTATTTAAGATCCATTCGATTTTCAGGCATGCAGATAAGCGTGAAATCAAGTTCATTGGCCAAGTCTATCAGGCGCTTGTCGATTTTCGGTACGAAAATGCCAACATAGTACAGAATGAGGCCAACCTCGCCAATTTTATGAAGTCGCATAATGGTTTGGCACTGTGCATCCACATCATCCTTGATGTGCGCAAAACCGGCTACGGCAATTTCGTTGCCGTAAAATTCGATTTCATCGAAGAAAGCCTCTTGCAGCGGCGTCGGTTCAGAGTATTCAAGAACGGAAATTGAATCGACCACCTTATCGAGCCCTTTTTCTCCGGCGACGACTCTTGCATGGCTTAATGACGGTAGATTGAGCAGTGTTCTAATGGTAACGCGCATGATTTCACCTCCTCAGTTGCAGCTTATGAATGAAAAAAATAAAATACCCGATAATGCCCGATGATGCCTGTGCGATAAGTGCCTTTTATGTGCGTTAATTTCATTTATGATATCATAATTGTGCGTGATAAGCTATTGAAATCGCTGCATTGAAGTGAAGGTCACAGCGATGGTTACAGCGAATGTCACAGTAAGGTTACAGCGAATGTCACAATCCCTCGATTAGTGAGGATGGCGCATTAAATAGTGACAGCAATTGCCTTCGATAAATGCAGACATGGCAGAATAGTTGACAAGTGCGAAAATGATCGTTATAATTAGTTGAAAGTTCAACTAAAATGTGAAATGCGGTAAATAACCTTGGCTATGGCATGCGTATATAGGTTAAGTGGCATGGTGCTAGCAATTGAGGGAGAGGAAAGATTTGAAACTGAAAGGTTCAATATTAAGAGAAGTCGGTTCGCTGGCGAGGGCTATTAATACGATTAATGACATCAAGTACGTCACACTGGATCTGCATAAGAATCAGTATATTTTTCTGACGCGTATTTGTGAAAATGAAGGCATTAGCCTTAAAGCGCTCTCCATTATGCTGAAAGTCGATAAGACGACGACGACAAAAGCGGTTCAAAAACTCATTCGTGACGGTTATGTAACGAAGGAAAAGGATGAAGCGGATGCGCGCGTCTTTCGCCTGTTTTCAACGCGTAAATCAAAGGCGGTTTACGATATGATTATTGATGAGGAAAACCGGGCGATTGACAAGTGTTTTGAAGATTTTACAGAAGAAGAGATCGACATCGCACAAAGATTGCTTCAAAAGATGAATGCCAATCTTGCACCGGATTGGTTTGAAACGAAAAATTATAGAGGAGGAGCGCATGATTCTGAATAAGCGTATCATGCCGCAAGTAAAATGATTTCAAAAGCATGTGAACAGGATCTTGAAAGAATCATGGCGATTATCACCGAAACGGTTGCAGAGATGAAACGCGTCAACAACCATCAATGGGATGATACTTATCCAACCCACAACGTGTTTTTAGCGGATATTAAAAAGGGAAATCTGTATGCTTACCGCGAATCAGATGGCAATTTGCTGGGATTCGTTTGTTTAGATACGAATCAGCCGGAGGAATATGCGGATGCGGCGTGGAAAACACCTGAAAAATGTCTGGTTATCCACAGGACGGCGGTGGCGCTGAATGCAAGAGGGCAAGGCATTGGCAAAAAACTGATGCAATATGCTGAAACGCTGGCATTAGAAATGAACATACAGGCGATTCGCTCGGATACGTATTCGACTAATCAGGCGATGAATACCGCCTTTCAAAGCTTGGGTTACCAATTTACAGGCCATATCAATTTTTTGGGAAGGCCATTAAAATTCAACTGTTATGAGAAACTGCTGAAATAAATTTGATCGTTAAAGGAGATGATTGCATTGGAATTTAAAACAATAGGCGTTGTGAAAAGTACATTTAAGACACTCGAAGATATGCCTATTCAACCGACGGGCGCATTGGCTTCTCCAGGTTATTTGGAAATTGAGGCATCCTATTTAGAAGGGTTGAAAGACTTGGAAGGCTTTAGCCATCTCTACATACTCTATCATTTTCATAAAGTCAAGCAGTCCAAACTTCTGGTCAAGCCATTTATGGACGATGCGGTTCACGGGGTTTTCGCGACAAGGGCGCCAGTGAGGCCTAACGCCATTGGCATGTCTGTGGTTGCAGTCGATCGCATTGAAGCAAACCGCGTTTATATTCAAAATCTCGACGTGCTGGATGGTACGCCGCTACTGGATATTAAGCCCTACGTTCCGGCATTTGATTTACCGCAGACACCTGTTCGCGTTGGTTGGCTCGATAAACCAGCAGAGGCTATTCAGGCAAGGAAGTCCGATCAGCGTTTTGTCTAAAACGTTGAAAAGAGCGCATGAAAAGAGCGCATGAAAAGAGCGTATGAATAGCTAATGCTTCATTTTAAACACTGTCAAATAAATGATGTGCATCCTTATGAAGCCTGAATTCGGCAAAGTGTGATAAACTTATAAAGAACCGCAATTGAGTGAAGGCGACAAAAAGGAGGATGACAATGAGAAACAGTTTATCGGCATTATGCGATCATTTCATCGAAAATAGAGACATCATAAAAAAGACCTTTAACTGGGAAAGTGCTTACCTCAGCCCGATTTGTGCAGCAATGTTTGCAAATGAACGACAGAAACCAGATGCAAATAAAATGAAGCATTGCAGGGATATTCTGAAAGAACAGGTCGGTTTATTTTCTAATTTCAGAGGCACCGGTAAGCTGGTTATGATTACCATGATGGCGATTGATCACAATCCTGAGCAAAAATTAAAGAATGCATTAGAGGTCTATGCCTCATTAAAGAAACATTTCTTTACTTCTCAATATTTGCCATTAGTTTCCATGATAATTACGAACATGGCGGTACCAGTGCGTTATGATACGATTGCTGCACGTACGAGACACATTTATGAGCTGATGAAACATGATCACCCTTTTCTGACTTCCAGTGAGGACAGTGTGTTTGCCGCATTGCTTGCAATGTCGGAGCTGACAGATGAGCAAATCGTTGAAGAAATGAAGCGCTGTTACGATTGTTTAAAACCTGAGTTTTTCTCAGGCAATGCCGTGCAGTCATTAAGTCATGTGTTGGCACTCTGCGAGGGAATCGCCGAAGACAAATGCAGAAAGACGCTGACGCTTTTTAATGCATTAAAGGAAAGGGGACGAAGATATGGCACAAACTACGAACTTGCAACACTTGGTGTTCTTGCCATGATCCCCGCGGACGAAGCTTCTGTGATAGATGACATCCTATCGGTTGACCGTTTTCTTTCTGAACAAAAAGGATACGGCATATTCGGCATTGACAAAAAGCAGCGCTTAATGCATGCCGGGATGCTGGTAACCAGTGATTATATAGGCGTATCAGACGGTCTAACGAGCTCAACGGCTGTAAATGCTGCTATGTCGCTGATTGCAGCACAGCAAGCCGCTATGTGTGCAGTGATTGCATCGACAAGTGCAGCTGCATCGAGTTCGGGTTCAGGCGGGGCTTGATGCGCCACGATATGAAAACAATGCTGCGGATACGTTTTATAATGATGCGATATCAAGCATGATGCATGAATCAGCAACGCCCTCGTGAGTTTACACGGGGGTGTTTGTTTTTTCTGAAAATCGAATACTGCGACAATGCGACGTTACCCGAGGTGTTTTTTTAAGGCATTGATAAAATACTGCTCGAGATAGGTCAGTGGTTTTGATGTTTGCCGTATATAGCCGAATGAGAGGACCACCGGGTCATCCATCGGATAAACTTTAATATGCATTTGGTATTTCTTAAGCAGGTCGTCCAGATCGTGATGCTTGCCAATGGACAGGAAGGTCACAGCGTTTAGGTTTGTCATCAAATAATAGAGAAACAGCATATCCTGAACATACAATTTGCTTTTAAACGAATCAAAAGAGAGATGCTTAACATCCTGAACGCTAAAATAAGCTTTATCCGAGTATTCAACAATTGCCAGCGGATATGTGTAAAAATCCGACCATTTGGGATTGGGCACGTTGCAGAGCGGATGGCTTGAAGAAACGGCCAGCGCCATTTCACGCCTGTCAATGGGCGTAAAGGTCACGCCCTTTCTTTCGAGCAGCGCATTGATAAAGTCCGTCTGGTGAACAGAAATATTGATTAACCCTAAATCCGAATAACCGCTGGCCACATCGTCGACGACATCGGAAAAGTTGTTTTGACGAATGGTAAAAATCTTTGCTTGCTGTTCAAAGAGGTGATACATATCTTCAAGCGGATAAATGGCAACGGAGACATATTGTGCAGAAATGGCAAAAGTAGCGAGATTTTCACGATTTGGTTCACGAATAGCTTGAATTTCCTGAACATTTCTGACGATTGATTCGGCGTAATATAAAAATTCTGCGCCTTGGCGAGTCAATTCTACCCCGCGGGGAATGCGGTTAAAGAGTGTGTATCCAACCTCATTCTCAAGTGATTTAATGGTCATGCTGATATTGGGTTGTGAAACGTGTAGGACATTTGCAGCTTGGCTCATCGATCCTGTCTTTGCAATTTCAATAAAATAGTATATTTGATCTAATGTCATATCAATAATTCCTTATAAAGAGGCTATTTTTACCTCAATTATATGGGAATTATATAAAATTTCAATGATAAAATGGATTCCTTTTTTTTGAAATGAGCAAAAAGATGAGTAAAATGAATGCTTTCAGCTGCTATAAGTATATTTTATACTTTAGCATAAAAAATACGTATTTTAAATATTCTGACAATGGGCATATGCTGTTCACATAAAACGAATGGGAATAATGGTACACGGTATCATGTCGAGCGATATAAAAAGACAAGCGAGCGGTGCATGATCCGTGCAAAAAGGCCATATTCCAAAGGGGGTAAACGTGGACTATTTAGAAATAGCGAATTCAAGGCCAATGTATTTAGTAACACTATTTATTTTAGCGCTGCTCATGGCACAGGCTGTCATTTTTTTCAGGATGGCAATGAAGCGCGCTAAAGAACTGAAAATTGAGAAACAGGTTATTTACAAGGCTGTTAAAGCATCAGCCATTACGACGATCGTGCCATCCATCGCCATCATTATCGGTCTTATTTCCCTGTCGCCAATACTGGGGATTCCGGTTTCATGGGCAAGACTCGGTATGGCGGGTTCCATGATGTACGAACTGACGGTTGCGGCAATTGGTGCACAGGCCATGGGAACTGAACTCGGTGGTGCAATGTATTCGCCGCAGGCATTTGCCAATTCTGTTTGGTTGATGACGCTTGGTGTAACGCCGGGATTTGTTCTGGCAGTTCTATTCCTCAGAAAGTATAAGAGCGGTATTAAAAAGGCCGTTTCCAAGGACACGACTTTCCAAACGCTTATTTTAACGACGATTCTCGTTAGTGTACAGATGAATTTTATTGCGCCGGCAGTGATTGGTGGCGGCAATGCGTTAAATGCGGTTGTCATTGCAGCGGTGGTTATGGCGCTACTTACTGTCTGTATGGTGAAGCTCAAATGGTCATGGCTGAAAGAATATGCGTTATCCATCAGTATGATTACAGCCGTCGGCGCAATTGTGCTGATGCAAATATAGGAGGTTTAACGGTGAATAAAAATAAATCTTATGAAGATTCTGTCTATAGACTGGGAAGAGTGAGTGCAATCATCTTCTTTCTTGCCACATTAATGCTGCCGGCAATGCTCTGGTTCAAATGGGGACTGTTGCCGACAAAAGAAGGTTTCATAGCGGGTATATCCGTTATTGCCGTTATTATTATTCCGATTCTCATCGGGGAGTTTTTAAGCTATGCGCCAATTGTCGGGGCAGCGGGTTACTTTGTTATGCTGTTGAGCGGCAACTGGATGAATATTAAAATTCCGGCTTCCATTGTGGCACTTGAAGCGACAGAACTCGATTCGAATTCAGAAGAAGGTGATGTTATCTCGACCATGGCAGTGGCGACTTCTGCTATTGTTACAGAAGTGATTATTATTGCCGGCGTCCTTTTGTTAACGCCATTTTCAAGCTTTTTTGAACAGCCTGCCATAAAGACGGGATTTGAGCAAATTGTTCCGGCACTCTTTGGTGCGCTGTATATTGCGACTTTGGTCAAAAACCCAAAAGCAGCAGTCGTACCAACGATTGTCGGTTTTGCCATCGTCGTATCACAAGTTGTCAATTCGCTTTTTTTCATTCCTGTCATTATCGCGATCTCCGTGTTGATTGCCACAATTATTTATAAAATTGGCAATCGCAAACAGACAATAGAAGAACCCAGCAACGAATGATTTTGAAAGGAGTTATGAGATGAAAGATTTTATTCAAAGTGCGGAGGCACTTCAAGAAGAACTGGTGACATGCAGAAGACATCTTCATCAGTCACCGGAAATCGGACTGGAACTGCCGAATACCACGGCTTATGTCATTGAAATGCTTAAAGCATACGGCTATGCGCCGACACGTTGCGGTGGTGGTGTTGTGGCAACATGCGGCAAGGGTGTTAGCGGCAAGACCTTTATGCTTAGAGCCGATATGGATGCACTGCCAATAAAAGAAGAATCGGGTGAACCCTTTAGTGCGACCAATGGCAATATGCACGCATGCGGGCATGATTTTCACACGACGATGCTCCTTGGCTGTGCGAAGCTGTTAAAACAAAATGAATCCGCCATTGAGGGAACCGTAAAACTCATGTTTCAACCGGGAGAAGAAGTGGCGCTCGGTGCAAAAACAATGATTGAAGCCGGTGTCTTAAAAAATCCGGAAGTTGATGCGGCAATGATGATTCACGTGCTTACTGGCGCTCCCGGTGTTGCAAATGGTGATGTCGTCGTGATGGCAGAAGGTGCAGCCAGCTCCAATACAGACGCTTTCCGCATTAATGTCAAAGGCAAAGGTGGACATGGTGCAACGCCACACGAGACAGTTGACCCGATTAATGTGATGGCACATGTGCACACAGCGCTTCAGGTTATTAATGCAAGAGAAGTTAATGCGGCGGAGCTGTTTACCATGACGATTGGGGAAATTAGTGCGGGCAGTGCAAACAATGTCATTCCTGATACAGGCTATATGCGCGGCACCATTAGAAGTTTTGGCAAACCGACGAGAGCATTTGTAAAGGCAAGACTAGCGGAGATATCAGAATCTGTGGCGAAGACATTTCGAGCCGAAGCCGAGGTTGTCTATGAATTTGAGGTGCCAAGCGTTATCAATGAAGGCAGCGTAAGGCGCGAGTCGTTAGCGGCAATGCAAGCGCTGTTCGGTGATACAATTAAGGATGCTTCAACGTATGCAGGGGGCATGTTTGCCCGCATTACGGGTTCGGAAGACTTCGGCTATGTCAGTGAAGAAGTGCCGAGCCTCATGGTCGGTCTTGTCGCGGGCATTCCTGCAGATGGTCATCGCTATCCGATGCATCATCCAATGGCGACGTTTGATGAACGCGTGCTGTGGAAAGGTGCTGCTGTCTATGCGCATACGGCAATGACATGGCTGAAAAATAACCAGTGATCAGGCAGTGAAGCATTGCCTAATGGATGCTCAATGCGAAACGGTTCAAAAAATAAGTGATAAAAAAGCGTTAGAGATAAATGATAAAGAATGCATGATAAAGAATGCATGATAAAGAATGCTTGATGATCTGGTCGATACAATCAAAACAATCAAACAATTGGTCAGATTGCAAATACGCTTTTGTCAAAAAGAAGAGAGGCCGACAATGTATTATAAACCGATAGATTTACCGAGAAATATGGATCAAATGCTGGATGCAGCAGGGGAATCCATGCGAACGGCAGTTGAAAAGTATACTGCTGAAGCACTGGCGCAAGGGCGTTGGTCAGAACCCGAAGAATATGATATGGACCCTGCCAATATGGCATTTGCCGCTTATTGGCTGCATAAAATCAGAAAGCCGATTGTAAAGGGCATGAAGGGATTTAACTTAGAGGCGTATTTTGACAAATTTAAACAAAATGCGTCAACTTGGCAGCCAGAGGCATTTAAAGTTGAGAAGACTTATCGTATTAGCGCTTCCGGGGACTTAATGTTTGGCAAGTATGTTGAAGATTCCGGCGATGTGCTTTACAAAGCGGTCGAATCGCATATTTTTGATGCAGACTGCGCCTATGCCAATTTGGAATCGACGCTGTCGAAGGAAGTACCGAAGTCGCTTTCGGTAGAAAAAGAGGGTGATACCCCAACCATAAACCTGACAGCGGCTCAGTACGAAGCGCTGATTCAGCACGACGGCAAGCGTTATGACGTGCTTCAAATTGCCAACAATCACATCTTTGACTGCGGGCTTGAAGGGGCAGAGATGACAATGGATCAGCTCGAATCAGACGGTATTGCCTACACGGGTGTCTATAAAAGCAAAGAGGCATCGGAAACCATTGTCTGTACGCAGATGGACGATGTGAAAATAGGGTGGATTTCCCATACTTTTAATCTCAATATCAATCCGCTGCCTAAAGAGGAAGCTTGGCGATGTGATTTGACGCCATTTCATTTTGAAAAATCACCGGATACAACACGCATTAAAAAACAAATTGCGAAGGCGCGTGAAATGGGATGTGACCTCGTCATGTTAACATTGCACTGGGGCCTAGAGCATGAGTTCTATCCGCATCCCGATCAATTAAAATGGGCGCATGAATTCGCTGAACTCGGCGTCGATGCCATCATCGGTCATCATCCACATGTTTGTCAGCCGCATGAACTCTATACGCCGATGAGCGATCCGGAAAAGCGTATTCCCATTTTGTACAGCCTTGGCAATTTAACACCGGTCTATGGTTCAGCAGCAACCGTACTTTCACTGATTGCCAATATGACAGTTGCAAAGGGCATGCTGAACGGCACTAAAAAAACAATGATTACTGGCATTGAAATCACGCCGGTTGCTTATATGGGCATGGTATCCGATCATAACAATTATGCGGCGCTGGTACCGTTAAAAACATTATCAGGACAGCAGATGGATGAAGCGCTTAAATCGTACTATGATGAAATCGCAGGGTATGCGGATTTAGTGCTTGGTGACAGCTGGCGCTAAAAATCAGTGATTACTAAAAAAACAGCGATTACTAAAATTCAGTGATTACAAAGACGATTAAGATAATATGGAAAGGCGTTCTCTTGTTGCAGAAGGGGGCGCCTTCTTAACTTAAGTCAATGCGACTGCTTTCGACGTGCTGTAAAATGACGTTAGAAGAGGAGGAAGCTAATGACTAATTATATTGGACTTAAAACTGAAAAAGCTGCAGAAGTAGCTGCGGCTGCATTAATCGCCATGACGTTTCTCGCAATTTTTGCCTTTGGGTATGCACATAACACCGTTTTAGAAAATTACATGAATAACACGATCCATTGGCAATTGCCGTTATTAGAAATAGGGGCATGGTGTATCATCGTTGTACTGGATGCCTTGGTGGCGGTGGCACTTTGTCGATTCTTCCATACAGTGGATCAGTCGTTGGCTTATTGGCTAGGTGGCTTAAGACTCTTGTATACGCTTGTACTGGCTTGTGCAGTAGCCGTGTTGGGGCATGCCTACAGCTTAATCTTTATAAGCAGTGATGCAAGTGATCGTGTGCTGACGCAGATTGCACAGTTTGATCGCATCTGGTCGATTGGCCTTATCATCTTTGGCCTGCATCTTATCTTGGTTGGACGCGTGGCGATGAAGGCGGCATTTTTTCCGAAATGGCTGGCATATCTCATTGTTATTGCAGGTTTTTGTTATGCAATGGTGCATGGGCTCCATCAGTTGGCGCCCAATTTTGCCATGTTGGCCAATCAGCTGGAAAAGATTTTGTCACTTCCAATGACAGCAGCTGAAATAGGCCTTGCCCTATGGCTTTGGCTAAAGGGACGCAAGATAAACAGCGTCAATTAAAACTAAATCAACGCTAGGTAATCAGTATTAAAAGCTTTCATACGGTAGTAAAACAAGCCAATAGACGCTTCCAGTAGTCAAAGCTATTTGACGCGTCTGATTTGAGGATGGTCGAGCCGCCTTTTAATTCTGCTCAGCGATTCCGGTGTGATGCCGAGGTAGCTTGCCAGTTGATGCTGTGGGACGCGTTCAATGAGTCCGGGTCTTTCTGAAAGCAGTGAAAGATAACGATCTTCAGGTGCAGAAGCCATAAAGGCGGCATATGCGTCCTGAACAATCCCAAAGTCGGCTTCGATCATATCCCGTGTCAACGTACGTAAAAATGGAAAAGCTTGATACATGTCTGCTTCGGAGGCCAGTTCTCCGACCACGAGGATAGAATCTTCGAGACAGCTTAATGAAAAACGCGATGATTTGTCTGATTGATGGCGGTTGAAAATAGTGATGCTCTGATTTTCAGTATAAAACTGATAGGTTGTCTCTCTGCCGGATTCTGTTACGGCATATTGCCGGATACAGCCTTTAATGACGAAATAGCATTTTGTTGGGATACTTCCCTGTTCTAGGAGAAGTGTCCCTTTTTCATAGGTAGCGACGGGAATTTGGGCTGCGAGATCACGAAGTTCCGAATCTTTCAGATCCGTATAGGGGCGCATCATCTGCATGAGTATATCTGTTGCCGTATGATTCATATTGACTCCTTTGCTGGGTTGCTGTCTAAAATTGAAGGATGCACGTTGCTCATATGTAAAGATATACCCGCATGCCTTTTGAAGAAAATATTTTTTAACAGCGATCACAATGTTTTTCAATTTAAGGCAATTGCGTCACCTGTCAAAAAAAGTGTTTTCTTGAACAACGTTACGATTAATGCTAACATAAAGGCGAAAAAGATTGTAGATGAATAGGGGTTTTGTGTATGATGGCCTTAATTGTGTTCCTGCTGTCAGGTATTTTAATGGGTCTTTTTTTTGAGCGGCATCTGGCACAAAAGCGCCGCAAAAAATTGAAGCATGTGGTTTATGTCAATGGAACGCGCGGCAAGACGACAGTCGCACGACTCATCGATGCAGGCCTTCGCGTAGGCGGCTATCGTGTTTTCTGTAAGACGACGGGAACTGTCCCGCGCATCATTGATGTCGACAATCGCGAATTGCCTTTAAAGCGTTTCGGCAATGCCAATATTAGAGAACAGCTCAAAGCACTGAAAATGGCAGTGAACCAATCGGCTGAGATACTCGTCTGCGAATGTATGGCAATAACGCCGGAACTTCAGCGTATAACACAGGACGAAATGCTGCAAAGTGATGTTGGCGTCATTACCAATGTAAGGCAGGATCACGCGGAAGTAATGGGTGACCATTTAACGCTCATTTGTGATGCCCTGTCCAATACCATTCCGAAAAGTGGTATTCTCTTTACAGCTGATTCGGTTTTTTTTGAGCAATTAAAGGCCAATGCTGCAGAAAGGGAGACGCCAACGATACTGATAGAACCTTCGGAAGATTTGCCCGATGTCAGTTTTGGAGAAAATGTGGCGCTGGCGGTGGCCGTGTGCGAGCATCTGGGCGTTTCAAGAACCGATGCTGTCAAAGGGGTGCGGCAGTTCCGAATGGACCCTTATGATTTAAAACTGTTTCAGATGCCCGGTGGTGCGCTGTTTGCAAATGCCATGGCGGCAAATGACGTCATGTCGATCCGGAAGATTTATGAATTTTATGAGCAAGAAGGCAGATTCACGGGGAAACACAGGATACTGCTTGTCAACAACCGATGGGATCGCGGGGCGAGGGCAAAACAGCTTATCGACATGGCGGTTCAGCTGCAGCCTGACGAAGTATGGCTGATGGGTGGTTATCAACATGTCACAGAGCGGCGGCTTCAAAGGCGTGGCCAGACGATACCGCTGAGGCGCATTGAGAAGGTGCAGAAAGCATTATTACAGACTTTGCCGTCAAATGCTTTTGTATTTGCCGTGGGCAATATTGCAGGCAGCGGTATGGCACTGATGAAAATTGTAGAGAGCGAGGGAATGGCCGTTGGCAAATGAAATCGTTATACTTGGAATTGCATTGAGCCTGATTTTTTATGAGCTTACGGGTATTTCGCCATCAGGTATTATTGTACCGGGTTATATCGCGCTTTGTCTGAAAGTACCTTCGCGCATTGGCTACACGTTTTTGGTAGTAGGCATTGCCTTTGGCGTTTACAAGGTGCTGTCACAATGGATGATTTTTTATGGACGCAGGCGATTTGCCGTTATGATCTTACTTTCGTTTGTGATTAATTTTGCGATTGTTAAAACAGGATTTCTGGGACATACGCCGGGCATTATCGGTAATATCGTCCCCGGACTGATCGCACTGGAATGGGAGCGGCAAGGCATCCTCATTTCAACGGCAGCATTGGCGGTTGTCGTCGCCTTTACAGCATTTGCTGTGCTTTGGTTCAATATACCGCTGATATAGAGGTGCATGATGAAAGGCATCAAGAACAGTAAAAGTCGAAAAGCATATTGGCGGCAAGTAAAGATTTTACTATTTGCACTTGTGATTATGACAGCAGGGATCTTGTGGGTACAGTCGTCAGCTAACGAGGTGCAGCTGCCCTATTATGCAGAACAAGTTGCGGCTGCTGAAAGAATGGCAGCTGCAATGAATGCCGTAAAAGGCTATAAAAAGCAGCTTGGGATACCAATTCCGCTTTATGATTATTTTGAGACGGGCATGCTCGGAGAGCCGTTTAACGGCATGACGACTTCACTTGGTGAGCTTGAAGCGAAGCGAACGACGGCAAACCCTGCGATGGGGGCATTGGCCGTGAGGCTATTTCATGAAGCGGGGATCGAAAGTGGAGACCGCGTCGGATTAGGATTTTCAGGCTCATTTCCGGCGATGAATATTGCCGTGCTCGCCGCTGCCGATGTGATGAATCTCGAGGTTATCCCCATTACCAGCGTCGGTGCATCTACATACGGCGCAAATAATACAGCACTGACATTTCCCGAAATGATGCATCAGCTCTATCTGGAAGGGCTGATATCGACCGACAGTGCCATCGTTACCATGGGCGGCGATTATGATACGGGCGCCAATATGATGCCTGAGGATGCTGAGACCATCAGACAGCGATTGAAGACTGGCGGTTACCCTTTCTATGAGGAATCCGATTTGGCGAAAAATGTAAGGATGCGTATGCAATACTATGGCGACATACAGGCGCTGGTCATCGTTGGCGGCAATGTAACCAGCGCCGGGACAACCGCAGATGCATTGACATTGGGGCAGGGACTGCTGCTGCCGTCAGTGCTGACGTATGAGACGGCGCCTTCGACTGATGATGGTGTTATTCAATACGCGCTGGCAGACAACATCCCAGTGATCTACTATCTCAACATTAAAAAAATAGTGGATTCTTACGGCATGCCGTTTGACCCAGTTGCTCAAAACGCCATTGGTGAAGGGCGTATTTATGAAACAGTCTATTACGCCAAATGGCGCATTGTCGCTGCACTTGCAGCCGGTATAGCCGCGCTCATGCTGCTGAGGCGAAAGCAGGTGGAAGATGAATAATTTTCACATTAAAAAATTTAATAAGGTCAAGTTTGCCTATGGGATATTGTTTGTTTTACTAGGCATTGCGCTGCCGAGTTTTTTAACAGTCGAGACGTTTAAAATACCAGCGCACATTAATATGGCGATACAGAAAGAAGAAGCTGTATATTTGCTAATGTCAGGATTAGGTCTTGTCGCACTGAATTCGCTGCGGGCATTTCCGCATTATCTCGGCGCGTTCTTTATTGCGGAGTCCATTGAAATAAGAGACAGCTTTCCTTTTGAGAAACTGTTTAAATCGGCAATGGTGTGCCTGATTATTCCACCTGTTTACATCATCATTGGCGTTGTACACCATGTGAAATATTATTTTGGGGTACCGTCAATTGTGTTGCTGCTCTTGCTGATTCTGCTTGGAAGAAGCGATTATAACCGCGTCAGCGTCTGGAAGAAGGCGATGCTGATCATTGTTTTTCTGACTGCATTCCAGTTTGTGGACATTATGCCGTCTATGGCAGGATTTCCAGTGGGACGGGGTGAGACATCCAAAGATGTCAAACTGGTGGCGACGTTTATAGGGGCGACACACGCGCTGGACGTTATGGCGCTGATTTTTTTTCTTTTGCTGCTCTGCATGGGGCTGTTGCTTTTCTTGCTCATTCGTGATGAAAACAATTTGCGCAAGATGAATGCGCTAAAGGAAAAAAACCGGAAAATGGAAATCGAAACGCAGATGACTGCCCTAAAGAACAGAACGTATATGGAAATGAACAGCCTTGTACACGATTTGAAGTCCCCGCTAACATCAGCACAGGCGCTGGTTGGCGTGGTTCGGTCGAACTGCGAACGGGAACTGCGCATGAAAGATGCCAATTATCTTGAAAATGTGGAACTGGCCATTAAGCGCTTAAGCAATATGATTTCTGAAATTCTGTATGAAGATTATCGCTCGGATACGACGACAGAGGAAATTGTTCAATCTGTTCTGGCGCAAATATCCATTTCGCGTTATGCGAACCATGTTACGCTCAACAACACAATACCGCATAAAAAGCTGAATATCAGCAAGACGCGGATGACGCGTGTGTTGATTAATCTCATTGAAAATGCCAGTGAAGCGATTCACGGTGCTACGCCGCATATTGTACTCGATGTCAGCACCGTAAAACTCGGAGATGCATCTTATATTCGCTTTTCAGTATCCGATAACGGCGTGGGCATTGCACCAGAAGATCTTGATAAAATATGGGAAATGGGCTATTCGACGCACGGTTCTCATGGTTTTGGACTTGGATTTGTCAAAGGGGTTGTCGATGCGTATAATGGTACCATTGAAATTCAAAGCAACCTGCACGAAGGAACCACCATCAGTATTTTGCTTGAAGAGGGGGAGACAAATGGAACAGACACTTAAAATTCTATCGATTGACGATGATGAGCATATTCGATTTGCCTTGCAGGCAGTGATCGAGAGTCAGGGATGGGAAGCGCTGACGGCGGGTGATATTTACAAGGGCCTTGCAATTATCGAATCTGAACATCCCAATTTGATTTTAATTGATTATCATATGCCGCGCGTCAATGGTCTAGAAGGTGTACGCATGATTCGCGAAAAGGATGATGATGTGCCGATTATTGTGTTTACCATTGATGAAAGTCAGGAACTTGCAGATCAATTTCTTATGGCAGGTGCAAGTGATTTTGCGATGAAGCCCATTCGTACACCTGATATTATTTCAAGAATAAAGCTGCACATTCGCTTAATGAATATTAAGGCGCGTTCAGACGCGGCGGCAAAGGGTGTTCAGCAAATAGCAGCGGATCAGGGCACTTCTCAAGAGGTGACGCATGATGTTGAGCAGCCGGCAGTTGTCACCGTAAAAGGAATTGGCATTGCAACGCTTGAACTGATTAAAGAAGCGCTGGCATCGTTTGATGACTATGAAACGGTTGAGGCTATTTCGGAAGAATCGGGGTTGGCTTATCAGACGACTTATCGGTATTTGCAGTATTTGTCTTCTGAGGGGATTGTCGATATTAAAAGCGTTTACGGCAAGGTCGGTAGACCAAAACAGTTTTATAAACTGGCAGAGTGAAATTGTAGTCGAATTTTTAGATCAAATTTCTGAAAATTCGATTTTTTTTTGCCTCTTTTGAGATAAATAAGAGAAAAAATAGAAATTCAAAAAGTCATATGTTACATTTATGTCAACAAAACGTTAATGGAGGATGTTGCATCATTCAAAGTTTAATCCTTTTGCCACAATATGTATTTCAATGAGAATGCAACATATTGTGGCAAACGGCATACTAAAGGCTATGATGCAATTTCCCTAAATACAGCATGCATTTTGATGCTGTTATAAAAGTATGGGGGGAAGACAATGAAAAAAATAGTGGTCTTATTATTAATTGCAATGCTAATGCTGTCAGGCTGTGGTGGTGATACAACAACAGCAGTGCCGCAAAGCAGTACATCAGAAGCTGAAACGGAAGTAACGGTGGAAGGCTTAACAGAGGCAATTGCTGAACAGCCTGTGCTCTTGACGTCGGTAGGTCAATCAGCAGACGTTGAAATGGTAAAGACAATGCTGAGCAAAAATGATATCAAGCTGTCGATGGATTCGGCTGCAACAGCTGAAGACCTTGGTGATGCCAAAACGCTGGTATTGGCAGTTGGCGGTTCTTCAAAAGGACTAGGCGCAGCAGGCATTGATGCCAATCAAGAACTCGAGCGCGTTACAGCACTGATAGACGCTGCCGATGAAGCGGGTCTTACGATTATTGCAGTTCACATTGGCGGTGAAGCAAGACGCGGCGAACTCTCTGATAAATTCATTCCGCCAAGTTTTGAAAAAGCCGATTATGCTATTGTCGTTGCAACAGGCGATCAAGATGGCTTAATGATGGGATTGGCAAGTGACGCAGGTATTCCAATGGATGTTGTCGATACCATGGCAGATGTCATGGCACCATTGAAAGCTGCTTTTAAGTAGGCATATCGACGGTTATCGCAAACAACATTCTGGGAGGAACGCATGAGCATTGAACTGATTATTTTTCTCGCCATGATTGTCACGTTTATTGCCGGCTGCTTTGCGCTAAAATTGCCGGTTAGCATTTCGATGGTCTTTGCCGCAGTGATCGGCGCAATTGTCGGAGGCTATGGATTTCCATTAAGACATCTGGTAGAGGGTATGTTTTCGTACGTCGATACGGTATTGGTTATCACGACGGCGATGATTTTTATGAAAGTCGTACAGGAATCCGGTGCTTTGGATGCACTTTCTGCACTGATTATCCAAAAGTTCCGTAAAAAGCCAGCACTTTTGCTTTGTCTGATTATGCTGGTCATCATGTTTCCTGGCATGATAACGGGTTCATCAACAGCGGCTGTTCTGTCAGCCGGCTCAATTATGGCACCTATTCTGATAATCATGGGCATTCCAGTCGTGGAAACGGCTTGTATTATCGCAATGGGCGGTTTGCTCGGTATGATTGCACCGCCGGTGAATATCCCCGCAATGATTATTGGCGGTGGTATTGATATTCCTTTTGTCGGTTTTGAAGGGCCATTGGTCTTACTGACTTTTCCGCTTGCATTTTTATTTGTCCTCATGTTTGGCTATAAATACGTAAAGCATTTTGATTATGATGCCATTGCGCCAAAGCTCAATCGCAATTCTATTGAAACACATGGTATAAAAATTTTTATTCCGATTTTTGTGGCGCTGATTTTAATGGTCATTAACAAAGCGGTGCCGTCTATTCCAAATCTGGGCATGCCGCTAATTTTTCTCATCTCTGCGGTAGTCGGCGCCTTTACAGGGGAAAAATTCAGTCCTGTCAAAGTGTGTACTGAATCAGTTAAGAGCGTTTTGCCGGTACTTGGTATTCTCATGGGCGTTGGCATGTTCATACAAATAATGACGCTGACGGGCGTTCGGGGCTTTATCGTTACCACATGCCTCAGTTTACCGGCCGGTTTAAGATACTTGGCAATGGCAGTCGCCATTCCACTGTTTGGCGCGGTATCATCCTACGGATCTGCTTCCGTATTAGGCGTACCGTTCCTATTGGCATTCCTAAGCAGCAATCAGATTATTACGGCCTCTGCGATTTCACTGATCGCTTCGCTTGGTGATATGATGCCGCCGACGGCACTTGCCGGTATTTTCGCAGCTCAAGTTGTCGGCATGGATAGTTATACGCCAATCTTAAAGCGTTTCATTGTGCCAAGTATTATCATCGTCGTATGGGCAATTGGATTCATCGTTTTATCAAATTCAATAGCGCCTTACATCGTGTTTAAGTAGGATGGGAGGATTGTCTATGATTACATTGATCTACAGAGGCATCGTTGCAATCGTCGTCTTTTTCATCATTAAAAATATTTTTCAGGAAGAGAAATTGACGCTGCAGGCAAATGCAACACTTGTTATTATACCGTTGATTCTAAGATTTCTCATGATCAAATAGGGGGGGCAATAATGCAGAGAAAACATATAACAGGCTTAATCTGCCTTGCCGTCGCTCTAGTGATTATGGTCATCACAGGCAGAAATTTTCTGTCACTGAAGGATTTGGGAACCATTGTTCCCGGTCCCGGCGTAACAGAGAAAAAAATGCTATCAGCATATTTTGACGGTATTGAAGGCACCAATATGGACACTGAAGTTTATGTGATGGAGGGATCGTCTCCGGGCGGCAAGGTTCTGATATTGGGAGGTACACATGGCAATGAGCCGTCGGGCTACATGAGTGCGATTACCTTTATTGAAAATGCCACGGTCGAATCCGGGACGGTTTACGTCATTCCTTATACCAATCACAGTGGGATGACGCACAATGACCCGCAGGAGGCATCGCCGCAATATATACACTTCCCAACGGAAAATGGTGTACGAACATTCAGATATGGGTCGAGGGCTTCCAATCCCATTGATCAGTGGCCCGATCCGGATGTGTATGTACATGCTGCATCGGGCCAACAGCTCTCGGGTTCAGAAACGCGCAACATCAACAGGGCCTATCCGGGACGTCCGGACGGGACGCCCACAGAGCAGGCAGCGTATGCAATTGCAGAACTTGTTCGAAGTGAGGACATTAACCTTACCTTTGACTTACATGAAGCTTCACCGGAATATCCTGTTATCAACGCGACCGTTTCCCATGAAAAGGGCATGAGTGTCGCTGCGGAAGGTGTAATGGAACTGCAACTGAAAGGAATCGCCATGTCGCTTGAACCATCACCGACTAATCTTCATGGTTTGACGCATCGTGAGCTCGGCGATTATACGAACACAATTCCATTGCTTATGGAATCAGCCAATGCTTCCCAAGGGCGTTTAAGAGGTGCAACAAATGAAGCCTTAGCGCTTACAGGGATTGATAAGGCATATGTAAAAAGCGAGGCACTTGGTTTTCTCTATGTACCGTATGATGAAAAAGGCCATCCGATTGAAGAGCGCGTTGGACGTCATTTACAGGGAATTATTGAATACACAAAGGCTTACAGCGCACAATATGCCGATGCACCGGTAACATTCACAGGTGTGCCGACGTATGACGAACTCTTTCTATCGGCAGATGAAGCGGATTTAGGCGGCGTACAGTTGGGCAAGTATTTGCATTAAAAGCAAACCGTTTTAACACGCTGTGAAAATGCGCTAAAGGGTCAAATGTGCAAGGAAATAAGGCGTATTTAAGGGATGTAACCTGCTAGACAGGTCATATTAAAAAGAAGTAAGGGGGATTAAAAATGAAATTTACAAAAAAACTCATTGCGATTTTATTGACAATGATGCTGCTCGCCGGTTGTAGTGCACCTGCAGCGCAGACACCAGAACCGTCGAATGAGCCGGCACAAGCGGCTGAAACGACAACAGAGCAAGCAGAACCGGAAGCTGCGGAGCCAGAGGCTGCGTATTCTTCGCTGGATGACTTCGTACTTTATGATGAACAAGGCGTTTTAACAACTGTGGGTCGAGACGATTCCGGTGAAAACGGCGTCGTGTCTTCCGGTAAATACGAAGCTTCTAAAATCGGTAGAGCGATTATGGAAAAAGGCGGCAATGCTGTAGATGCTGCGGTAGCCGTTGGTTTTACACTGGGTCTGGCTGAACCGAATTCTACTGGTGTTGGCGGCGGTGGCTTTATGACGCTCCACACAGAAAGCGGCGATACGCTGTTCATTGACTTTAGAGAAAGAGCGCCAATGGCAGCAACACCTGATATGTGGCAAACGTACACCAATGCAGACGGCAAAACGGTTGTTATTGGAAACCAAAACACAGATGGTGGTAAATCAGTAGGGATTCCGGGCAATGTTGCAGGTTTACTCTATGCACTTGAAAATTATGGCACTATGTCTCGAGAAGAAGTGCTTCAACCGGTTATTGATCTCTGTAGAGCCGGTGTAAATGTATCACCAACACTTTCAGGTGACATGAAAAACAACTATGATAAAATGATGCTTTACTCAGAATGCGGCGACATCTTCCTTAAAGAAGTTGACGGCATGAAATATCCATATGAAATCGGTGAAAACTTCAAAAATGAAGATTATGCACATACACTTGAGCTCATTGCTGAAGGCGGTGCCGATGTCTTCTATAAAGGCGAAATCGCTGAAGCCGTTGTCGCATCCGTTAACAAATACGGCGGATTATTCACGATGGAAGATATGGCGAACTATCAGGTTGAAGTAACAGAACCTGTTCAAGGCACATATCGCGGCTATGAAATTATGTCATCGCCAACCCCATCTTCAGGTGGCACCATCGTTCTTGAAATCTTAAATATTCTTGAAAACTTTGATTTGCCTTCAATGGAAGACAACTCGGCTGAAGAGCTTCACCTCTTCTCAGAAGCGTTCAAAATGGCGTATGCTGACCGCGGTGCCTACATGGGCGATCCAAAATATGTTGATGTTCCTCTGAAAGGCCTTCTAAGCAAAGATTATGCGGCAAAACTTGCCAAAAAAATTGATGTGAACACAGCGGCTGAAAATGTAATGCCAGATGATCCTTGGATGTTTGAACATGAAGATACAACGCACTACTCTGTTGCTGACAAAGCGGGCAATATCGTTTCTGTAACGATGACGGTCAACTACATCTTTGGTTCAAAAGTTGCCGTTCCTGGTTATGGCTTTGTGATGAATGATGAAATGGCTGACTTCGTGGTACAAGCAGATCATCCAAACTCTATCACAGGCGGTAAAACACCACTTTCTTCCATGTCGCCAACCATCGTTTTAAAAGATGGCAAACCATTTGCAGTTGTTGGGACGCCAGGCGGTACAACGATTATTTCTACTGTAGCACAAATTATTTCTAATCTCGTTGACCACGATATGGGCATGCAGGAAGCCATTGATGCACCACGTATTAAAGGCTTTGCAAACAATACGATCACTGTCGAATCACGATTGGATCCAGAAGTGATTTCAAGTCTTGAAGATATGGGACACATCATCGATATGAGTTCTGAATGGAACCGTTCATTTGGTTCTGTTAATGCAATTAAATTTGCAGAAGACGGCGTACTCGACGGTGGTGCCGATCCAAGACGCGATGGTAAAGCACTCGGTTTCTAAAAAAGTTTTTTAGGGGATTTAAACAGCACCAATAAGCTTAACAAATGAAACCCCTTTCATTTTTAATGGCTGCCTCAAGATGAGCTAAATCATTTTGAGGCAGTTTTTTATTTGGTTATCTTTATAATCATTTTGATATTTGATTTTTAACGCTGTGGTGAACACTTGCTGAGCTTGACAGAAACCTTAAACCACGTGATAATAGAGGCAGCTTAAACGCAATTAACAGGAGGCAATTATTAATGAAAGCATTTGAAACATCAAGACTTGTTACCACTGAAGATATGAACCACCACGATACGCTCTATGCAGGTAGAATGGCGGCATGGTTTACAGAGGCAACCTTTCTGGGCGCATCTGCACTGTTTGGGAAATATGGTGAAGCAGATCATCTGGTAGCGGTAGAAATTCATGGGATGAAGTACCTTGGCCCTTCTTTTAATGGCGATATGATCCGTTTTGTTTCCATGGGTGTCAAAGCGGGCAGAACGAGCCTTACGATGTATACCAAAGCACTTCGCAATAACAGTGATATAAAAGTTGCAGAAGGCTATGTTACATTTGTATGCATCGATGGTGATAAAAAGAAAATTCCGCATAACATTGTGCTTGAAGCGCCGGAAACGGAAGAAGAAATGAAGATCATTGAAAACTTCACTTTAAAATAGAAGGAAACTTAAATGATCCATAGATTAGGAAGTACGATGTGAAACATTTGAAAGCGCATTATCTATGTGAATGAAGGCGTTCATTAAAAAGAGCAGTACCTGTACAATAAAGGTGCTGCTCTTTTATATGAGAAAATTACATCATTCAAATTTTAGGCTTTTCACGGCAATATCCGGCCGTATTGACTTATTCAGCTTGTATTGATTCGATAATGGCATCTGCCAGCGCTTCTAATTCAATTGCCTTATCTTCCCTATACGATGAGGCGATACTCATGCGTTCATTGAGTACGGTCATATTTTTCATCTCTTCATCTAAGAATTTGTGCATGAGGTCACCGGATTTGACAACCCATGAACCATTTTCAATGAGAGCAACCGTACGATTTTGAACGTTGAGCGCTTTCATATCCATTAGATAATTGTGCATTGCAGGGTAAATGCCAAGATTATAGGTAACTGAAGCCAATACCAAGTGACTGTATTTAAACGATTCAGAAATCAGCTGGGAGACGTTTGTTGAAGAGACGTCATACATGGCGACATTGGTCATCCCCTTGTCGCAAAGTTTGCCGGCAAGTGCCTGTGCGGCTGACTCTGTATTGCCGTACATAGAAGCGTAGACGATTAAAGCGCCTTTGACTTCCGGTTCGTATTTACTCCACAAATCGTATTTTTGAATGAAATACATCAAATCTTTTCGCCAGACAGGGCCGTGAAGCGGGCAGATGTATTTGATTTGATCGAGAATGCCACCTGCTTTTTGCAGGATGAGCTGGATGTGCGGTCCATACTTGCCGACGATATTGGTTAAGTAACGGCGGGCATCATCGAGCCAGTCGCGGTCAAAATCCACTTCGTCTGCAAAGAGCTTGCCGTCGAGGGCGCCAAATGTACCAAAGGCATCCGCAGAAAAGAGCACACCATCAGTCGTATCAAACGTAACCATAACTTCCGGCCAATGAACCATTGGCGCAAAGACAAACGTGACAACGTGCTTGCCGAAGCTGAAAGTATCGCCCTCTTTTACTTCAATGATATCGTGATCATCTACATGAAACCCAAATTGACGCATGAGCATGAAAGCCTTTTCATTGCTGATAATCACAACTTTTGGCCATCTGAGCAGCAGTTCTTCTATAGAACCGGCATGATCGGGTTCCAGATGATTGATAACGAGATAGTCAAGTGGTCTTCCGGCGAGGACGTGATCGATATTTTCAAGCAGCTGGCGGCATCCGGACCAGTCGACGGTATCAAACAAAGCGGTTTTTTCATCCATCAGCAAATAGGCATTATAGGAAACGCCTCTGGGAATAGGATATGCGTTTTCAAAGAGCGCCAGACGATGATCATTGGCGCCAACCCAGTACAAATCTTCCGTTACATTTCTTACGCTATACATAAAGCTTTCCTCCCTTCGGCTTATGCCTTAATAAATTGATCTTTTGCTTCTGCGCATTCAGGACATACCCAGTCTTCCGGCAAGTCTTTAAAGAGTGTGCCCGGTTCAATTTCGCTTTCCTCATCACCGTTTTCAGGCACGTACTCATAACCACAGCCGCTGCAGACATAACGCGGACCAATTGGTTCAGGTTTTGGCATCTTAGGTCTTTTAATTTTAACCATTGGCGGTGCAGGCTGTTTTTCGCCGGTATCAAGTGCAGCCGTTAACAGGGGCATAATTTCCTGCATATCGCCGACGATACCGTAATCGCAGTTTTTAAAGATCGGTGCATTGCCGTTTTTGTTAATGGCGACGATGATTGAGGCATCTTTAATCCCTTTAAGATGCTGACTGGCACCGGATATACCGCAGGCGATATAGAGGTTGCCGTTAAATTTCTGCCCGGACATACCGACGTAGCGGTTTAATGGCAGGTATTTTAGCGTTTCGGCTACCGGTCTGGATGAACCGATGGCAGCGCCAACTGCTTTGGCAAGTGCTTCAGCCAATTTCATGTTCTTTTTATCGCCAATACCTTGTCCGACTGAGACGACGCGTTCAGCTTGTACAATAGGCGTGTCCATCGGTATACCGACTGAAAAGTCGATTCCTTGCTTTTTTAATGCCGATACGAGATCGGCTACTTGTGTCTTTGCATCACCATCTCGGAAAATAACCTTCTTTCTGATACCGGTGATTGGTGAAGCTTTTTTGGCGCGGCTTGCAGAAGCCGTTGTTTCTTTTGGCGGTTTGCCAAGGACATGCGCTGCGATAACCATGCGCTGTATTTCGTTGGTTCCTTCATAAATTGTCGTAATTTTTGCATCGCGATACATGCGTTCGACATCCATACCCTTTAAGTAGCCGGTTCCGCCGAAAATTTGAAGGGCGTCATTGGTAACTTCCAGTGCAATATCAGAAGCATATTGTTTTGCCATTGCAGATTCGACACCATAGGGCTCGTGGTTTTCCTTGAGATCAGCTGCAGAGTAGATAAGTAGTCGTGCGGTACGCAGTTTCGTGGCCATATCGGCGATTTTAAATGAGATCGCCTGTTGAAAGCCAATGGGTTTGCCAAATTGGACGCGTTCTTTGGCATAGTCGACTGCCTGTTCAAAAGCACCTTGGGCAATACCAAGCGCCTGTGCAGCAATGCCGATTCGGCCGCCGTCCAGTGTAGACATTGCAATTTTAAAGCCTTGTCCTTCTTTGCCGAGAAGGTTTTCTTTTGGTACTTTAACATTGTTGAAAATCAGTTCTGCTGTGCTGGAAGAACGGATTCCCATTTTATCGTAATGATCGCCAAATTCGAAGCCTTTCCAACCTTTTTCGACAATGAAGGCGGAGATGCCCCGCGTGCCGATATCAGGGGTTGTAACGGCAAAGACAACATAGGTGTCAGCTATTGGCGCGTTGGTAATAAAGATTTTGCCGCCGTTGAGCAGGTAGTAATCACCTTTGTCAACGGCTGTGGTTTCAGTGCCGCCGGCATCTGAGCCCGCATTGGTTTCTGTCAAACCGAAAGCGCCGAGTTTTTCGCCTTTACAGAGCGGCACGAGGTATTTTTCTTTTTGTGTATCGTTGCCGTAAGCGAAAATTGGCCAAGCGCCGAGTGAGGTGTGGGCAGACAATATAACACCTGTACCGCCGTCAACTCTCGATAATTCTTCGACGGCAATGGCATAGCTTAAAACATCAAGCCCCATGCCGCCGTAGGCTTTTGGAAATGGAATCCCCATAAGCCCCATTTTTCCCATTTCAGCAATGGCTTCAACGGGGAATTGATTTTCCTTGTCCATTAAAAAGGCCAAGGGTTTGACTGCTTCTTCGGAGAACTTTCGAATACTAGCGCGAAGCTCTTCCTGTTTTTGTGTTGTTGAAAATAACATAACACTCCCTCCTTTATATTTGGCCGCTAAACTTGATAAAATTAATCCAGTTTAACGGTATAAAAAATCCTATTCGCCGAAAAGAATTTTTTGGAGGCTATGAGCGCCAAGTTCCTCATTCAGTTTTTTCTGAATGCCAGTTAGATGAATATGTGCTTTGCAGACAGTGTGGTCATGTGCTTTGCACCATGAACATTGATAATCTGGCCGCATACAGGCAATCAGTGCCGAGTCTTCTTCCATAATTTGCATCAACTGCAATAGGGAAACCTGATGAAGTTCAGCGGCTAATGAACAGCCGCCGTCAGCACCACGTGTGATATTGATAAGGGCACCTTTATGTAGTTTTTTCAAAATTTTGTATGCGAACTGATGTGGAATTTGTTCTCCCCGTGCCAATTCTGCCGCAGTGACACGTTCTTCATCTGCTAATGCACGCAGAATCCGCAGCGCATAATCTGTTTCTTTTGTAATTAGCATCGGACATCCTCCCTTTTTCCTCCTCCACTCTACGCTTCTGGATAAAAATTGTCAAGTATTTTACAAAAAAACAATTCAGAACATGTTAATAAATTATCAGTAGCAAAAGACTCGAAAAGTGATGAATTGCAGTATCGTTATAATCACTTTGACGGCATTTGAAAAGCAATAATTTTATAGGAAGTGATAAGGTGAAAAAACGAAAATTTCTGCTTGCATATTGCTGAATAGAGGCATATGATAGAGCAATCGGGACATAAAAAATGAGTGCATTTGAGGCGGTTTTAGGATCGTCCAGACGATTGTGTTACACACATGCTGTGCATACATAAGTACATGGTATAACGAGGTGATTCATATGACAGAAGGCAGTATATCGGGCAAATTGCTGCGGTTTGCATTTCCTATTTTTTTAGGCAATCTTTTTCAGCAGCTTTACAATATCGTCGATTCATGGGTTGTTGGGAACTATGTCGGAGCGGAGGCGCTGGCATCTGTAAGTTCTGCCGGCAGCCTCATTTTTTTGCTGACGGGGTTTGTCAATGGCGTCTTTGTCGGTGCCAGTGTCATTATTGCCAGGCTGGTCGGTGAACGCAAAGCGGATGATTTGTCAGAAGCTGTGCATACGACCATTGCATTTGGGTTTGCAGCCGGGATTTTTTTGACGGTTTTTGGCATGGTGCTGTCACCTTGGATGCTGAAATTAATGGGAACGCCGGCTTCCGTAATGCCTAATTCCGTTTTGTATTTCAGACTTTATTTTGCCGGTGGCCTTGGCATTGTGATGTACAATACGTGCATGGGTATTTTTCAAGCCGTCGGCGATAGTCGTCATCCACTTCAATACTTGATCGTCGCTTCGATGATTAACGTCGTGCTGGATTGGCTCTTTGTCGCTATTTTTGGATTTGGCATCGCCGGTGCAGCTGTGGCAACGGTGATCTCGCAGTTTGTCAGCGCCGGTCTCGGCTTTTTTAAACTAATGGCGTCAGAAAATGCTTATGCAATCAGATTTCAGTCCATTCGGCTCATTCCGGCAAAACTGGTAAGTATCTTAAAAATGGGCATTCCAACGGGGGTACAGAATTCAGTTATTGCCTTTGCCAATGTCATTGTCCAAACGCACATTAACGCATTTGGTGCGGTGGCTATGGCGGGATGCGGGAGTTACATCAAGATTGAGGGATTTGTTTTTTTGCCGATTATCAGTTTTAGTGTGGCACTGACGACGTTTATCGGTCAAAATTTAGGTGCAGGAGAATTTGATCGCGCCAAGCGCGGGGCACGATTTGGCATAGTAGCAGGTGTTTTGTCCTCTGAGGCAATTGGCGTTATGATGTATATTTTTGCACCCTATCTCATTGCGCTGTTTAGCAGGGAACCGGACGTCATTCATTATGGCGTTATGCAGACGCGTGTGGAAGCGCTGTTCTTCTGCGTACTTGCAGTGTCACAGTGCATTGCAGGGATTTTAAGGGGTGCTGGACGGACGACGGTTCCAATGATCGTCATGCTGACTTGTTGGTGTGTGATCCGTATTACCTATATTGTAACGGCAATGCATTTTGTACACGATGTTCGCGTTGTCTTTTGGGCATATCCGCTGACGTGGACACTGAGTGCCATTTGGTTCGGGCTCTACTTAAAGCGTGCTAACTGGATGCAGGCGCCTGCCATATCGTGATGCTTTGGCAGAAAGGTGCAGGTGCAGACATCCATGTGATTTTTTTGAGAAGTGAAAAGCAGGTTAATAAAAAAGGAACCCCCTCGACACAGTATTGCGTTTGTCATTAATAGGGGGTTTTTATATGGAAATTTACGGTTAGCAAGTTCTTGTGCTTCATGGGGACATTGGGATTGTGTAACACTGTCTATGATGCAATACAAAGGTTGTCAGTTCAGAGGATGTCAATCTGTGTGCAGTGATTACACGTGTCATTGATGCCCCCCATGAATGCTGTTTCAGTTACATTGATGATTTAGATTTCGCCGCAGCGTTTGAGAAGTGCTTCCCATTTTCTGTCGACTTCTTTTTGAATATCTTCAATCATGTATTCATTGCCTGGTTCAAACAAGTGTTTAAAACGACCTTGAGGTTTTAAGAATGCTTCAATTGGTTGTTTGTTTTTAGGTTTATAGCTGAGTTTCCATTCGCCATTAATCACTTCAAACAAAGGCCAGAAACATGTTTCAACAGCGAGTTTACAGATTTCCATGATTTCGGATTCATCATATCGCCAGCCTCTAGGACATGGTGCCAAGACGTTTAAGAAAGCAGGGCCCTCTGTATAAATAGCCTTTTCCGATTTTTCATGTAAATCTTTAAAGTTTGAAAGGAAAGTCGTTTGTGCGACATAAGGGATGTTGTGTGCTGCCATGATGTCTGCGAGATCTTTTCGATTTTGCTGTTTGCCGTGGATGACATTACCATCCGGTGTGGTCGTTGTATCAGCATATTTTGGTGTTGCAGAGGAACGTTGAATCCCAGTGTTCATATAAGCGCCGTTGTCATAGCAGACGTAAACCATATCGTGACCGCGTTCCATAGCACCTGACAGTGATTGGAATCCAATGTCATACGTACCGCCGTCGCCGCCAAAAGCGATGAATTTAAACGTGTCATCAATTTTGCCTTTTCGCTTCATTGCATTGTAAGCAGCTTCAACACCGCTAAGTGTTGCACCGGCATTTTCAAAAGCACTGTGGATATATGAATCCTGCCATGCTGTGTAAGGATACATAAAAGTTGAAACTTCCAGACAGCCGGTTGCATTGCCAATAACGGCTTTGTCCTCATCTTTTAATGCTCTTAAGACACCTCTGACAGCAATGGGTGCGCCGCATCCGGCACACATTCTATGTCCGCCCGTCAAACGCTCGGGCTTGTTCATTACTTCTTTAAATTTGTAAGCCATGGGCTTGACCTCCTATTCTCTCACACCAAGATATCTGTAAGTTTCGCCAATGTTTCCGCTTTCGACGATGGTGTCCAGATCAGTGTAAACGCTCTCAATATCTGTTGTTCGAACGTCTCTGCCGCCTAGGCCATAGATATAGTTGACAATGGCAGGGTGTTCTGCACAGTCATACATAGCAGAACGCACTTCGGCAAATAATGGGCCGCCTGCTGCTGAGAAACTTTCGGCACGGTCCATGACGGCAATCGCTTTGACGTGTTTTAACGCTTCGGCGATTTCATCTTTAGGGAATGGTCTAAAGAGTCTGATTTTCAAAAGACCGACTTTTTTACCGGCATTGCGAAGTGCGTCAATTGCATCTTTGGCTGTACCGGCAGTCGAGTTGATAATGACCAGTGCCGTATCGGCATCTTCCAGTTTGTAAGTTTCAAAGAGACCATATTTTCTGCCTGTTATCGCTTCGTACTCAGCGGCAACTTCAAGCGCAACGCGTTTCGCGTTAATCATTGCTTCTGCCTGTTGGCGTTTATGTTCGAGGTAGAAGGAGACTGTATCGTATGGACCGACTGCAAGTTTATCCTTTTCGTTTAACAGGTAATCTTCCGGTGAGTAGTCGCCGACAAACGTTTTGACAGCGGCATCTTCTATAAGCTCAATGTTTTCAACGGCATGGCTGGTGATAAAGCCATCTTGGCAAACCATTGCAGGCAGCATAACGTCTTTATGCTCTGCGATTTTGACAGCTTGAATGAAGTTGTCATAAGCTTCTTGGTTGTTTTCACTGTATATTTGAATCCAGCCCGAATCTCTGGCGCCCATGGAATCACTGTGATCTGCGTTGATATTGATTGGACCTGTGAGTGCACGGTTTACGCAGGCGAGGGTGATCGGAAGTCTTGAAGAAGCAGCGACATAAAGCATTTCAAACATGAGGGCAAGACCTGCTGAAGAGGTTGCTGTAAAGGTTCTTGCACCGGCAGCTTCTGACCCGATACATGCTGACATTGCACTGTGTTCTGATTCGACTGTGACGAATTCAGTATCAACTTCACCGTTTGCGACATATTGTGAAAAGTATTGCGGTATTTCTGTAGATGGTGTAATGGGAAAAGCAGGCAGCACATCCGGATTAATCTGTTTCATGGCGATGGCAATTGCCTCATTTCCTGATAATCTATCTCTTATGGACATGGTTTCCTCCTATTTTTCTTCTTTGACAAAATCAATGGCGCCAAATGGACACACCTTGAAACAGATCCCACAGCCTTTGCAGTGATCGTAATCGAATTCAAGGCGTTTGCTGTCTGTTACAGGGATTGCGCTGTCTGGACACACAGGGGCACACAGCAGACATTGTGTACAGGCATCCGCCTTGAAAACGGGTTTCATGGTACGCCAGTCGCCCGTTTTGAAGGAAGCAGCAGTACCGCCGCCGTAAACCATGCCGCCTGGTGTGATATCATGCCAGCTAATATTGGTTGTGATCATCGTTCCCGCTTTATTTTTCATCGCTTTGTACCTCCTCGATGGCCATAGAAAGTGCCTTCATATTGCCTTCAATGACTTGAGGTTTTGTTGCAAACTTGTGGTTAAACGATGCTTGCATGTCCTCAATAAACTGTTCAATCTCCATAATGCCGCTGACTTTAACAATGGCACCCAGCATTGGTGTATTTGGGAAGTTCTTGCCAAGTGCTGTTTCGGAAATTTGGCGTGCGTCAATTGTATAAATTTTACCTTTGTAGCCGCTGAGGAGTGGTTTGATTTCAGCAGGTGATTTTGGTGTGTTAATGATAATGCCGCCAGTTTCCTTTAGGCCGGCAGTGACATCAATGGTCGCCAACAGCGTTTCATCAACTACCACGACATAATCAGGTTCATAGATGTTGGAATGAACCCTGATTGGGGTTTTGCTGATTCGGTTATAGGCTGTAATAGGTGCTCCCATGCGTTCAGGACCGTATTCAGGAAATCCCTGTACGTATTGTCCTGTGTTGAATGCAGCATCTGCCAGCAGCAGCGATGCGGTTTTGGCGCCTTGTCCGCCGCGACCATGCCATCTGATTTCAGTCAGTTTGGACATTTGTAGCCTCCTTAATATAGTTAATAAATTTAAAAATGGGCAGTTTTGTGCTGATCTATATCTCACTAATATATTGCAAAGATCGTGCCAAAGTTGTATGCAGACGCAATCCAGCCAAAAAAGCCATTATTTAATGATATATTGTATTCAATATATCAAAAATGTCAGAATCGGTGTTATAATAACGTTAGAGACTATAACAAATTTGCGTAAAAAGGAGCGTACGTATGAAACGGCTCACTACGTTTGATTTATTTCAAAAAGGTTTTATTTTGGAAGTGCTTGATTCGGCAAACGATGGTGTTAATATCGTCGATATCGACGGCAATATTGTGTATGCCAATCGCATGTCGGCGGACTATGCAGATACGACGAGGGCTGCCATGGTAGGCAAGCATATTTCACTGTTTTATGAAGATGCAGTGCTGCTCAAGGTGCTTAAAACCCGCAAGCCAATCCTTGACCAGCAGATTCACTATATTGGCAATAAAAAATACATGGTTAACTCATATCCGATTTTTCTCGAAAGTGAATTTGCCGGTGCCTACTCGATCTTTAAAGACATTCGCGATATTGAAACATTGAATAAACGTATTTCCTATTTGGAACTGCATTTGGAAATTAATCAGTCACAGCATTACAACATGGACATTATCGGCGGTGCAGACAGTCTAAAAAATGTCTTGACCAAGGCGAAGCGAACGGTCGGTTCGCTGGGTGGGCCGCGTCATTCTATTATATCTGGTGAATCCGGTACTGGGAAGACCATGCTGGCAAATCTTATTTTTCAATATGCAAAACAAGTTGGCGTCATCAAGGCAGACGCACCACTGATTGAAGTGAATTGTGCCCAATTTACAAATCCCGATATTGCCGCAGTGGAGATATTCGGCAGTGAAGTCGGTGCTTACACGGGTTCAAAAGAAAAACGCGGTCTCTTTGAACAAGCCAATGGCGGCATTTTGTTCTTAGATGAAGCCCATGCGTTAGGTCACTACCAAAACCTGCTTTTAAAAGTCATGGAATCGGGAAAGATCAGGCGGATCGGAGGTCATAAAGAAATTCAGGTAGATGTGATTATTATCGCAGCATCGACACGAGACCTGAAAACCGTACTCTTACCAGAATTATACCAAAGACTTGCGCAATATGAAATATCAATGCCGTCATTAGATTCACGCAGTATGGAAGAAAAAAGACTGCTGCTTCGACATTTTGTCAGGCTCTATGAAAAAGCCGTCGAAAAAATTCACGGCATTCAGTACAGTGTTTACTTTTCAGAGGCGGCTGAAAAGCTTTTATTGGAAGCGCGATACCCTCGAAACATCCGCCAGTTCAGAGATGTTATTAACTTTAGCATTGATGCGGCATCGCCGCTTATTGACGATGTCAAAGCCATGGATCATATTACAACCTATGTGGAAGTCTATCATATTCCATTTGAAATTGTGACACCTGTTGAAGTTGAAGAAGTCCCACAGGCGCTTAACGGCATCAGACAAGTGTCTGCGATCGAGGAAAATCAAATCAATGTCGGCGAGCGCGCAGGGTATATTCCAAGCCAGAGCGCAGAAGCACTTCGAAGCCGCAAGACGCGCTCCGCTGAAGCCATGCGGCATTACATTCTTCAGCTCAATGATGAGGGACTTGGCCCTCGGCGCATCGCCAATATGCTCACGGCACAGGGTTACAATATTGCCTACTACCAAGTCGCGTATATTTTAAAGAAACACCGGGAAGATGGAGAACGCTCGAAAGACGCGTGATCGAGTAAGCAACGTTTGACTTGAGCTTACGCATTCATTTTTAATGCAATATCAAATATGGATAAAAAACATTTGATAAACACTACGCAACCTAATTGCGGCGCGAGGGTAGATATCAAATGTTTTTTTGTTGTAGAAAGAATACGCATTATAACGATTTTTATTATCTGATTTTTTAATTGATGATTAGCGGAAGATGTTGCAAAAGGGTTTGAATTTAAGTCTTCTTATTTAAAAGCGCTAATAGGCGCATTTAAAGGAAAAAACTCTTTTTATGGAATAGCCTCTTTATGAAAACATTATCTTAAGTTGGGAATGCCATCCAGATGTACCAGAAAAGTAGTATAATGGTCATGTGAGTTTAATGGTTAGTAAGGAGGTATGTTTATGGGGGCATTAACACAAGCACTTAAACTGTTGGACATTCTTCAAGAGAGCGATTATGTCTACAGCAGTGCAGAGCTCAGTCAGGCACTGGGCGTCTCGGAGCGTCAAATTCGCAGTTATATCAAGGAACTTAGGGATTATGGCATCGATATCCAGAGTGAAAAATCGTGGGGAGGCGGTTATCGCTGCCGAGAGACATACATACATATTCCCAACACGATAACCGATGAAGAAATGAGGGCTATGACCATGGCAAAGCGCTACTTCGATGACAATAGCATCTTAGAAGGCAAAGCCTATTTTGATACACTATTTTATAAAATTCGAAAGCGCAACAGACTTTTTCTTGGCGATCCCAATCGCATTAAATACAAATCTCAATTTCCCAATGCTCAAAAGACAAAGGAATTGCTCTATCAGCCCATCATATTAAATGCCATCGAAAACTGCCAAAAAGTTGAAATGGCTTATTTCTCTAATAAATCACGTCAAATTCAGATACGTGTCGTTCATCCTTATGCGCTGACTTTTTATAAAGATGCCTGCTATATTCATGGCTATTGCGAAAGGGCAGGTGACTATCGTATCTTTAAAATGATTCGCATTCAAGAACTCAAACCACTAAGTGATACGTTTCAAAGAAGAAAGCCAATTGAGAAGAAGATTGACGTCAATGCAGAGACACAGGGACTTTACAGTGAAGATGATTTTCGATTAAAAGCCTATTTTCATTACCCGTTTAATGCCTATGTACAAGAGATTGAAATTGGTAAGGAACAGTGTTGCAAAGTGATCAATGACAAAGTTGTCTATATTGAAGCGTCGTTAAACAACTGGACGGAAACCATTTCATGGCTCCACAATTTTTCTTATTACTGTGAAGTGATAGAGCCATTGGAAATGCGGGCAGCCATGATAGAAGATATCCAAAAAAATCTTAAACGATATAGCCAGTAAGCGTGTTAGCGGAAATATAACTTCCGCGCATCTGATACACTGTTATTGAAAGGAGGTATGGCAGTGAGATTACAACTTAATTTTACTTTAAGCGGCAATACGTTGCCAATTGAAACGAGGCGTATGTTTTTAAGTTATTTTAAACATGCCCTTTCTCAGTACGATGCGGATTATGAACAGACGCTTTACGACGGTTCTGCAAAAATGAAGAACATGACGTTTGCCATGTATTTTCCCATTGCGGCGATTAAAGCAGAAAGTGTTGCATTGAGAGCGCCCAAAATGTCCGTTACCCTGTCAACGCCCGATCTCGGCATGGGCATTATGTTTCACAATGCGTTGCTTAAGCAGGAGGGGCAACCCTATGCTTACAAGTCACATGAGATGACACTGTTGTCGCAGAGGCTTCTAAACACACCGACGATTTTTACACAGCGTATTCGCGCCAAGACACTCTCACCTATTTTAGTGCGAACGAAAACGGAAGATCATCGAGATATTTACCTGACAAATGACGCACCAGAGTTTCTGCAGAGGCTGAACGAGATTATCGAAGCGCGCATCCGTATTTTGGAGCCGACGCTATTAAATGCGTATTTGTCTAGCGGCATCACGATTGAAGCGTCTCAGCTCAAGAAAGTCGTGGTTAAACACTACGGACAGACCATTGACGGCAACAAGGGTACTTTCGAGATTGCTTCAAGTCCGGAAATCCTTAACTTTATCTACCAGTCAGGATTGGGTTCCCGGTGTGATTTCGGCTTCGGCTGCTTTGAGAGACTATAGAAAGGAGGTGTACAATGGCAATTGTTCTAAGTGTTTCACACGGTCTCTACAATGCGGGATTGCTCGGGTTTTACCGTATTTTAGAACAGGCTGGCAAAAAACACTTGATTCAGGAAGACGTTCCCTATCTTGGGGCGATAACAGTTGAAACAGAAGTTTTTGAAACTTTTGAGCAGGACTATTTTGAGTACTTCAAAGCCGTTTACGGTGAACAGATGACGGTGAATAAAATGCTGTCGGGATTTAACGCCATTGATGCGACAAGTCCAAATCTTGGAGAAGCAATTAAGACATGGCTTGGGAGCTATGCTGCAACGGTCGATCGACCTACTGGAAGCTATCCGTCGGCATATCAAATCATACGGACAACCTATGGTGATACATATGAACCCGCCGTCCAAATGAGAGCGATTAAAAAGGAAAAGGACAGCCGCCTCCAATATGAAAGTCTAGAAGCATTGATGGCCTATTTCAAAAAATACAGAGATGTCTTTCTTTATAAAGACATCGCCTACAATATTCTCGACAGCTATTGGGGCGGGATTGCTTTTTTTAACAGCACCAAAGTGAAAGATGAAATGAATGCCCTCTATCGTCTGGAGTTTGTTCAGCCGTGTATTGATGCTGCTGATAAATTATCAGCGAACGGCAAATATACATGCTCTGAATGCGAAACCGGCTTTAGTAAGAAAGTAGCCGGGTTTGATCCCATTAGTACATGGTTGTCAGATTATGGTGTTGACTATAAGCGAAAGTCGTCACATGATTGGAATTTTAAAGCATCGGCACAGGTGTGTCCCTTCTGTAAACTTGTGCTTTCATGCATGCCGGCCGGTTTTTTTAACCTGAAACGCAAGGGTTTATTCGTTAACGTGAACAACAGCATACAAAATTTAAAGGCTTTTAACAATACGGGCACAAAATTTTCAGCGCTTGAAAGCTATGATGCCTATCAGGAACGCACCTATTCACAGATTATCAATGGCCTTAATGCGCAAATGGACAGAACTGAAATGGGGTTTGTCGTCAGTGACGTAGAGATTATTCGGCGTGAGGGGTCTTCATCTGGTGATATGCGCTATCGCATCCAGCATCTGGATGAAAATCAGCTTCACATTTTAGAACGGTCAATGCCCTATTTGAAATATTATGAAAAACGTTTTTACCAGTTACACGATGTTTGGATCAATCTTTACACAGAAATACTCAGGCGACTTAGCAATGGCGAAAATCTCTACAGCATTTGCATGGTTTATGTAAAAGCAGCGAGTGAAGGCGGACAGAAAAGCGGGTTTAACGCGCAGATCAATCTTATGAATCTCATTAAAACACAAGTGATTACATGCTTTTTTAGGCGAAATGGATTGAAAGGAGATGAAACGGCTTTGGAAAAAAATATGAAAAAAGTAGATGTGATGTACCATAAGGGCATCGAAATGCGTCAAAAGATGGGGAGTACATCAGATGATGTGGACAATAAACTGAGAGGGCTGATTTACCAGCTGACCAACGCACTGCAAGCAGGTGACAAATCCTTATTTTTGGATCGGATTATACGGCTTTATGCGGCTACAAAAGAAGAAATCCCCTCACTGTTTGTAGAAACAATTAAAGATGAAGATGATTTTATGAATTTTGGCTATGCATTTGTGATCGGTTTAAAAGGATTGCCATACCAAACGAAGGCGAACGTTGAATAAAGTATATTTAGCATGAAGCAGATGAAAAATGATAAAAAAAGGTATCTGAAAGGAGCAAATATTATGAAAAAGGGATTGACCATTAGTATGATTTTTAATGCCAACAGCGCCAATTATTCAGAAGGTTTCGGTAATATCAGCACTTTAAAGAAGCTTCATCGAGGCGATGGCAACACATATACGTATATTTCAAGGCAAGCGATTCGTTACAGCCTAACAGAAACATTGGGATGGCAAGACACACCTGTCAGTGTTGAAAAAACCGTGGCGCAATTTTCGCCGGATGCGACCATTGATCAATATCCTGAAATCGATTTTTTTGGTTACATGAAGACCAAAGCAAAAGAGGGCGCCGACACGCGAAGCGCTGTGTGCCGCTTAAGTCATGCCATTGCACTGGAACCTTATAAATCGGATTTGGATTTTTTAACGAATATGGGACTTTCCAAAAGAGTTGGCGGTGGACAGATGATTGCCCAGAGTGAAATACATGAATCGCTCTATGCTTACACCCTAACCCTTGATCTCGATCTCGTAGGCATTGACGGCGATATCACTATTGATAATTTAGAGAAAGCAAGGCGTGTCAAGACACTTTTAAATGGTATTAAACTTTTGCACAGGGACATTAAAGGCAGACGTGAAAATTTATCGCCACTCTTTATTATCGGAGGGGTTTACGATATGAAATCGCCGCATTTCGAAGGCAGGCTTAAAGCAAAGAACGGTAAACTAGAGACGGCGATGATTACACAGGTTCTGGCGCTTGATGAGGCAATTGCAGAAAATACTGAGATTGGGTACATTGGCGGTGTCTTTAACAACGATTCAGACATTGAAGCTTTAACACCGATGGGAATTGGCGCATTTTTTAAAGCATTGGATCAGAAAGTGGATGATTTCTATGAAACTAATTAAACTGAGACTCTATCAGTCTTATGCTAATTATAAGATGCCGGGCTCACATCAGTTGAAGGAGACTTTTCCTCTGCCACCATATTCTACTGTCATTGGGATGATTCACAAAGCTTGCGGTTTCACATCGTATGAACCCATGAATATTTCTGTACAAGGGCATTACGTTTCAAAATGCGATGATTTATTCACGCGCTATGAGTTTAAACCGGCTGCAGATTATGATAAAGAACCCGGCCGATACAATTTGAGAGTTCCGCTCAAAGATGGCGGTGCCCATGGCATGACGCGTGGCACGGGGCATGTGCAGACACTGGTGGGTGTTACGCTTATTATACACGTTCAGGTGCTG
>JASUSA010000023.1 GCA_030446305.1 Clostridiales bacterium | reverse complement strand
CTTGTTGCGGCCCTTCTTCACTTGGCTCAGAGTTTCGGAATAGCTGGATATGGAAGTTATGTCGAAGGCCCAGTATTCCTTCTCAATACGCCTTTTCCCCTGCTTTTCGAAGAAGCGCATCCTGCTTTCTTCATCGATGGATTGGAGCAATTCACTGCTGCGTTGAGAAGTGATATCGTCCCCATAAGGATGAATATGCAACTTTTGCCAGTGCGAGAACCTGCTCAGAGCATTGCTTTCTTCCAGTATCAGAAAGTAGGCAATGGACAGAAGTTTTTTGTAGTCGGCCGGAAAGCATTCCTTAAGATCTGCGGAAATGTCTATGGTTTTACCAATCCGGTCGAAGAGGTACGTGGCACCGAAAAAAGAACGTTGGTATTTGCTCATCGAAACGGGTCCCGGGTTTACGGAAACAGTTTCCGCCTGTTGTTCTTTCTTTTTATATTCACGTGTGGGAACGATATCAATTTTCATTTTTTTGCTTTGATTAAAAATTTTTCCGTAAACGCAGCACTGTCTGCAATGTAAAAGAATTCACCTTCTACACCAAATGCTTTCTTTAGCTCGTTGGCACGATCAAGATTATCGACATTAAATGTCTTGTCATCTAACGACCCCGATAAAACCTGACCATCTACACCGATGCCATTCGATGTACCAAGTGACATCTTTATCTGTTTCTTGTCAGGACGCTTTTGTTTGGAATAACCAAAGCTGACGTCAATGACACCTGTTGTTCCTTCGGCAGTCTTATATTCACCCCACATGATCTTTGACGTCGTATCAAAGTTCACGTTGGAAAGCAATTGAATAACGCCGAAAGGCATTTGTGGAAAGTTCTAAATATATTTTCTTGCAATCGGCTGCTTGCATCGCATCCAGAAAACCACCGAACCTGTCATCATTAAGTTTAGAGAGTTCTACAGGATGACCAAGTAAAGATTCTATATTCTTGTCCGCAAAGTATTCTTTCATTCTCCAAAGGGGATGATGGTCATCAGCTAGGTTAATCAGCATCAACTGAGCCATTGAGCCATACGGTATTTCAGGTGGTCTTCCGGTATGTTGTGCTAACAATGCATCAAATACAGCCGATAATTGAATCTGCTGACACAAACCTGCTATTAAACCTGCTTTTCTATCTTTATGTGGTCGAATTTGGCTAAAATCTATGTTTATATCCATACCTCGCAATCTTGTTATACATATAGATTCAAGATAAATTTGAAAAATCCTTTTTGTAATTTTTCCCATTTCAAAAATATTTTATTTGAAATATTAGTTAGGCGAAATATGAGATATAGCCCATAATTAATTGCTTATTAAACGCGAAAAAGTGTATTCACATCACCAATCTTAGAATCACTTATATCTCATCTCGTTTATAAAACTATTTTATATCCTTTCTCTTTTGGAGAATGAAAGCGTATAATAGCATTGCACTGCTTGAATGCGTGATTTTGACATACGTGGGGGCGTTTTATGTGCATCACCATCACCGCTTAAGCAGAAATTTCAAAGACAAAGAATCATGGAGGAAACATGAAAAGAAAATTATTGCTGGTCGTTTTAGCGATTTCAGCCTTTTTAATGATTGCGTGCAGTTCAAGCAACACACCGGCTGAGCAAACTGCCGACAGCACGCCGGCTAATACAACAGAAGCGGCTCAAAGCAGCAGCGAGAGCACTGCGGCAGATACGTCCGCAGACACAACACAGGACACAGCAGCGGATACAGATGCTGGATGGCATTCTGATTACTACAATGCCGAGGCGATGAAAGACATTACGCTGAACATGTATGGCGTTACGGACACAATTATCCCCGTTCTGGAACAATTTACAGCTGATACGGGTATCAAGGTTGAAAACCTCACCATGCAAAACGGCGAAATCCTTCAGCGCTTGATTAACGAAAGCACTGCCGGAACACCGATTGCTGATATTTGGTTTACAGGCGGCGCCGATACCTTTATCAGTGCGGCACAGCAGGGCCTCCTGCACGCCTATGACGCTCCGGAAGGCGCCGTTCTCGACGATATTATGAAAGACCCTGACGGCTATTGGTACGGCACTTCCTTAACACTTGTCAACTGGGTCGTCAACACGGCACTTATTGACGAATACGGTTTAAAAATGCCTGAAACATGGGACGATCTGCTTCAAGAGGGATTAAAAGGTGAAGTCTCCATGTCCGACCCTGCTTCATCCGGCACTGCGTACAACACCATTAGCGCTATTTTACAAGTCCGCGGCGAAGAAGAAGGCTGGGCATACCTCGATCAGTTGATCGGTCAGGTCCCATACTTTACGGCACGCGGAAGCGACCCTGCCAACAATGTCGTCGCAGGCGAAGCCATTGTCGGCATCAACGCCAGCAACGGCGACCGTGAACTCGAAGAAAATAATGCCAATATTAAGCTCGTCTATCCAAAAGACGGTACTGGCTGGTGGCCGCAGCCCGTTGCCATTGTCGAAGGCACGCAAAACCTCGATGCAGCAAAAGTATTCATCGACTGGATGCTTTCGAAAAAAGGCATGCAAACACTGGCAGACGTACGTTATGCTGCTGTTGCAAGAGATGATATTTCCATTCCAGACGGCATCGTCGACATTAAGACGATTCAGCTTTTCCCTGTAGACTTTCAGGCAAATGCCGCCAACCGAGAATCCATACTGCTCGAATGGCAAAGCCATCTGCCGCAATAATATTAAGAATTTGAGGCGCCTATGCATTTGAGAACCCCCTCACCGCACAAGCTGATTTACGGGATTATTTTTCTCTTTCTGGTGTATTTTATATTACTACCAGTCGTCAGCATTGTGTTCTACGGGATTTCTTCCTCGGACAGCCTTTTCTTTACCACGAAAGGGTTCCAAAACAGCTTCATACATTTACGGCACAGCCTCAGCGTAGCCATAATCGTCACGATTATGGCTACTGTTTTAGGCCTGATCTTAGCGTTTACACTGCATCGCATGGCGTTCGCGGGTAAGAGGGTACTCAAGGCGCTCGTCCTGCTGCCGTTTATCAATCCGCCTTTTGTCGGCAGCATCGCCTATATTATGCTCTTTGGCAAACGCGGACTTATTACGCACCAGTTATTGGGCCTCACGATTTCGCCCTTTGGCATGCGCGGCATTGTCACGGTTCAGGTTTTGGGCCTTACGGCACTCGCCTATCTCCTGATCAGCAGCGCCATCCAGAAAACGGACATCTCACTGGAAGAAGCAGCACGCACCATGGGGGCTTCGGAGGGCAAAGTCCTGCTGACGGTAACGCTGCCGATGATGGCGCCCGAAATTGCCGGTACAGCGCTTCTCGTCTTTCTGGCATCCATGTCTGATTTCAGTACGCCCCTTATTATCGGCGGCAGCTATCAGACGCTGGCATCCAACCTGTATATCCAAATCACCGGCCTCTACGACATGCAGTCTGCTGCACTGTCAGGCATTATTCTGCTGCTACCGTGTTTTATGGCCTTTTGGCTTCATAAATATCATCTTTCAAAACGATCTTATTTTTCAGACGATACCACTGCCAGCGCCATTGTCAACAGAACGCTTCCACGGCATCTGAAAGGTATGATGATAGGAATCAGCACGCTATACCTCACGTTCCTGCTAGGGCAGTATCTCTTTATCGTCCTCGGCGCTTTGACGAAGCAGTGGGGGTACGATTATACCTTCTCACTGGCGCATTTTCAAAGCTTAAAGGGGACGCAGATCAAGCCGTTTATCAATTCGTTCAAGCTCGCGTCTGCAACCGCACTTTTTGCTTCCGGTACAGGCGTTTTCCTCGCCTATCTTCTTAAACTGCACCGACCGAAGTTTGCAACGGCAGCCGATTTGTTCGCAACCCTGCCTGCCGCCGTGCCCGGCATTCTCTTTGGCATTGGCTATCTCGTCACATTCCGGTATCCGATTCTCGGCATCGGCAAATTTTGGCTGACACCGCTGCCAAGTATCGTCTTGCTGGGCACAAAGGCGATTGTGTACCTCATTTGTATCGCGCGCTTTATGAATATTGGCCTAAGAGCCGGGTATGCACTTTTAGAACACGTTCATCCGGATATCGAAAACGCTTCCTATAATCTCGGTGCCGGACAGGCGCGTACTTTTTTCAGCATCATGCTGCCGCAGATGAAAAGTGCCTTTTTCGCATCTTTTTTGCGCAGCTTCTCTGACGGCATGGTCACACTGGGCGCCATTATTCTATTGATTATCCCTTCCAATAAGGTTGCCGTACAGCAGATTTTTACCGTTGTTAAGAGCAATGCCTCCGGCGATGCCGCGGCGATTGCACTGCTATTGTCTTTTATGACACTTATTTTTCTGGGATTTTACTATCTGCTTTTCAATTTTCGGGATGTCATTAAACGATTAAAGGCACCCTTTAAAAAGGAAGTGAACGCATGAGCATTGAAATCAAGGCCATCTCCAAAGACTACAATGGCTTTAGCGCCTTAAAAGCAATCGACCTCCATATTCAAAAAGGTGAGTTGCTTGCCCTTCTTGGGCCTTCCGGATGCGGCAAGACGACGCTGCTCAGAATCATTTCCGGCTTGCTTGAACCCACTGGTGGGGAAATCTGGTTTGATGACATCAACGTGACAAAATGGGAAACGCAAAAGCGCCAAACCGCAATGGTTTTCCAAAACTATGCACTATTCCCGCATATGAGCGTCGAAGAAAACGTCGGCTACGGCCTTAAGATCAAACATCTGCCCAAAGCAACTATTCGAAAACAAGTCGATGAAGTTTTAGAAATGGTCGAGCTCAGCGGCATGAACGAACGTAGCATTCAGTCCCTCAGCGGCGGCCAGAAGCAGCGCGCCGCGTTGGCAAGGGCGCTGATTACAAAACCTAAAATACTGTTATTTGATGAACCGCTCAGCAATCTGGATGAAAAGCTGAGGGTGTCCATGCGCCAGGAAATACGCCGGATTCAGCAGAGCACTGGGATTACCGCCATCTACGTCACACACGACCAAAGGGAAGCCATGGCAATTGCCGATAAAATCGCCGTTATGAATTACGGTGAGGTCCTGCAGTATGATCGGCCTGAAGCCGTTTACCACGCGCCGTCAAATGTGTTTACCGCAGATTTTATGGGTCATGTGAATATCTTGCCGCTGTCGGATTTGCCATCAGAATCGGCTTTCTATCGTAAATTGACGGCAGGTGATTCACCACGTGGAAAATCACACCTGCTGCTGCCGCCAAATGAAATCCTTTTGACCGATGCCGACACTGCTGCAAATGATACAAACACCCTCTTTGCTGCAGTAGCAAGCCGAGAACTAATCGGCAATGTCATTCGCTACCGGCTCAATCTTGGCAGTATCAATCTCTATGCCGACAGCCTTTATCGGGCATCTCTTTCACTTTATGAACTTGGACAAACCGTTGCCATAGACTTTAGTCCAAATGCAATACATCTTTTTTAATGGAGATTTTTATGATTATCGATTTACACTTTCATACCAAACAGCATTCTCCTTGCAGTCAGATCGACTTCGAGGAAGGGATAAAATACGCTAAAGCCATCGGTCTCGACGGAATCTGCATCACCGATCACGATACTTTTGCCAACCGAGATTTCGCAGAGGCAATGCAAGCAAAATACGGTATTCTCGTTTTCGTCGGTACTGAGATTTTAACGCTGGAAGGTGATATTCTTTGTTTCGGCCTTTCTGAAATACCTGCGGGTATGGTGTCATCACAAGCTCTGATCGATCATGTCAACGCCGTTGGCGGCGCCTGCATTGCCGCACATCCGTATCGCGAAAATATGCGCGGACTTGACGATCATCTTTTCGAAGTTCACGGTCTTCACGCGGTTGAAACGCTCAATGGCAATACCAAAGATGCCAATAATCTCAAAGCATCCGCAACAGCAGACCAAATAAACTGCCCGCATTGCGGCGGCAGTGATTCTCATCGTATCAATCGTATTGGCGTTTATGCGACGCGTTTTCTCGATACAGTTGTGAGTGAAAAGGATCTCATCCGTTGTATACGAGAAGGCCAAATAGAACCCGTCACCTATATCTCAGGAACATACCGTTAAGCCTCTATCCAAATAAGCATTTTTCCAAAAAAATAAAGCCGGCTGCCCGATGACGCACTTCCTAACCGTATAGACCCGTATAGGCCATTTACGCTATCAACGGTCTAACGTTTGGAATGCCTGTCATTCGGAACAGGTCGGCTCTTTATTTATGTGTAAGCATCTGATCTTTTTTTACCTTTAAATCGGTCGCCGCATAGTCACTTGGCTTTATTCCACACAGAGGTATCGCGCACAGGCGACATCTTCAACCGCCAGCCCCAAAGCATCAAACAGCGTTACCTCTTCATCACTGGTTCTGCCCTCAATGCGTCCCAGCAAAAGCGCGCCAATCGAACCCCTAATATGTGTTTCATCAATAAGCCCTTCCGCTTTGGGAATAAGGTATTCACCGCATTCACGTTTCATCGCCTCAACTTGGTCTGCATAAAACTTCGATCTGGCGACGAGCTCACTGGTCACTTCGCGTGTCGTCGGACTGAACGTTCCCACGGCGTTAATATGTGTTCCCGGTTTCACCCATTGCGATTCTAAAAAAGGTGCCTGACTCGGCGTCAGTGTACAAATGATATCTGCATCTGCAACAGCTTCCTTTGCCGTCTTAGCAACATGAAATTCCAGCTGCGGATATTCTGAAGTCATTTCATCTATAAATGTCTTGGATCGCGCTACTGAAAGATCATAGACAAAAACCGTTTTGATCGGCCTCACCTCACAAACTGCTCTAAGGTGTGACCGCGCCTGAGCACCGGCACCGATCAAAGCCAAAGTGCTGGCATCTTTCCTTGCAAGCAAGTCAGTTGCAACACCGGAAACAGCCCCCGTTCGAACTTCAGTAATTACTGTAGCATCAGCCATACCGACAAAGGCGCCGTGAACGGATTCAAATAGCATGACATAACCCATATGACTTGGGTAATTCGTTCCCATATTGGCATGAAATGCCGTCAGTATTTTCGCACCAAAATAATCCGTATTCCCCAGATAAGCGGGCATAAAACCAAAAGCCTCGCCATTTGGAAGTATTTCAACCGTTCTCAGCGGCTGCTGTGCCTCGCCAGTTTCTAATTGGCACAGTGCGTCACGCATAATCGCCATGCACTTAGGGATGGTTAATTTTTCACGTACTGCTTCTGCGGTTACAATTTTCATCTCGCTTCTCCAATTCTTTTCAAAGCCGTTATTGGACAATTAAATGCCCAAATCCTCATCAATTAAAAGCACTTCTGCTGCCGAGCCCATCATTGGCCCCCAAAGCGTCACCATTCCGCGGCACACTTTGTCAGGGCTGTTGCATTCGTAACACTTATCTGCTTTAATGGCGCATGGCGTCTTCATATTCATCTGCTGTGCCCGAATTGGCGCTGCGATATTTTTGGCACGCCAAACAGCTTCTTCATAAGTTGGCACGAGTTTATTGCGCCCAATGATAAAGTATACTTTTTTGTGCCCGAACAGCATTGATGCCACGCGATTGCCCTTCCCGTCAATATTGACGATTTCTCCTGTTTCAGCCAGCGCATTTGCAGATGCCAAATAAACATCCGTCGTCATTGCATTTTGGCGCGCTTCATCAGCATCCTGCTCCCAGTGCCAATAAACCGTATTGTGTGCCTTTAACGCCGTATACGCGTTAAGCGTTTTCACCGTTGCCGACCCGCCAATACCAACAGTTACACCGTCAACCACACGGTTTAAATAGTCGACGGCCTCTGCACCGCTTGAAAATGTCTGCACGGCATAGCCCCTAACTTTAAGCTGTTTCTCTACTTCTGTAAAAATACCCATGACGCACTTCCTCACTTTCCTACCCAAGGAAACTGCATAATATCTTTAACTTGAGTCCTCACTACAATAGATTGACTTGCTCCATTGTGATGCATATCCCTATCGGCGTGAAAAGCCTAAAATTTAAATTATGCAATTACCTCACCTAATAATCGAAAATCGTATATGTCTCTATTATACCAGTAAACTGAGATAAGCTTGACAAAAATAGTCTCTAACAGCTGTCTTTACGGATGCAGTTCGAGTCCTTTGACAATTCTGTCAATCTGATTTTTCTTACCGTACAAACCGACACCCACAAGATTGAGCGCTTCTGTTTTGAACTCGGCCACCTTTGCACGGTTCGCCATGTCATTTTTTGTTTCAAAAAGTTCTTCTGTATAAATCACAGACTGAATTTCCTTTGTAAATGATTTTAGCAAGATTTCTTTCATTTTTCCCGCAGATGCTGTGTACAGAATAATTGGCTGCCTGCACATCGGCAAATAGATGATGCCGTCACCGTCTTGATAAGGCTCGCCAATAATAGGCTGTGTGCCGCCAATCCCCGTTGCTATAAACGCCGTAACATTTAACTTTTGCCACATTGCCAAATTTTCTTCAATAATCATAACCACTTTTGTATCGTATTTCATTGCCGCCTCCTCGAGTCCTATTAATGCTGTTCAAGTCATTAAAAGCGCTGTGTTTTTATGGCTAATTATAACCGCCTAACAGCGGCTGTCTAGTAAAATATTGCGCCCCTGAGGCATTTACACGGTTTTTGACTCGTTAACTTACTGGTTTATTGGCATTTGGGTTTTTAGACAAACCTTTAGTTTACATTAAGCATCTTACACACCACCATCGCAGCCGCAATAATGTACTAGCATTGTAACGGATAAATGGTATACAATAGTGCCAAATACACTTTTGCTTTTATTATCTTTAATTGTGATGCCTCTCCGCTCGTATGCTGCATATGGTTGTTATATCCACGGACGCATTTCAAGACACCTTTTGGGAGGTGATGATATGAATCAGTTTGTCTACAAACAAGCTTCCGGCATTACGGCACTTTCGGCCAGCTTTCATGAATTTTCCTATAAAAAACATGCTCATGATGAATATGCACTGGGCGTTACACTAGACGGCATTCAGAAGTTTTCTTCCAGAGGCAGCATTCATGCATCATGTCCGCACGGTGTGATGCTCTTTCATCCCGGCTTTGTCCATGACGGCTGGGCACATGAGCATCAAAGGCTGGACTACGTTATGATTTATGTCGATGAAGCCAAAATGAAAGCAATCCTTGATACAAATGAAACCCATTATTTTAAGGATTCAGTTGTATACGACAAAACACTTGAGCGGCTGGTTTATAATGCTGCTTTTACCATTTTGAATGATTGTGATCCTGCATTTTGTGATGATGCATTTACCCTGCTTGGCGACCACTTGGGCGGTTTGATGACAGATGCAAAAATCAACCACGAGCACCAGCGTATCCAAAAGATCAAATGGATGCTTCGAAATGCCGAAGATGAACCACTGCGGCTTGATGACGTCGCCACAGCCGTTGGCATGTCCAAGTATCAAATGATTCGCGTCTTTAAGGCTGCCGTCGGTTTATCGCCTTATCAGTATTATTTAAGCTGTAAAATGTCACGCGCTAAAAAACTGATCGAAGAAACAAAAGAAGTTTACACGGCGGTCATGGCAGAACACTTTGTCGATCTCTCACATCTGAATAAACACTTCAAAAACACTTATGGCGTCACCGCCAACACTTATGCAAAATCGCTGATCTGATCGTTATCGGAAAAGCGATTTTTTTACATTTATGCCCACATGATGCATGCTAAAATTGGTACTGCGTATTTGCCAAAAATAAGCGTTTAGCCCCATAGTGTCTTTGCGTTCCCTGCTGGTGTAGAGATCATTGATTTTGGAAGCTTCGGCGGATAGGTACAATATTTGACTCTTATCAAAACTACCCTAACGTCAGTAAAATTCCATTTTAAAAGGTGCTATTGCAAAATAGATAAGCAATAACACCTTTAATAAATTGCAGAACAATCATGCATTAGCCTATAGCATTCTTTGTATATTTAGCGAAAGAATGATACAGTCCAAGATTGAAGCAACTTTCATTATATATTGTTTTCAAGTACTTATGTCTACAAATCACTTTTGAGAAAACGCATTCTTTATTTCGTCCTCAACATTATAAACAGCAGCTTCCTCTTCCCCCATCATAACGCGTAAAGCTCCAAGTGCAAGTGATTCATTTTCCATTTCACCTGGATATACGAAAACTTTTGCCATATTGCCTATCCGACTGGCTATTAAGTTGACTAATTTGTGAGAGTGTGCCATTCCCCCTGTAAAAACAATGGCATCTACTCGCCCATACATCGTTGCGTAAAATGAGGCAATTTCTTTTGAAATCTGATATCCAAGGGCCTTAAATACGACTTCTGCTTCATCATCACCTTGAGCAATTCTTTTTTCTACCGCTCTTAAATCGCCGGTTCCTAAATATCCTTGCAGCCCACTCTTCCCTTTCAAAATATTGGTTACTTCCGATGGCGTATTATATTTGCCACTAAAGCACATTTTAATGATATCTGCTGCCGGAACCGCCCCCGCTCTTTTAGAAGTAAATGGTCCATCGGCATCACCTGTACCATCGGTACTATCCAACATTCGCCCTTTAACATGTGCACCAATAGAAGTTCCGCCTCCAATGTGTGCAATGATTAAATTTACCTCACTATATTTTTTCCCCAGTGCTTCAGCTGCCTTTTTTGCTACAGCTCTCTGATTTAACATATGCGCAGAGGATCTCTTGACAGATCCAGGCAATCCTGTCAATCTTGCTTCAGGTATAAGCTGGTCAATAGATGCCGGATCTGTGGTTAGAATAGGTATTTCTCTATTTGCATGTTTTTGAAGTTGATTAATGATTTCTATCGTCTCAAATAATGGATGCACTATGGGCTTATCTGGAAAATACTTTGCTTCAATTTGCTCTTTTAAAACACCTTCAACCTTAAATGTCCCCCCGTCTGCACCATAGAAAGTAGCGCCTAGTCTTGGTGCAAAAACATCAATATCATTTACTGAAAAATTTAAACTTTCTAGCCAGTTTAATACAACATTCGTTTTATAAGCTACATCATCTGCGGGATTCCATTCAAACTTTTCCTCTTCTTCAGTATATGAGATTGATAATTCGTGAGCACAAATCTTATCTTCATAAATTGATATTTTCGCTGACGTACTGCCGTAGTTAAATACCAATATCCGCAACATTTCTCACACCTTCTTTCGATCATCTATCATCGCTGCAGCCACAGCCAGCGTATTAAATTTATTTTCTACCGTTGTCGTTCGTGAAGTTAATGCGATTGGCACTTCTGCCCCAAGCAAAAAACTTACAATTTTTGCGCCGGCCATATCAATTGCCTTAGCATAAACATTCGCTGAAACAATATTTGGAAACAACAGCATATCTGCTTCTCCAGCCACTGGACTCTCAAATTTTTTCCCTTTTGCAACTTCAGCATTAAGCGCAATATCAAGCGATATGGGGCCTTCAACGATACACCCATCAATTTCGTTAATTTGATTCATCTTTTTGAGTTCAGCTGCATCTGCCGATTCGACAAGTTTCGGATTGAGCATTTCATTTGCACATATCACCGCTACGTTGACCTCACGATAACCCATCGTATGACATACTTGTGTAACCAATTGAATCTGCTTCTTTTTCTGATTGAGTGTTGGGTATGGAATGACACCACCATCGCTAAAACATAAAACTTTGTGATAACCTGGAACTTCAGCTAGAGCCATGGTTGTAATCATGCCATCATTTTGAAGGCCTTCTTCTTTATCTAACACAGCCCGCAACAGCACTGATGTATTTAGTGATCCCTTCATTATTAAATCTGCTTTTCCAAGCCTTACCAGCTGTATAGTCTGCCATGCCGTTTCAGCATCATCTTTTGCATCATAAATAGCATCATCTTCAATTTGGATATTCATTTCTTTCAAAAATTTAGTGATTTTACCCTTATCACCCACGAGGAGGGGATGAACAATCCCCTCTTCACGTGCTTTCATTACTGCAAGTAATGCATGTTCCTCTGTAGCACCTGCAACTGCTACCGTGCATATGCTACGCTTTTTTTTTGCATACAACAGGAGCTCATGAATGCTTTTAAATGCCATTGCTCGTGCCCCCCTGTTACTCAGCCCATACTTCTTCGGTTGTCAATTCTGTTACACCTGATTTAACGTTATAAACCATGCGGGTGATATTCAGAAAATGTTCAAAGTTTATATGTTCGCCTGAAGTATTACCCTGCCAAAATCCGCAGCCAAGGCCATGGGTAGGAATTAAGCCAACATTAGCATAAGGCACACCAAATGTTGCAAGGTTGCTCATATTGACAATTAGTCTGCACACAGGAAGTTCAATACCAGCATGCATTTCATGCGCCTTAACACTTGTGTAAATATCTGCCGAATGACCTGCGCCTTCTATCAGCAAATTGGATTTTGCAATGTGTACACACTCTTCCCATTCGCCGGCATAGGCTATAAGATTCGTCACAACACACAATTTTTCTCGGCATAACAACTCGTCTTTCCCATAAGAATCCAGTTCAAGGATCATAATTTTTTTATCTGATGGCACTTTAATGCCTATCATCGCACCAATTTCCTGTGCCGGCCTGCCTAAGGCTTTCCTATTCATCGTGTAAACGCCAGTTTCTTCATTCTTTACAAACAAGAGACTACGCATTCTATCAATCGTTTCTTTATCTCGAATTATAAAGGCACCTGCACGCTCAAAAGCATCAAGAAGCTCCTTTTTATCTCTCTCTGGAACAATTACCGTTTGCTCACCAGTACAGGGGATGCCACTATCGAATTGACGGTTAAAAACAATTCCCTCGGCAATTTCATCAAACATGTCATTCATGTTTTTATCAATAAGTGCTTGGCAATTGCCTTGCCCAACGCCAAAAGACGGTTTTCCGCAAGATAACGCTGCTTCGACCATGCCTGCACCGCCGGTTGCTACATTTAGGTCGCAGGCTTTCATCATCGCTTGAGTCATTTCAATAGAAGGGTCTGCAACACACTGTACAAGATCTGGCGAAAATCCGCCTTTTTCCAGATTGTCCCTTATCATTTGAACGCAATGCAGTGACACATTCTTAGCGCCAGGATGCGGACAGAATATAATTGCATTGCCACCTTTCAATGCTTGCATCGAATTAAAGCCTATGTTGGCTGTTGGATTCGTCGAAGGCGTCACAGCGGCAATAACACCGGCTGGTTTTGCAATCTTAAGAATGCAATCAACATCCAGCTTTCCCTTTTCCCATCCGATTACACCAGTGGATTTTCTTCCTTTTGTATAGCTCCAACCTGCTGTCAATGCAGTTTGCATCTTGCCAATTTTACCTTCAACACTTCCCATTTTTGTTTCAGCAACGGCTTCTACTGCAAGAATTTCAGCATTATCATATACTGTTTTTGCACAAATTCGCGCTGCTTTATCAAGCTGTTCTTGTGTCGAATTTCCGTAGACCGATTGCGCCAGTCTAGCGTTCTCTAACATCTTTGTTATTGTAAAATCAACATTTTTATTTGTCATTTTATGCCCCTCTTTTCTGTAATTTTTTCTGCTACAGTGATATTATTTCTTAAAAGAAATGCTACACGCCACAATCAATGCAGATGAGTATAACAACACCTAAGCCAACTCTTGCAGAAGCTCTTATTTAAAAGATTATAGGCCTCTTGCGACTTCATAAGCATCTCCGATTGAAGTCTTAATATTGCCAACTTCTCTGCCGTCCCCAATTTCATAGATTTCTAAATATGTCCCATAAATATCCTGAGCCATAGAATTCATTGACTTGAATCCAACAGCAATGATAACAGTATCCGCTGAAATAAAAGATTCAGAGCCGTCTTCAACAGAGGTAATAACTGCGCCTGCATCGTTAACCTCTTCAATTTTATGTCCGGTGCGAATTGCTACATTGTACTTATTCATAAGATCCGTAAGCATCATGCTATTCATTACCGGCACCGGATCTCCCGCTGACAGAATGCTATCCTTCGCTTCAACAACAGTGACTTTCTTGCCATCCATCGCATATTCAAGTGCTATTTCACAGCCAACTAAGCCGCCACCGACAACAACGACATTTTGCCCAACTTCTTTTCCATTCATAATGGCGTCAACACAAGTTACGGCATTATCGATGCCAGCAATTTTCGGCATAACTGGTGCTGAACCAACGGCGAGTACAACGGCATCTGCCTCCATTTCTTTTAACATATCAACTGTAACTTGAGTATTGAGGTATACAGGAACAGCTAAGTCCTTTAATTCTCTCTGATACCAATTATTCAGCCTTTGTACATCATTTTTAAAATCATGTGCCCCTGCAGGAATTAGATTGCCGCCAAGTTTGTCAGTTGCCTCATATAGGGTGACTTCATGGCCCCTGATGGTTGCCGTTCGAGCAACTTCCATTCCAGCGACGCCACCACCGACAACAATAACCTTTTTAGCTTTCATCGTCTTTTCAATACCATAAGTCAATTCTCTTGACATTGCAGGATTAACGGCACAAGTTGGCGCGCCGCCGGTTATTGCAGGGAAAATACAACCTTGATTACATGCTATACAGGGACGAATTGAGTCTTCTTTGCCACTTTCGATTTTTCGCGGATAATGAGGATCCGCTAAAGAAGCGCGTCCCAGTACAACACCATCTGTTTTGCCTTCAGCGATCGCAAATTCGCACATCTCTGGGTCATCCATACGACTTGCCGTTAAAATAGGAATTTTAACCACTTTCTTGGCTTCAGCTGCAACTGGTATTACATGACCTTTTGGCATGTACATTGGCGGACACGCTTGATAAAACGATTCGTATACACCTACATCCACATTCAATGCATCATAGCCATATACTTCTAAAAGCTTACAAATTTCTAATCCTTCTTCGAGCGTGCGGCCAGCTTCATTTTCACCAGTTAATGACGATTTATTGTTTCCAAGGCCAGTAATATAGCTTTTAAGACCAAGTCTCATAACAACCGGAAAATCAGTACCACACACTTGTTTGATTCCCTGAACAATTTCTTTAGCTGCCCGCAATCGATTTTCTAAGCTGCCGCCATATTCATCAGAACGGTGATTGCTAATGCTCATCGCAATTTGATCTAGCAGGTAGCCCCAATGCATTGCATGAACTTCCATTCCGTCAAAGCCTGCTGCTTTTACCACTGCCGCAGATTCTATCATCTGTTCGATTTTTCTTTTCATCTCATCTTTCGTTAGCACCGGCGCATGCTGACTCGGATCTGCCCAAGTAATTACATCTGATGGCGATTTTAAACCCGGATAATTCCGCCCCAATCCCATCGTAATCTGACAAAAAGATTTTGCACCATATGCGTGGATACGGTCATTTGTATAAAGAAAGGATCGTATATAGTTTCCGCGATGAAACAACGGACTGGCTGTATCCAGCGGATTGTAAGGGTCTATCTCGATATCCCCATTGATCGCACCAGTGAAGATTAATCCGAATCCCCCCTTAGCTCTTTCTACTAGATAATTAGCCGCTTCATCTGGTAAAGCACCGCTGGCGGTATATGGAAAGAAACCCATTGGCGCAACACAGAACCTATTTTTAATTTTGAGTTTGCCAATTTGATATGGCGAAAATAGGTTATTATATTGTTTTCCCATAATTATCTTCAGCTCCTTCTTTTATACTTATTCAAATTTTATTATTGGCTTAATCGATGTGCCGTTCAAACTGTCCTCAAAAGCGACATTAATGTCGTCCAGCGTATAAGTTTTACAGATTTTATCAATCGGAAACATGCCTTTTTTATACCACTCTACCAATTTAGGGATAAATAGCTTTGGCTGCACCATCCCCATATTAATGACTCGAATTGTCTTTCCATACAATTCTCCCCATAATTGTTCAAATTCAAAATGTGTCGCCGGTCCAATTATTGCAATTTCACTCCCCATTCCCATTGAATGAATAGCATTTCGAACAACCGGCTCAAAACCTGTTGCTTCAACTGCATAATCAACACCTTTTCCACCAGTAATTTTTTTAATTTCGCCCACCACGTCTTCAATCTGCTTTCCATTGATTGTATGCGTCGCGCCTAATTCTTTTGCAAGTTCCAACCTCGATTCAACAATATCCACAGCAATAATTGTTGTACAATTGCAGATTTTCGCAGCCATAAGTGCACTAATGCCTACGCCACCCAATCCAAATACCGCAATCGTGCTACCAGGTTCTGCTTTAAATTGACCTAAAACAGCGCCTGACCCAGTCATAAACCCACAGGCCAAGGGACCTAACAGGCTTAAATCCACGTCCGGATCAACTTTGGCAAGATTGCGAACATTTGCAACTGCATGGGTTGCATAAGTTGATGAGCCAAAAAAATTGTGAATTGTTTTGCCATCTTTCGAAAGAGGCGAAAAACCATCTGCCATCGTTCCACCATGAATTAACGAGATGCATTCAGGACACAAATACGGCTTGCCGGTTAGACAATATTCACATTCTCCACAATACGGATATGAAACAATTACGTGATCACCCGGCTTAAATTCAGTTACACCCGGGCCTACTTTCTCTACAATACCGGAGCCCTCATGTCCAAAAACCATAGGCATTTTATCCATGCCTCCCCAACCATCTTCTTGTGCGTGGATATCCGTATGACATACGCCCGAACCAACCATCTTGATTAAAACTTCTTCTTTTCTCGGATCGGCCAAATCAATTTCCTCTACAACGAGAGGCGTTTTGTACTCATAACAAACTGCTGCTTTGATTTTCATATATTACACTCCTTTTTTAACGCTATTGTTTATAAACAACAGGGATCCCTGCCATTAATAAGTAGCTTCATTACTGCTCACTATTCTAAAACCTGACCTTTTGTCTCATTCATTAACACGGCACACAGAGTGGTTACTACGTAAGCACCTGCCATTGCGCCTATACAGACTGCAAGTCCAACTGACTCGGCTACAAGCCCAATAATCGCCGGTGCGGCAGCTGCTGCAAAATGGCCTACCCCCCATGAAAAAGCAATACCAGTGCTTCTATATTTAGTCGGAAACTGTTCCCCGACAAATGTTGCCATAGGACCAAAAATACCGGTACTAAGCACACCATAAATGAAATTGATAGCAATAAAATTCTGCGGTGTCAATCCAAATGCGAATAAGAGTGTCGCGCCACATGTCAGCAACGGTAAAATGATATAGGTTTTTTTCCGTCCAATTTTATCGCATAAGTAACCATAAAGATAATAGCCTAATATGCCACCGGCATATATAAGAAACATATTCTGACTCATCTTTGAAAGGTCAAGTCCTTTTTCCTCCATTAGATATGTTGGAATCCAAGCGTTTGCACCCCAGTATCCCCCTAAAACAGTTACACCAAACAACATACTAATTAATGAAGGCTTAATGTATTTTGAACTAAACAATTCGCTAAACTTAGGCTTTTCCACGTCTGCTTTCTCAGTCAAACCATATTTTTCTTTTAGCCACAGCGGAGACTCAGGGATGCGTAATTGTATATATATTATTAGCGGAATATTAACAATTGACAGAATGAAAAGTGATCTCCATGTGAAAATTGGAATTAAATACAATACCCCCAGTAACGCAATCGCCGGACCAGCCATACCTGCCATTTGTACAATACTTGTAAATCTAGCTCTTCGATTTGAATCAGTAAACTCTGTCAAAAGAGTGGCACCAATCCCCCATTCTCCGCCAAGCCCTGCACCACACAGAAACCTCAGAATACTAAAACTTGTCAAATTCGTGCAAAATGCTGTTGCAATATTAAATATTGTAAAATAGGCAATACACCATACCAGTGCTTTCTTTCGCCCTACTTTGTCAGCTATAGGGCCCCAGACTAAAGCGCCTATAGCCATCCCCAGCAAATTAAATGTATTTATAACACCAATTTGTGAAAATTCGAGCCCCCATTCCTGTCTAATGACAGGTGATGCAAGTGAAACCGCCTGAAGCGCAATACAACTAACTAAAAAACCCAAAAATGCTACGACTAATATTTTGATTGTATACTTGCTCGGATCTACCAGTTTATGACCATTAATTATTTGATCAGCTTCCATCATTTACCTCCTCAACAATTTGAATAATAAAACAAATGCATTAACAAGATATTTTTGATCCCCCCCTATTTATAAATTTTGATATCCCCCCTTCCCTGTCACATTAATATGATCTTGCATTTTCCCTATACTGTAATTGAACATTAGGTGAAAACTTATTGGCATTTAAATCTTTTAGAACAGCGTCATATTTTTCGTCCAACTTGTAAAACATCATAATAATGACAGTAATAACCGCCAAAGCAATCGGTGACCATAAGTAGAGCATTTTTATCATATTCATGGCCATATCACCTTGTACTTGCATAGAACCATCATAACCAGCCATGCCAAGGAGGATCGTCAATAAACCCGACCCCATCAGAACACCCATTTTATTGCCTATTCCTACCGCAGAATATGTCGTCGATTCTGCTCTGTGTCCTGTATACCAATGACCATATTCAATTGCATCCGTTGCCATGGCAAACATCAAAGCGCCCATACAGCCAAATCCAACACAGCGTATAATCGTACCAACTATTATGGTCGTAAGACTCAGAGGATTGGTAATGAGTAGAATCTGACCCAAAATCGTTATTAACATACTAAATTTTAAAATCGTACTCTTTTCCCATCTTTTCGTCAGCCAATAACATGAGAATGCACATATTGCAAGTGAAATCGTTTGAGCATTATTAATCGCTGTGGTAATTAATGAGTCATTAAGAAAATACTTACTATAATAAGGCGTTAAAATTGATGTAGCGACTATAAAAGTATTCCATACAAGCGTGATGAGTATGGATACCCACCAATATGGATTGTGAATTGCAGAAAGAACATCCCCCTTATTGCTTTTCTTTTCTTTTGGATCAATCATTACAACACGTTCTTTGATTAAGACAACCGCCAATACATTGCAGCAAATACCTACAATCGCAAGTATGCTCATTACAAGAATCCAATCACTCTGTTTCCCACCCAAGGCATTAATTAATGGCAGTGCCGTGCTCACACCTATAGCACTGCCTAAAGGACTCGCCAACATTCGAACAGAATGCAATTGCGAACGCTGTACTTTATCCCTTGTCATCAGAGCAGGCAAAGAGCCCCAAGGAATATTCTCGACAGTATAACAAATCGTAATCGCAAAATTATATGTGATGATTACATAAGCAACTTGATGCGCACTTGTCCACGATGCCGGAATGCAGTAAAGGAGGATCATCGAAAGTGCATACGGAAAGGTTGAAATAAAAACCCAAGGCCTCGCTTTTCCCCACTTGGTATGTGTATGGTCCACCAGCGTACCGACAATTAAATCCGACACGCCGTCAAACATGCGTGAGAATATGATAATGGTTCCCAGTGTAATTGCTGAAATGTGCATTACATCCGTATAAAAATACGTTGAAAGCGTAATCGTAAGATAGTAAAACATACCACAACTCCCACATTCACCTATAAAATACGCAATTTTTTCTTTCATTGGTACCTTTGAAAAGTCTGATAACGTTTTAGGTTTTTGATTCATATTCTTTTCCCCCAAAAAAAATAATTATTTTGTCGCAACCGCACTGTTTTACCGTCTTACAACTGACACTCCATTTTCATATTTATTCTAACAGTACCTTTAATTGCAGCACAACTTACAGAACAGTGCCCTTTGTCTATATGTTGATACATTTCAAATAGTGTCAATTTACGGTATAAAATGAAGTTGATAAAATACATAGTAGCAAGCCAGCGCCTAATGTTTTCTGAAATTTTGTGGGCAATAAAAAATTCCCCTTAGAGGGGAATCCTAGAATTGATTATTATCATGTCAAAATTGCTCAATGTATCCATTCCATATATTTTATTATCATCTGATAAAATATTAATTATTTCCTTGCAATGATAGCGACGGAATTTATTAATGACCTACTCATACATAAAAATGCTCACAAGGCCATCGCTTTATAGAACAATGATAGATCAAACTCTATATCTTCCGAACTTCCTATTTGTGAGCTACTAACGACAGATGCATCCCCTCAAGCAATATAGTAATTTATCCTGCCGTATGCAAGCTATCGTGTTCGCCTTTGTGATCTAATTAGAATAAGCATAAGTAAAAAGCGTTTTCTTTATAAATGCTTTATAATAGAAAGATAGATGGCAAAGATTATAGCATGGAAAAACAAACGAAATCGTTCTGTATTGAGATATAGGCAGATCTTTTGTGCATCTAAATTTACAAGCGCACCGCCTGCCTAAGGGTAGACAATCTCGCTAAGATTGTTGGCAATCATGTGTATGAAAGGAGGTTTAAAGTCTGCATGAGCAGCAAATACGCTTATGCCCATATATTGACAGAATTTTTAACGCCACTTCTGTTCTGAGATCCTCTTCAAGAAAAGTCAAATTCCCCCTACTGTTCTCAATGGCAAAGATTGCTTTATTTTTAGGGAGATCATAAATCATTATACAGTCTAGTACCGCTTGAATTTATAAACAGAAGTTAGTTTTTCAATTCATTGATATATGATGAGTATAAAAAATAGTTTGCTGAACATTTTTAATTTATCCTAAATAACCATATCTATTTAACTTTTATGCTTGAAAGGGAGGGGAGTAGTACATGGCAATTTGTATAAATGATATTTTAGCAGATGCTATACTACAATTATGTGCAGAAAAAAAAATGAAAAACATTACCGTAAAAGACTTAATGGAAAAAACCGGGATCAGCAGACAAACATTCTACAATCACTTTAAAGACAAGCAAGATCTCATACAATGGGTCTACCTAAATCGCGTATTAAAAAGCTTCTTAGAAACAAATTTAAGCAAGGATTATTATTCTAACACCCTTGATTACTATTATCGTATTGCCGCGCATCATATTTTTTTGAAATCAGCATGTATGATGTCAGGTCAAAATTGTCTTCGAGAATTTATTATTGAATTTGCGATAAATTACGATTTAAATTGGCATAAGCTCCATCTTAATAACAATTTACTTCCAGAGAAATTGCGATTTGCTTCTCGTTATCATTCACTTGCCTCTATAAATCTAGCTATCGAATGGATATTGACAGATATGCCTATAGCACCAATTGAAATGGCAAAGCAAATTACACAGCTTCGAGAAATTGGACTCAGTGAAATGTTATACGAGTTTGGCGTCGAAAGAAATCTTTACACGCTCAAAGGATAAATTTAGCAAATAGCAACTAAAAAATTCATTTTAACATGTTTATTCTTTATTATATTGAAATGTGTAATCGTTAAAAAGCGTAAGACCTTCATCGTAAAAAAGTCATAACGCATCTAAACAGGTTCTTTAAAACCGCGCTTGATATCTTTCTATATCAAAATAGCCAGAACCGGTCAATTAAGACTGGTTCTGGCTATTTTGAATAGAAGTCTATTTTACAACTGTCCTTTCATATTGCATTCTTTTCATTGCTATTTATTTCATGTTCATTAGCTTCGTATACCAATTCGTTTTATATTTCACTTGTTTGCACGTAAGATCATTACGCAAATCACAGCTAACGCTCATGCATAACCACTTTACACTACAGCTCCCTGTTCTCCAGTTCTGCATTGACCTCTTCTTGAACGGCAATGGCAACGGCTTCGTTGAGAAAATGTTCTTCTTCCACTTCGCGAAGCCTTCGCCGGACGGCCTCTTCAACCTCATACTCCTGCTGAAGCCCCAGCTTCAGCGAATAGACCAAAATAATGAGGATAATGGCAAATGGCAGCCCCGTCATCACCGATGCCGTTTGAAGTGCCGTCAGTCCGCCACCCATGAGCAGCGCCGCCGCAACGACACCTTCCATGACAGCCCAGAAGACTCTTTGTGGAATAGGTGAATCCAGTTTACCGCCTGAAGTAAGGTGATCGACGACTAACGAGCCCGAATCCGAAGAAGTTACAAAAAACACCGTTACGAGAATAATCCCGATAATGGAGAGAAACCGCGTTGCAGGTAGATGCTCAAGCATTGCAAACAAAGCAATTGCCACATCCTGTGATACAGCACCTGCTATATCGCCAATCTGATTCATCTGTAGGTAAATCGCCGTGCCGCCGAAGACACTCATCCAGAAAAAGGACAACAGCGTTGGAATCAGCATAACGCCGAGAATAAATTCTCTTACGGTACGCCCCTTGGAAATCCTTGCGATAAACATGCCGACAAACGGCGACCAAGAGATCCACCAAGCCCAGTAAAAAATAGTCCATGCCCCTTGCCAATTGGTGTTTCGGAATGTCTCTGTCCAGAGACTCATTTCAATAATATTCGACAAATACGCGCCAATGTTTTGGGTAAAACCACTTAAAATAAAAACGGTTGGCCCAACAATTAGGATGATCAGCATAAAAATTGCAGCAAGCCCCATATTAATTTCACTTAACCGCTTGACACCGCCATCGAGGCCCATGACAACAGAAGTTGTGGCCATCCCTGTAATAACAGCTATGAGAACCACTTGTATGCCAAGGCTTATTTTAATGCCAAAGAGGAAATTAAGGCCTGCATTTACCTGTGCAACCCCTAATCCCAATGATGTCGCCAACCCTGTGAGCGTTGCCAGAACAGATAATACATCAATGACATTACCCCAAAACCCATAGATCTTATTACCGATTAAAGGGTAAAAAACAGATCTAATTGTAAGCGGCAAGCCGTTGTTATAGGCAAAAAAGGCGAGGCCTAAGCCCACGATCGAATAAATCGCCCAAGGATGAATACCCCAGTGGAAAAAGGTCGTCACCATAGCCGCCTGCGCTGCCGCCGGTGATCCTGCGGCGATATTGCCAAACATTGGTGATGGCGATAGAAAATGGCTGATGGGTTCGCCAACGCTCCAAAAGAGCAGGCCAATCCCCATGCCGGCACTGAGCAGCATGGCATACCAACCAAATTTACTAAACTCCGGCTGTGCATCATTGCCGCCGATTTTAATATTACCGTAACTGCCAAAGGCAAAGTAGAGTGCCGCAATGATAAAGATATTTGCCGCCATGACAAAAAACCAGCCGGCATTTTTCGAAATGTTTTGCATTAAATTCGTGAACAGCGTCTGTGCTGACTCTGGATAAAGCAATGTCAGCACAATAAAAACAACCATTATAATGGCAGAGGCAAAGGTCACTTGGGGATGTACATCAAAACCATACCCTGACCAGTTGTTTTCACCGGGTTCCTGTTTCCCTGCATCATCAAACAATGATGCCGTCGGTCTAATTTGAAGTCCCTTAAACTGCTTTCTATTTTTGATTGCTTTTTTTCTTGCTTCGGTCTCAGCTTTTTTTAGTTTTTTAGCCAATTCCCGCTTTGATTCAAGTCTTCTTTTTCTTTCATCTTCCAATATGTCTTCACTTCCTTTTCTATTGCAACACTAATAGTTTAAATGTTTAACAATCATTTTGTCAAATCGGCAAGTAAAAAACGCATTTACATCACAGCGATTTTCATACTCATGATAAAAAAATAAAACCCCTTTGCACCATAAAACGCGTAAAATCACATGCTTTATCTAACATACGCGATCGTCGTATTGCAAAAGGGTTTTCTTTATATGCAATTTCCTCAACAAAGGCAATTGTATCATTACCTTTAGTTGAGCCTTTGCTACAATATTTGTGTTCCCATCTTATGAAAATAATACCTATTGTCGTAAAGGATTAAAATTTGAATGATGCAATTTCTTTGGCGAAGTACTTGGCTTAAAATGCCTTAACTTCGTTTCAATGCTAATCACTGCGCACTTCGTTTAGCGTTTAAAATATTGGTTCAGAAGATTCGTGAGCATTTCTTGATGATGCGGTTCCAGTGTCGTAAGTGGTGCTCTACACGGCCCTGAACTCAAATCACCGCCTAAAATGTTAAGCGCTGACTTCACCGGTATTGGGTTAACATCGCAGAATAGCGCATTAATCAGCGGCAGGCAATCAAGTTGAAGCGCTAAGCTCTCTTGATGTTTGCCTTCTAAGTACAAAGCGACCATATCGTGCATCTCTCTTGGTATAACATTTGCAGCAACAGAGATGACACCCACGCCGCCCAGTGACAAGAGCGGCAGTACCTGATCGTCATTGCCGGAGTATATATCCAGTTTACCGGCACATTTCTGTGCGAGCTCTGCCACCTGTGCGATATTGCCACTTGCTTCCTTGATGGCAACAATATTGTCAATTGCTGAAAGCTTTAACGCCGTATCCGGCAAAATGTTCATCCCCGTTCTGCTCGGTACATTATATAGTATGATTGGCATATTAACCGATTCAGCAATCGCCTTATAGTGTTCATAAAGCCCTTTTTGACTCGTTTTATTGTAGTAAGGCGTTACGTGCAAAAGACCATCTGCACCGACGGCCTCAGCTCTTTGCGAAAGGCTGATTCCATGTCTCGTATCATTGCTGCCGGTTCCTGCAATAACCGGTACGCGCTTATTGGTATACTTCACTGCTGCTGCAATACAATCAATTTGCTCATCATCTGTCAGTGTCGATGCTTCACCGGTTGTACCGCAAATGATAATCGCATCCGTACCATTTTCAATTTGAAATTCAATAAGTGTTTCCAGTCGATCATAATCAACCGTTAAATCTTCTTTAAACGGTGTAACGATGGCCACACCAGAGCCTTTAAAAAGTGCCATTTTATTCTCCTCTTCATTCGTTATCGTGTGTTGTTTCTTTGCTTTGGTACACAAAAAAACAGCCAGAGAGAGTACTAGCTGTGGACGAATCATCATTATTTAAATAAATCATCAGTAGCACTCCATATGCTTTCTCAGCCTATGACAGTTGGCTTGCTGTTAACAGACCAACCAGATTGTAATGACGTGGGCATTACGCACTTCGGCACCTTTGCCTTTTAGCGTTTCTCTAATGTACCCACATACATCAAAACGCTTACTTATCATTGGTGCACCTCTACTTTATTGAGTTATCTACTATAGTAACGGTTCATTGTATGAATGTCAATACCTAGCAATAAATGTTTACATATCTTAAAAACACGCTTATGACAGCGTTTTAACGGCTTGATAAACATAAAAAACGACAAGTGTTCTCCAGAAGGTATCAGGACGAAAAACTTGTCGTTTTTATTTGTCATTTTAAATAAGGCATTACACCACCTTAAGTCAGTCGTATTAACTATTTTTCCAGTTCTATGCCATACTTATGAATTTTCTTATACAGCAGGCTTCTGTGAATGCCTAGTTTTTCAGAAGCCTCTAAACAATTCCAATTGCAGTTTCTCAAGTATTCTTTGATAATTGAGCTCTCATATTCTTCAACCATATTCTTCAATAGATGGTTATCAAGGCCGTTGGACTTCTGCACATTGTGTTTGGTAACCATCTTAGAAGGCAGATCTGTCAGCTGAATGACAAAGTCGTCGCAGGTTGCATAGGCACTCTTGATAACATTGTTTAATTCGCGAATATTACCCGGCCAAGCATAGTGCTGCAAACAAATTCTGGCCTCTTCTGTGATGGTGACAATCGATTTGTATTCATTGTTGAGCATAGAGAGAAAATAATTAGAGAACAAATCAATATCCTCCGGTCTGTTTCTCAGTGGAATCATCTCAATGTTAATGACATTGAGCCTGTAATATAAATCCTCTCTGAACTTACCTTGCTTCACCATTTCGATTAAATTTCGACGCGTCGCGGCAATGACCCTGACGTCGATGGGAATAGGCGACTTTCCACCGATTTTATCGACTTCATTTTCCTGCAAAACCCGCAGAAGTTTTACCTGCATGTTAATCGGCATATCGCCAATTTCGTCTAAAAAAATCGTACCACCGTCAGCCTGAATGAACTTGCCGTCTTTTCCGCCCTTAATGGCACCTGAAAATGAGCCCTCTTCATAGCCAAATAATTCAGATTCGAGCAGTTCATAGGGAATGGCGCCGCAGTTGATGCTCACCATTGGTTTATCGCGGCGGGCGCTGTTGTAGTGAATGGAACAGGCGAAGACTTCTTTTCCCGTTCCTGACTCTCCGGTAATCAATACGGGGAAAGCATTTTTGGATGCTTTATAAGCCGTTTTTTTCATTTCTAGAAATTTGCTGTTTCTGCCGACAATCTCATCAAAGCTAAATTTCTTATTGTTGATCTTATTGTATTCTTCCTTAAAGAATTCAAGTTCCATGTATTCTTTCATTAGTTTTTTTGCTGAATTAAGCGTGTTAAATCGAAATTTCACCTGCGCGACGCCGGCGACCACTTCTTCGTTTTCATCGAGGACACAAGATCGACTGACGAGCAGAAAATCATTGTCTTTGTCCTTGGTCTCACCTTCTACAAACTTGTGAATCACGCCTTCTTCATTATAGACATTCTTAACGATATCAATCATCTTGGAATTGGAAATAATATTTGTGATGCAGCCGCCAATCGCTTGGCGCTTGTTTATGCCCAAAAAATCACAGTACTGGTCATTGATATCTGTCACAACGCCGTCTTTATCGACGACGATAAACCCATCATCCGTCATATTGAGTATTTGATTAAATATGTATTTATATCTCGCATCCCAATCCATTTTTCCCAACCCCAAATAAAATTTTAAAGCAGGCAAATACCTTTAGTATTTGCCTACTTTATCAGTATAACAATTGGATGGAAAAACTTCAAGACCAGTAATTTCAAGGCTGTACAGCCTTTTTTGGATCATAAGTAACCTTTAGGATACGTCATTTTACAGTTCAAATACGTTTAATTTGTCAACTTCTTCCATCATTGCAGGGATCACTTCTTTGAGATCCCCGACAATGCCATAATCACAGACTTTAAAGATTGGTGCTTCCGGGTCAGTATTAATGGCAATGATGTAATCAGAATCGCTCATGCCGGCTAAATGCTGTATTGCACCAGAAATCCCGCATGCGATATAGACAACCGGTCTTACCGTCGTACCTGTTTGACCGACTTGGTGCATGTGATCGATCCAGCCACAGTCTACACAAGCTCTGGAAGAGCCCACTTCACCGCCTAATTTATCAGCGAGTGCTTTGATGAGATCAAAGCCTTCCGGTCCTTTAATGCCTCTGCCGCCGGAGACGATAATCTTTGCATCTGTTAAATTGACGCGCTTTTTGCCGCTTTGAATCATTTCGACTACCCTTGCAGCAATGTCTTCCGCTTTCAAAGTCGGTGAAACAGTTTCCACGATGCCCACAGCATTTGCTTCATGAACTGCTTTTTTCATAACGCCCGGCCTTACCGTTGCCATTTGAGGTCGGTTTTTCGGACAGATAATCGTCGCCATGAGATTGCCGCCAAAAGCCGGTCTCGTTTGCAGCAGTTTGCCGTCACTTGGGTCAATCTCCAGCTTCGTGCAGTCGGCAACGAGCCCGGTACCTATCTTTGCAGCCAGTCTCGGTCCGATATCTCTGCCGATGGATGTTGCACCGACTAGCACAATTTCAGGTTTCTTTTCAAGGATCAATTCGGCAATCGCCTTTGAATACCCATCAGTTGAGAAAGTCTCAAGGAGGGGTGAGTTGATGTAGTAAACTTTGTCGACGCCATAATATAATAGTTTTTCAACCTCTTCTTCAATTTTGTGCCCTGCTACAACTGCCATTACTTGATTTGCCGTTCCCTCGGCAAGCTTTTTGGCTTCACCGATTAATTCTGTCGTAACCGGATGGATTTTGCCTTCTCTCTGTTCGCCAATCACCCATATATCTTTGTAATCACTGAGATTAATTGCCTGATTTACTTTTCGCCTCATCAATGTTCCGCCTCCTAAATTAACTTCAGATCTGATAGTTTGCCAATGAGCTTAGCCGCTTTTTCTTTTCCGTTCAGGCCATCAATCATCTCATTTGTTTTAGATTTTGTCGGTACAAAGGACTTATACACATTTGTGGGTGATCCCTTTAAACCGATTTGGGTAGCATCGATGGTTAAATCGTCAATTCCCCACACGCTGATATTGTCACTGCCGGGCGCATACGCGTTGAGAATACCCTTGACTGTCGGATATCTGGGAACATTCAATTCTTTTATTGCGGTTAACAGTACCGGCATTTTACTCTCGATAACATAATCTCCGGTCTCCGTGTACCGCGTCACAATGGCTTTACCATCTTTGAAATCAATTTTTTTAGCATAGGTTACTTGTGGTATATTTAGAAACTCTGCGATTTCAGGACCTACTTGTGCTGTGTCGCCGTCAATTGCCTGTCTGCCGCACAGAATAATATCGTAGGACCCGATCTTTTCAATGGCCGCAGCCAAAACTGTTGCTGTCGCCCATGTGTCTGAACCGCCAAATGCCCGATCGCTTAAGAGGATTGCTTCATCCGCACCCATTGCAAGTGCTTCTTTTAGGGCATCCTTTGCTTGAGGCGGTCCCATGCTGATCACCGTTACAGTGCAGTCATGTGCCGCTTTAATGCGCAGCGCTTCTTCAAGTGCATTTTTATCATCGGGATTGATGATACTCGGCACGCCATCTCTGATCAGCGTTCCCGTTTCCTGATTGATACGGACTTCATTGGTATCTGGTACCTGCTTTAAACATACAATAATTTTCATGTCTCCTCCTAGCTCAACACAGATCTCGATATGACAAGTTTATGAATTTCTGAAGTACCTTCATAAATTTCTGTAATCTTAGCATCCCGGTACATTCTTTCCAGAGGGTAATCTTGCATATACCCATAGCCACCGTGGATCTGCAGTGCCAGATTGGTTACAAACCTTGCTGTTTCCGAAGCGTTCAATTTTGCCATTGCCGCTTCTTTCGTATGCGGCTGTCCCGTTTCTTTCAAGTAGGCAGCGTAGTAAACAAGCCATTTAGCCGCTTCTATTTTCGTTGCCATATCAGAAATATACCATGTGAGCCCTTGCAGAGCCGTTAGTGGTTTGCCAAATTGAACACGCGTTTTCATATACTTGACGCTCTCTTCCAGTGCACCTTCGGCAATGCCAAGTGCCTGCGCTGCTACGCCAATTCTCGCACCGTCCAGTGCCACCATGGCCATACCAAAGCCTTTGCCTTCCTTGCCGACTAAATTTTCTTTTGGTACCCTGCAATTGTCAAAGATGAGCTCCACGGTCTCTGAACCGTGAATACCCATTTTTTCTTCAATTTTGCCGATGGTAAATCCAGGCGTTCCCTTTTCGACGACGATACATGAGAGACCTTTAAGTCCCTTAGTAGGATCGGTAAGCGCAAACACCGCTACAAACTGTGCTTGTCCGCCGCCGGAGATAAAGCATTTTGTACCGTTAATGACATATGCATCACCGTCCAGTACAGCCGTTGTCTTTGCCGCACCTGCATCAGATCCCGCATTTGGCTCAGTCAGGGCAAAAGCGCCTAAGCAGCCGCCGCTTGCAACCTGCGGCAAGTATTTTTCTTTTTGTGCTTCCGTTCCGTATTTTTGAATGACTTGTGCAAAGATTGTGTGGATTGAGAGAATGGCTGCTGTTGCCGCACACTTCTTCGCCAATTCCGATACGACGATGACCTTTTCTGTATCGCCGCCGCCTGCACCGCCATAAGCTTCAGGCGTTCCAATCCCTGTGAACATCACTTCTGTCATCTTCTCAAAAGTCTCTCTGGGGAATCGTCCCGTCTTATCAATTTCGGCTGCAATTGGCGCCACTTCGTTTTCTGCGAACGATCTTGCCACCTTCTTTAGCATTTCCTGTGCCTCTGATAATTTAAAATCCATTGCCGCTCTCCTTCTGATAATCTAACTGCTCAAGATATCGTAACTGATGGCCTATTTTTTAGGCATCATGACTGCCTCGCCAGCCAATACGACTTCACCTCTCTGGTTCGTACACGTCGCTTTTAAAACCACGCGGTTTTTTTCTTCCAATTTGGCAATGACTTCAACTTCTGCGTGAATCGTATCACCAATCATGACTGGTCTGACAAATTTCGAATTTTGGCTGATGTAAAGGCATCCTTCACCGGGGAGTTTCATGCCGACAACCGTTGAAATGAGACCGGCTGTTAATGCGCCATGTGCGATTCTCACGCCAAAACGATTTTCTTTTGCACGTTCTGCATTGATATGGGCAACGTTGAAATCACCTGTTGCACCTGCAAAGCTGTAGATATCAAATTCAGATATCGTCTTTTCAATAAATGCTTTGTCGCCAATTGACATTTCTGCTAACGTAAAACCGTCCATTGAGGGATCTCTAAATAAAGTCATATGATTTGCTCCTTTCACCTTGCAAATAGCTGTGTATTTGCGCAACTGTTTAATGTGTTTTAAAATACCGTTGCTGCGACATCGATTGATAACGCACTGTCATTTTCTTCAGCAACTTCGTCTGCGACATTTCATCATGTTTTGATGGCCTTTCCATTTGTCTCAATATCGAGAATCGTGTCTCTATTTTGATAATTTCTCTAAACCCGTTGGAATTGTTAATTTTCTTCTTAACAAAATTGGCTTTCACTATCCCTACCATCAATATTTGTTTCAAATTTGATAATGTTCGTGCTTCTTATAAAACACTTTACATTTTTCAGGAAACTGTTGCCTTGCCATTGCAGATCTCTTCCGGAATAAAGGCTAATGCCGCGATTATTTTCACCTTGGCTCCGGCGTCCTCAAACATCACTTTTAGCAAGACTACTTTATTGATGAGGTCCATTTAAAGCACCTTCTCTTTGTACACTTCACGCCCGTAATCGCAAGCGTTTCAGACCCCATATGCCGAGTCATTTTGATGTTTCCCAAATTCAAATTTTTATACCGAATACCTTTCGTGCATTCTGTCTCCCAACGACTTTCTGCACACCACTGCGTTTCTATCTTTCTTGATATTTTCTGACAGCGTTTATCACCACTTTGGTGTTTTCTCCCCAAACCTCCTTCTCATCTTTTTTGGCACATTAAAACATTATGCAAAATCCTTGCCAATTATTTAACACAAATGTGCACATAACCGTCTTTCTTCCTTTCTTCGGCTTCATTCAACGCATTTCTAAGGTTTAAAACTGAAAGAATCCCATAAAAAAAATCCTCAAAGAGGATTTATTGTATCACGATGATAATCACTGTGATAATTTTTCAACAATTGACAGAACAGTTTAACCGCTGGTTCAATTTCATTTTTTTTAAGTGCCGAAAAGCTCATTCTGCATTGATTATACATGGGTTCATTTGGATAGCAAAGTCGCCCTGTCAGCATCGTGAGATTGTTGGGATGGCAGTAGGCTTTTAAGAATGTATCCGTATTCAAATAAGCCGGCAGTGTCAGCCAAAGATTGACGCCGCCATCAGGCATTTGCCATTTTAGATACTCCGGCGCATCACTTTGCAGTGTCTTCATCAACAATGCCTGTTTTTCCTTAATCGTCACTTTCAGTTTTTCAGCCGTTTGCTCAAGCAGACCCGTTGCCACTATCTCCGCCAGCAGTCTTTGCGTCAGGAGAGGACTGCCCAAATCTGCGTTTGCCTTTGCCGTAATCAGCCTATTGAGTACTGTCCCCTGCGCAATCACAGCACCCACTCTAAACCCCGGGCCAACCAGCTTGCTAAAGCCCTTTACGAGAATCACATGACCATCCGGATCGTAAGCTTTTAATAATTTGAATGGCTGTCTGCGATCTATCAGTTCCGACCAAGGGTCATCCTCAACAATCAGCATTTGAGCGTTTTTCGCCACGTCGAGAATCATTTCACGCTTGGTATCAGAAGTGACAATGCCGGTAGGATTGTTAAGATTTGGCGTTAAATAGAGCAGTTTAGGCCTATGTTTTTCAACAGCCTGTTCCAGTAAAGTAATGTCAATCCCATCGGCTTCCATTGGAATCGAACAAATCGTACAGCCCTGATTCTGAAACGCATCAATTGCGCCTGGGAAAGTTGGCGTCTCCATTAAAACGGTATCCCCCGGTTTAATAAACGTTCTCGCAATGATATTGAGTGCCTGCTGGCTGCCGCTTGTTATCATGACTTCTGCGCCTCTAACTTTAAAATTACCCCTGTGCTGCAAATAGTCGGCAACCGCTCTTTTTGCAATTGTATCGCCGCTTACCGGACTGTATTGAAACAAGATTTCTGGATGTTCTTCAACAATTTTATCAAGCAATTGTCTGATTTGGCGGTAGGGATATTCTTCCCAGTACATCAGCGATGTGAACATATTGTAGCCTTTTGTGAGATGTTCCACTGAAAACGCCGCTGCAAATTGTGTTCGCCTTAAATTATCATCAATCGTCAGCATCCAATCATAGCGATTTGCCTGCGAATCACGATTGACATGCTCATGAACCGGTGATGTCATTACAAAAGTGCCGCTGCCCTGTACGATTCTAACCAGTTGTTCATCGGCAAGCTTATTATAAGCCCTTGTCACTGTCAACGGACTCACCGAAAGCGCTGATGCCAGTGATCTGACCGTTGGTAGTTTTTCACCCTGCTCAAACTGTTCTGAGAGTATCCGTTCCCGATAGTAGGCGACAATTTCATTTTGAACGCCTTTACCCTTGTTCACCGTTATTTTCATACGCTTTCTCCCTTATAATCCGCACGTACTTGCCTCATACCAAGTTTGACGGACACAGAATCGTGATTGTATAATTAAATCATGAAAGGGTGTTAAAGATGTCAAGTAATAACAATAGGTATGATGATGAATTCAAAGCAAATGCAGTTAAAATGGTGGTAGAAAAAGGTAGAGCTGTAAGTAAAGTAGCAAAGGATTTAGGGGTATCAGAGCCTGCTCTAAGAAGATGGATAAGAGCAAATAAAGAACCAGAAGATGCTACATCAAAGAAGTTAGCTGAGCTTGAAGCTGAAAACAAGAGACTTAAAAAGGAACTTGAATATACAAAGGATACAGTAGAAATTTTAAAAAAGTCAGTAGCCATTTTCGTAAAACCACAGAATCATTAACAGCTAGCGAGAAATATGAATTTATAAAAGCTAATGCATCCGGGCATTCTGTGGAGAAAATGTGCATACTCTTAGAAGTGTCCCGGAGCGGTTACTATGACTGGCTAGATAGACCACTTTCAAAACGAGCAAAAAGGCAGAAAAAGATTAAAGAAATAATTGAAAAAGTCCATAAAAAGTACCCTATGTGGGGAGTCGATCCTATCTGGGCAGAAGTAAAAGAAACTATCCCATGCAGTCGTAATACAGTTTATAAAATAATGAAGGAGAATGATATAAAATCAAAGCGCAAGCGTAAATGGAAAGCAACAACCAACAGTAATCACAATTTACCTCCAGCACCAAATTTACTAGAGCAAGACTTTAATGTAACAGTCCCTAATACAGTATGGGTAGGTGATATAACCTATCTTTGGACTGAAGAAGGTTGGCTTTACACAGCCATAGTCAAGGATTTATGTACAAAGGAAGTTGTAGGCTATGCTATGGGAGATAGAATCAATAAAGAGCTTGTAATAAATGCAATGAATATGGCAATAAAAAGAGAAAGACCAAATAAAGGATTAATATTTCATTCTGACAGAGGAAGTCAATACTGTTCAAAGGATTTCAAAGGTCTTTTAAAGAGCAATAATATAAGGCAGAGTATGAGCCGTAGGGGTAATCCTTATGACAATGCCTGTGCTGAAAACTTCTTTAGCTGTTTAAAGTGTGAATGTACTAACTTTTATCACTTTAGAAGTAGAGATGAAGCTAAATTCGCTGTTTTTGAATATATTGAAGTTTATTATAACCGCCAAAGACGTCATGGAGCTTTAGGGTGGATAACTCCTGCTACCTATAAAAGACTACTAGCTTTAAAGCTTGCAGCATAACTTCCCTTTTGGAATGATTGCTTAATTAAAGCATTACTTGAATTTATAGTGATGTCAAGGGCGGCGATAGCCGTTCATTTCACCCTTGATATTACTATAGATTCAAGTACAATATCTAAAGCAATATTCCAAAATCAAGATAATCAGAGCTATTAAGAGATATTTTGTGTAATTCTATGTAATTTTAAATTACGCTCACGAAACGGTGTCCAGAAAACAAGGAATGCCTCAGCTTCACCATCGGCAGTTCTCTTATTCGCTGACACAGTTAGAACTGGAATTGCTTTGTCAATCTTCACCGTATACGGCGTGCTCACTGCTGAAACATTACCTGCGTTATCCGTCATCTTTACGAGAATCTGATCTGTGTAATCCTTCGTATCTGTGATGGTAAATGTATTCGCTTCACTAGATTTCCAAGTTTGTGGTACACTCCAGTTACTGCCGCCATCGACTGAGTAAACAAAGCTGGCGATACCACTCTTTGCGCTTTCAGATGTGGCTGTAACATCTGATGCATTGACAGTAAGGGTGACTACATCATCTTGCCAGCCATCTGGGATTGCAGACACTGTTGGTGTTGCTGGTATTGTTTGATCAATTTTCACTTTATACGTGATTACATTACTTTCAACACCACTGCCGCTGATGCACTTAAACTGATAGGTTGCATTGACATCATCGGATAGTGTATACGTATTAGTTGGTAGGGTTTCGTAAACAGCACCATCCACACTTACCATGTAAGTCGTGTCTGAAATCTGAGTGGTTGTGTTGCCAAGCGTGAAGAAGACTTGACCGTTCGTCCATGTATCTGAGCCATAGGCTTCACCATCGGCAGTTACCTTATTTGCTGATACCGTTAAGACTGGTGTTGCTTTGTCAATCTTCACCGTATACGGCGTGCTTGCTACTGAAACGTTGCCTGCGTTATCCGTCACCTTTACGAGAATCTGATCCGTGTAGTCCTCGGTATCTTCAATTGTAAATGTGTTTGATCCGCCTGCATTCCAATCCTGTGGTGAACTCCAGTTAGTACCACTGTCTACCGAATAAACAAAGCTGGCGATACCGCTCTTTGCATTTTCAGATGTAGCTATAACATCTGATGCATTAACCGTAAGTGTGACTGCATCATCTTGCCAGCCATCCGGGATCGCAGACACTGTTGGCGTTGTGGGTATTGTTTGGTCGATTTTCACTTTATACGTGATCACATTACTTGCAACACCACTGCCACTGATGCACTTAAACTGATAGGTTGCATTGACATCATCAGATAGTGTATACGTATTAGATGGTAGGGCTTCGTAAGCCGCACCATCCACACTTACCATGTAAGTCGTGTCTGAAATCTGAGTAGTTGAATTATTAAGTGTGAAGATGACTTGACCGTTCGTCCATGTATCTGAGCCATAGGCTTCACCATCGGCAGTTCCCTTATTTGCAGACACGGTTAAAACTGGTGTCACTTTGTCAATCTTCACAGTATACAGTGTGCTTGCTGCTGAAACATTACCTGCGTTATCCGTCGCCTTTACGAGAATCTGATCTGTGTAATCTTTTGTTTCTTCAACTGTAAAGGTATTGGTTTCACTAGGCTTCCATATTTGATCTGCACTCCAGTTACTGCCGCCATCGACTGAGTAAACGAAGTTAGCAATACCGCTCTTTGCGTTTTCAGCTGTGGCTGTAACATCTGAAGCGTTGACAGTGAGTGTGACCACATCATCCTGCCAGCCATCTGGGATCGCCGATACTGTTGGCGTTGCTGGTATTGTTTGATCGATTTTCACTTTATACGTGATCACATTGCTTTCAATGCCGCTACCGCTGATGCACTTAAACTGATAGGTTGCATTGACATCATCGGAAAGTGTATACGTATTAGTTGGTAGGGTTTCGTAAGCTGCACCATCGACGCTCACTTTGTAAGTCGTGTCTGAAATTTGAGTAGTTGAATTATTAAGTGTGAAGATAACATTTCCATTCGTCCACGTGTCCGAGGTGTAAACTTCACCGTCAACGGCTTCCTTATTCGCTAACACAGTTAGAACTGGGATTGCTTTGTCAATTTTCACCGTATACGGCGTGCTCACTGCTGAAACGTTGCCTGCGTTATCAGTAGCCTTTACGAGAATCTGATTCGTATAGTCCTTGGTGTCTTCAATTGTAAATGTATTTGATCCGCCTACATTCCAAGCTTTCAATATACTCCAAGTGCTACCACCGTCTACCGAATAAACAAAGCTGGCAATACCACTCTTTGCATTCTCAGTTGTGGCTGTAACATCTGATGCGTTAACCGTTAGTGCGACCGCATCATCTTGCCAGCCATCTGGGATCGCGGATACTGTTGGTGTTGCTGGTATTGTTTGATCGATTTTCACTTTATACGTGATTACATTACTTTCAATACCGCTACCGCTAACGCACTTAAATTGGTATGTTGCATTTACGTCATTGGATAATGTGTACGTATTGGAAGGCAAAGACTGATAAGCAGCACCATTCTCACTCACCATGTAAGTCGTGTCTGAAATCTGAGTAGTTGTGTTGCCAAGCGTGAAGAAGATTTGACCGTTCGTCCATGTATCTGAGCCATAGGCTTCACCATCGGCAGTTCTCTTATTTGCTGATACCGTTAAGACTGGTGTTGCTTTGTCAATCTTCACCGTATACGGCGTGCTCCCTGCTGAAACATTACCTGCGTTATCCGCCACCTTTACGAGAATTTGATCTGTATAATCTTTTGTATCTGTAATGGTAAAGGTGTTCGCTTCACTAGATTTCCAAGTTTGCGGTGCACTCCAATTACTGCCGCCATCAACTGAGTAAACGAAGTTAGCAACATCGCTCTTTCCATTTTCAGCTGTGGCTGTAACATCTGAAGCGTTAACCGTAAGTGTGACCGCATCATCCTGCCAGTCGTCTGGTAAAGCACTTATTGTAGGCTGATTTGGCGTAAGTTTGTCAATATAGCTGACATTTACGCTCTTGCTAGCGGTTTTACCCGCATTTGTCGTTACTGTAAATACATAAAGTCCATTACCCGAAATCGTATATGCTGTATTGTTTACTGCTTGAGGAACGCCACCGTTTTTTGTGACATTCACCGTCTGTCCCGAAACCCCTGGTGCGCTTATATTAAGATTAAGCACGGCGTCAGTTTTTTGCCATGTTTCAGGATTACCGGAAACATCAATCGTTGGCTGAACTTGATCAATGCTGATCACATCTGACCAGCCTGAAGTGGTATTCCCGGCACGATCGGTAATTTCATAGTATATATAATGGCTGCCGTTTGCGGAAACGGTAACCCCACTGCCGCTTTCGGGCATATTTAATAATGTACTCACATTTGGTTTTTCTATTTGATTATCAACGACTGCATATTTGGCAGATATGACACCACTGGCATCATCAGCATATGATACAATTGCCGCATAATCTTCATTTTGCCATGTTGATGGTGTTGTAATGCTAACGGTTGGTGCAATTTTATCAATCCCATTAACAGATAAAATATATTCTGACTGATTGCCAACGACATCCATCGCGACAATACTATAGGCAGCATTTTCCTCAACGGTAATACTGCTATTATTGCTTATTGATTTATAGTCACTTTCGGTGCGCTTTTTCCAAAATAACTGTGATACACCACTCCCACCATAGCCCGTTATCGTGCCATTTGAATCAACGATTGGACTGGTTTGATCATTCGCATTGATCGTAACCGCCTTGCTCGTTGCCCAACTGGTTGCCGATTCACCGGCGCCAAAAGAGAATGCAATTTCAGGCGCTTCGTTGTCAATATAATTGACGACAACTTGCTCTGTATCACTAAGGCCATTTTCATCCATCACGACAAACATATACAAGCCATTTTTATCAATATTGAGACTCCCCGAATAAGGATACATTAAAGGGAGATTAGTATTTTGAAGCACTGTATCCGCAAGCATAATATATGCAATTGGGTCATCCGTTTTGGTAACTGTATAGTTAATCACTGTATTGCCGCGCTGCCATGCGCTTAAAATACCGCCAGTCACTGCGATGTCCGGTGATACACTGTCATTCTTCACTGTGTAGCCCAAAGAATGTGCATAAGTAATATTACCGGCATTATCAGTGGCTTTTATATGAAGATATGCCAAACCATTTGTATTGTAAGTGGGAATTTGACCGCCATTAACAGTCATCGACAGCCAACCTGTTTCCGGGATTTCCGTGCTCCCTGACCATTTATACTGGATCGATGCTAGGCCGGACCCGCTTTCTTCATCTGATACGGTTACGCCAAAATTCAGTTCTGTGTATTTGATGCTTGTCGCTCCATACTCTTGAATTGTCGTTACGGGTGCTGTGTTATCAACCTTTTCTATTTCAACTGTTTTGATAATATTGCTGCCATAGTCATCCGTTAGTGTAAACGTATATATGCCATTTACTGTCGCATTAATCACCTGACTTGAATGATACGTTCCCGTTGCTGCACCTGTCATCGCCACAGATACAGGCGCAAGGTTGTTGATTGTCAGAGTAATGTTCCTGCTGGAAACCCAATTTGTCTGGTCAACTGTTATCGCCATTGTTGGCTGCATAAATTCAAAAACTTTTTTACCCCAAATGGTGTTGCCATTCGCATGCGTTGCAAGCACATGCAAATACCAAGTCCCGTTTGCAAGCGTTTCTGAAAGCGTTCCCCCTGATGTGTTGGCAAAATTCATCCATCCCGAAATCGGCATTGCACTACTCTGTGTCCATGCATATTTCGCTGATATTGCATCACCAATTGCAACTTGAGCTGTATGCTTTGGCAATGTACCTGACGTACTGCCATCAAAGTTCAAAGTAGGTCTAACCGTATTGGCATCAATATCAGTTGATGATGAGCCATCCGAAGTAGCCGCTCCAACATAATCCGCTAAGTCTGTAATGGTATTGGCACCATTGAGGCTGTTAACCGTAACGGTATTGTAATTTTGTCCGTCATTATCCACGATGCCTTTAAAAACCAAAACATTGGTGCCTTCTCCTTGGACATAGCTGAAAGGGGTACTGGATAAGTTTGTATTGATGCTAACGCTTAGAGCTGTTTTAATAATTTCGTTGAAGATCAGGCTCACATATACTTCGTCGCCAAAAGCATATGGACCACCAGCCATTGGTGCTGCTGCTAAAAGCTGAGGTTCACTGGCATCGAACGCTCGAACGCTTGGGGCAAAATTGCTCTTATACCAATCATCCTCTAATGAGCCATCTGCGTTATACTTCACATAAACCGTTCTGTTTTTCCCAATATTGATTGCTGTATTGCCATCTGCAAGACTACCAGACGCTGATATAGCACAGCCAGAAGGTGCCGATGGCATCGGAAATGTGTAATTGGAAGTCGATGTATTCTTGCCGCTTACCTTATGCTCGAATGATGCATTATAGAATGTCGTACTGTTATTGGTCACCTGCATAAGCTGATAACCATCATTTACCTCAGCGATTGAAAGATTATATTTTAATGCATAGTAATTTGCCGTTGCATCGAGATAATTTGCGTTTGTCCCTGCCAAACCACTGAAAGCGACTGTATCCATAGCACCCGAATTGCTTGAATAACCGCTGTCTGTAATCGTATAGCGCGTACTTTTCCCATAATTCACACTGTTATATTGATTATACGCAGCTGCAGATACCTGATAAGCACTGTTCAAAGCAATTGCTTTTTCAGCAATTGCTGTTCCTAACGTTGCACCGCCTTCTACTTTATAAACTTCAAGATAGAAATTTCGTGCACTGTTTTGATACGCTGTTGCAGGATAACTGCTGTATTGTCTTGCAATGCCATTTACCGAAACCGCAACATTTTTTGTATATTCTCCCTCTGCGAACTCAACGGTTCCCGTTTGATGTACAAAATGCAAGCCCCCAATTGCAGTCCCATTCACTGTACGATAATAGACGACTTGATGCCCCTCTGTCTGATCAGCAGGGCGTGTTATTGTAAAGGTTGCCGTTCCACCGTCAGATGAAATTTGAGCTTCGTCCGTCATCACATTGAATGTCCCATATTTTGGGGCACCTATGCCAAAGTTTTTCTGATCACTGTAATAATATGTCTCCCCTTCTTTAACATAGGCACGAACATAGTAATTGATACCTTTCGTGATTTCGCCAGCTATTGCACTGATCACGTCTCCTTTTATCACGTTGCCTGATTGAATCGCTTTGCCATTACAAACATCATAAGTCGGGTTTTGGGAAACACCCCACACAAAGCCGCTCTCTGAAATATTGAGCCCACCTGAATAATTGAGTACTGCAGAAAATGAAGCCGTCATTGCCGTATCATCGACATGACTCTCATCTTGTGTAAGTTGAAAAGGTTTCGGCGTGATGTGAAGTGTAATCTGCTTTGTCGCTTCATTGCCGACAACGTCATGTGCTGTGATTGTGATGATTTTATCGTCTAGTGTCCCTGAAAGCTCACTGCTTGGTGATATCGTATATGCGTCTGTAGGAAGTGAGACATTATCCGTTACGGTAATCAATTGTTTAAGTGTCGCCAATACATCCTCATCCCGCATATCCTCTGCCACTGTTGCATCTGCCGCAGTAATAGCAGGTGGCGTCGTATCAATATTTGATATGTCAACCGTATACGGCATCGAACGCTCTATGCCGTTAAATATATATTTAATACTAAATGTGTAGCTGCCATTCGCTGTAAAAGTCTGACTTGCCGTCGTACTGTTTTCACGTTCACTATTTGTAATGTCAATGCTGTCATACCATATAGTCACTTTGGAAATCTCATCCGGCTTATTGTTAAGTGCAGTAACCACAACATCGACCGTTCCCTTTGTCAGCGATGACGGTGTCAATATTGCACTTGCTTTTATACCAAATATTGGCACTTCTCCCTGAATGAACTCAAATGTTGCACTGTCACTTGCTTTAATTGCTTCAGTCGTCGTGTCTTTTATCAGTGCTGTAACGGTATAAATGCCCGTCGGTGAATAAAGCGGCATTGACAATGAAGCACTTTCTGAACTCGTTGCATTGCCAAAGAATGATGCCAAGTTTTCCCCTGCTGCGTTGGTAAGCATATATTCTGTATAATAGGTCGTTGATGCACTCTGCGTAATGTTTACAGCAGAAACGATATCGACATTACTGCCATTTTGAACCGCATCACTAAGTGTAATATAAAAATCAGACACATTGGTATCAACTTCACCGCCGTCTAATATGATCTGAAACCAGTCCACTTTTACAACCCAACCCGAAGAGACTGAAATCGCAATCGTATTCTTGCCTAACTTGAGTTTAGAAATCGGAATCTGTAAGATCGTTGTATTCCATGCATTATCGTTCCCTGAAAGTGCACCAATAGCATTTGTTGAAACGCCTTGATCTCCCGCAGGCTCATTGAGAAAAACATAGTCTTTTTCACCAAATTCTTCATCGACGTCAAATGCCTTTATCGCAATATAAGCAGTAGATGTGGGCAAATTATCAAGATTAAAAGAGATTTCAATCGGATAATTGGCTTTACGTCCACTGATAATATTGTCGATATCATCGTCACTAGTGCCTGTAAAAGCATTATTCTCATTGTCATCACCTATAATGATCGTTTCCGGATGTGGTTCTACAGCCACTAATGTTGTAAGGGTTCTGCTCATCAACAGCATTGATGGTGTAAATGCTGAAAACAAACTCACAGAAGGTGTCAGCGGTTCTTGTATTTCATAATCGGATAGAATTTTAGCCAGTGTTAAGGGTTCTGGATGATCTTCAGATCCTGACGCCTCATCAATACTGTCAAAGAGTTCTTCCTCAACAGGTTCTTCCAAAGATTCCGCAGGAACTTCTTCCATCGGTGCTTCTGTCTCATCTGATGGCGCTATGTCTGCGGGTGCTTCTGGATCATCTGACGGCGTTTCATCTGCAGGCGCTTCTGCGTCATCTGACGGCGTTTCATCTGCAGGCACTTCTGGATCATCTGACGGCGCTTCATCCGCGGGTGCTTCTGTGTCATCTGACGGCGTTTCGTCTGCAGGCGCTTCTGTATCATCCGACGGCGTTTCATCCGCGGGTGCTTCTGGATCATCCGACGGCGTTTCATCCGCGGGTGCTTCTGTATCATCCGACAGCGTTTCATCCGCAGGTGCTTCTGGATCATCTGACGGTACTTCATCCGCGGGTGCTTCTGTGTCATCTGACGGCGTTTCATCTGCGGGTGCTTCTGTGTCATCCGACGGCGTTTCATCCGCGGGCGCTTCTGTGTCACCTGACGACATTTCATCTGTGGGTGCTTCTGTGTCATCTGACGGCGTTTCATCTGCGGGTGCTTCTGTGTCATCCGACGGCGTTTCATCCGCGGGTGCTTCTATGTCATCTGACGGCGTTTTATCCGCTGGTGCTTCTGTTTCATCTGACGGCGTTTTATCCTCGGGCGCTTCTGTGCCGTCCGACGGCACTTCATCTGCGGGCACTTCTTCATCGCCTGAAGGGGCTTCACCTGATGGTATATCGTCTACTGGCTGTTCTGATTCTACTGTTACCGTAATCATGGGAATTTCTGATGCTTCAACTGAGTAGCCTTCCAAATCAGGCGTGAATATGTATACACCCTCTTTCCCAGTAAAAGCTGGCTCAGAGAGCCACGTAACTTCTTGAAGTGTTGTTAAGGCTGGCGGCAAGGCTTCTGTCTCATTTTGAGAAACATGGCTGTAAACATCTAATTTATTTGGAAGTGATAGTGCTTCCCGATCGGTTGCATAGGGCACAACTTGCTCGCTAATCGTCTCATCGAGCGCTGCAAAACCTGTGATAATCGTCACAATGGCATTCGTATTATCGCCCTCGATGGCATAAGATAAATCAAATCCCATGTTAAACTGCATTAATAGGATAAAAAAGATCAGTGTCTTTGAAAGCATTCTGTTTATCATTTTCATATGTCATTCCCCCAACCCTTTGTATCGAAAATCACATCCGGCAAAATGCCGACTGCAGTAATCTGCTTGATGTTCCTAAGCAATTAATTTTTTAATAATCGCTAAACATTGCTGTTGTAAACTCATTAAAAAAATTGCTTTATCATCTTTAGTTGAATCAACTTTCTTTAAAATTCCACAAAAATAAACCTTTTCAGATTTCTTTATCATAGCATAGTTATATTTCTGCATGACTTTTCTTATCAAATTGTAAGTAAGGAAATTGCATCAATCAAAAAAACGCTGTCTCTGCCTATGATGGCAAATACAGCGTTTAAATTTTATTGACGTTCCTATACTACATATACTCAATTATTGTTGTCTGGTAAAAGCTCTCGTAAAAATTCAAGTGGTATCTATAGTACCGCTAGCCGATAGCCTTGACCTCGAACTGACTCTATATCAAGGTTTGGAAGTTTACTTCGCAAACTGCTTACACGAACCATAATCGTTCCTTTTTCATTGCGGTACATTTCTTTCCATATCGCTTCATATAGTACTTGGTAGGTTAATATTTCATTTGGATGATCCGCAAAGCAGCGCAAAAGATCACTTTCAAGTGG
>JASUSA010000081.1 GCA_030446305.1 Clostridiales bacterium | reverse complement strand
AAATTTAGAACCGTTACGGAATCCGTATCCGATTCAATTATCATGATAAACAATCATGGCAGCATACAATTTTGGAATAGAGCGGCAATAAAGATGTTTGGGTATTCAGAAGATGATGTCATTGGCAACAATATTCACGATCTCATTGCGGGAAATGACTATATAGCATCGGCGCATCTTGGCATGAAGCATTTTAAAGAGACTGGTGACGGACCATTTGTCGGCAATAACCGAGAAGTAACCGCACGGCGAAAAGATGGCAGCACTTTTATTGCCGATTTGCGGATCAATGCGGTTATGATTAATGGAGAATGGTGGGCGGTTGGTGTTATTCGTGATATAACAATGCAAAAAGAGCGTCTTATGGAATTGCAAAGACTTTCTTGGGCGGTTGAGAATGCTGCGGATACGATTATTATCATTGATTCAGAGGGGACGATTGAATTTGTAAACAGTGCCTTTATAGAACTATCCGGCTACGATAAATCTGAGCTCATGGCCGGTGCCATTACAGATATTCGCGTTGGCGATTATAACAATAAGAGCTTTGGACAGATGATTGAGGAAGCAAAGGAGCAGGGGCAGCTTCGCGAAACGACACGCAACATGCGCAAGGATGGTACCTATTTTTATCTCGATTTATCCATTATCGCCATTAAGTCTGAACAGGGCAATATTATTTCGTATGTCTTTACCGGCAGAGATGTAACGCTTGAAATAGAAGTGCAACAAAAGTTGCGTGAGCACATGGCTTCAATGGAAGTCGAAATTGAAGAACGAACACGGCGATATAAGGATGCAAAAGTAGAGGCGGAAAGTGCTAACCGCGCAAAAAGTGCATTTTTAGCACACATGTCTCATGAAATCAGAACGCCGCTTAATGCGATTATTGGTTTTTCGCAAATTCTCGGGCAAGACAAAGCACTGGATGAGAAACAGCGCGATCAGATAAGAACCATTTACCAAAGCGGTGAACATCTGTTATTGCTCATTAACGATATCTTGGAATTGTCAAAGATCGAATCAGGCCGTATGTCATTTGAAATGGAACCGGTAGATTTTGGTTACATTGTTGATGAAATAGAGCACATGTTTGAACTGCGTGTAGCGCAAAAGCACATTTCGTTTGAGGTGGAAAAATTAGGTCACTTTGATGAAGCCATTATTACGGACAAGAAAAAAATAAGGCAAATTATATTAAATCTCGTCGGCAATGCTGTAAAATTCACAAAAACAGGTGGTGTATTGGTGAGTGCAGTCTTAACGAAAACCGAAGGGGACAAAGGTGTTTTAAAATTTGCTGTAAAAGATACCGCACACGGTATTCGTGAAGAAGACATTAAGAAGATATTTGACCCATTTGAACAGGCAACACAGGTTAAGCACAAAGAAGAGGGGACTGGACTGGGATTATCGATTACGAAGCGATTTATCGAAGCAATGGGTGGTGAGATCAATGTCACAAGTGTGGTTGGAGAGGGGTCGGAATTTAGGTTCGAATTGCCTGTACAATACGCTGCCCTGAATAACGTCAATACACTAACATTGGATTATGCATACACAGTGACAATTGACCATCGTGTTAATGTTTTAATTGTCGATGATAAACCAAGCAATATTAAATTAATAAGTGACATTCTTGAGCGAGAAAACATTGAAATTTTAACAGCAAGTAACGGTATTGAAGCTTTGGCACAGATAAAAAATCATGACGTCGATTTCGTATTTTTAGATTTGATGATGCCGGAAATGGACGGCTTTGAAGTGATCACGATCTTACGAAATGAGATGTATTTAAAAATACCAGTCTGTGCCGTTACAGCCAGTATTTTTGATCAAGAGACGCAAGATATCCTTGCGTATGGATTTGATCAAATTATTCGCAAACCGTTTAAAAATGATGCGCTTATTAAGGTGATGGCAGATTATTTGCCATATGTTCACATCGCCTATGAAGCGGATGATACACTCAAAACTTCGGAACATGTTTTTGATGACAGCGCAATTGTAATGTCAAATGAGACGGTCGCATTATTAAAAGAACAAATTTTACTTGGCGATTTAGAGACGCTGGTACAAATGGTAGAGAAGCATGATTCCATTGACAATGCAACAAAAGCGCATTTCATAAAACTGGCGCGTGCTTTTAATATTGATGCTTTGACGGAATTGCTTGAAAAGATTGAGGAAAACGTATAAAGCCACCCGAGTATGCATGTTTTAACGGTACCGCATCCTGTTTGAATGTACAGGACAATGTTTATTGGTATGGTTCTATGCGAAAGGACGATAGATAACTGAACATTAAATGGTAAGCACCCTATGAAGCAATAAGTGTGAAATGCATACTTATGTTCGCAGGGTGCTTTTTTTAGGGATCAGTACGATTTAATAAACGCGTGTGACTGTATAGCCGATATCTTCCAGCTTGTTCGTGATTTGCTTGATGTGATCGTGACCATTGGTCTCAACAGTAACTTGCAATTGTACATGCATAAAGCGATCTAGATTCATAAATTGATTATGATCGAGTTTGATAACATTGGCATTAAGTTCTGTAAGTACTTTTGATATCGCAAGAAGCTGTCCCGGTGTGTCGGGGAGTTCAACAGAAAAGCAAAATATTCTGCCGCGGCTACTAAGGCCCTTGTTAATCATTGATGAAACCGTCACCACATCAATATTGCCGCCAGATACGAGGCAGACGACTTTTCGGCCTACGGATGGTATTTTTTTGAGGCCCGCCAGAGCAAGTGCACCGGCGTTCTCGGATACCATTTTATGTTTTTCAATAAGCAGGAGGAAGGCTTCCATGATATCATAATCAGATACTGAGATAACGCCATCGACATATGCTTTGCTGTAATCAAAGCATTTATCGCCAACTTCTTTTACAGCTACGCCATCTGCAATGGTGTGGACAGCAGCGAGTTTGACGCGTTCACGCGATTCGAGCGATTGCTTCATAGCCATTGCGCCTTCGGGCTCTACGCCAATGATTTTTACATTTGGATTGATATGTTTGATGGCAGCTGCAATGCCGCTGATTAACCCGCCACCCCCAACGGGAACAAGAACATATTCCGCATCTGGAAGCTCGGCCATGATTTCCAAGCCGATTGTTCCTTGACCTGCGATGACCTCATCATCATTAAAAGGATGGACGAAAGTGAAATTGTGTTCAGCCTGAAGTTCGCAGGCTTTAGCATAAGCATCGTCATAGCAGTCACCATACAGAACGATTTCTGCGCCAAGGTTTCGCGTTGCATTGACTTTGATAAGCGGTGTCGTAATCGGCATGACAATGGTTGCCTTGCATCCAAGCGCCTTAGCTGCGAATGCGACACCCTGTGCGTGGTTTCCTGCTGAGGAGCAGATCACGCCCTTTTGACGCTGTTCTTCGGTTAGAGATGCGATTTTGTTATAGGCGCCTCTTATTTTAAAAGCACCAGTCTTCTGGAAGTTTTCAGGCTTAATATAGACGTCATTCTTGCATTCACGGCTAAAGACGTCGCTGTAAACAAGTGGTGTTTGCGCAATGATGCCCTTTAGGCGATCCTGTGCCATTTCAATTTTGCCATAGATTTCTTGATTCATTATACGTTTCCTCCACATTTGATATTGGAGATGGAACAAAAAAATCCCGTCCTTAATTGTAAGGACGAGATTAACCCGCGGTACCACCTTAATTGTATACACCACTTATTCGGTTCCATCAAACCTAAGTCGAATAACGAGACTAACCGTTGCACCTTAATAAAATTTCAGGCACACTGCTCAGGAGGGATACGTCAATATTGACACATATCGGTTTTCAGCCAACCCGACTCTCTGGGATGTGTTACAAATATTAACAAAACTCCATCAATGCATTTGATTATTTAAAAAGAATGTTATCATTAATTCTTTACAAAGTCAAGCGAGGAATTTGCATTTATAATGGCATAACAATCGTAAATTTTGTGCCGACATCCAGTACGCTGTCGACATGGATGATGAAGCCGTGTGCATCGCAGATAGCTTTGACAATTGAAAGGCCGATGCCCAACCCGCCGGTAGCTTTGCCGCGAAGTGTATCTGCACGATAGAAGCGTTCAAAGATATGCGGCAAGTCCGATGGTGAAATACCGATGCCGTCGTCGGCAATTGACATGATCACATTTTGCTCATTTGTAGAGAGGCTGACAGTGACGTGTCCATCTTCACGTGCATATTTAACGGCATTCGTCATCAAATTTATGAGTACCTGAACCATACGGCGAGCGTCGAGTGCAATGATGACGGTTGGCTGAATATCAGCAGAGAGTGTCAGCTTTTTTTCGAGCATTACGGCATCATACTGAGCGAGGACGTTTTTAAGCAGTTCAGAAAGATTGACAGCGTTTTTTTCTACATTCATGGTTCCTTCAAGTGCCGTCAGTTCAGAAAGCTCATTGATGAGATTGGTAAGTCGTTTGATTTCATCGCCGCACTTTTCAAGCCGGTCGTTTGTCGGTTGCCAAACGCCATCGAGAAAAGCCTCTATATGAGAACTGAGAATGGCGAGGGGATTTTTTAATTCATGTGCTAAATCAGACGTTAAACGTTTGCGAAGCTGTTCCTGGTAACTCAATTTTTCATTGAGATCAAACAATGTATCTGACAATTTATTGAATTCTACAAAATGTCCTTCCGGCAACGGTGAGAGTGTTTTGTGATTTGCAATTTGATCCACCTGATCGACAAGCGCATCAACCGGTTCTGAGAAAGCTTTTGAAAGACGTGTCATGAGCATTCTAAGGAGTATAAAGGCAAGAAGGAAAACGACGATGACGACGGCATTGATGGCAAATAGAAAATTGCCCTCATCACTGTCTGAAAGAATTTCCATAGACCTTCCGATGGAAACGGCGGTTAAACGATCGGAATCATCGACGGTATAATCGCGAAATGTCAGCTGTGACTTGTCTAAAGAGGAAAGGACTTTAAAACGCCCCATCATGCCTCTGCCATTGCCGCTGCTGCTATTGCTATTCGGATTGTTAGTTTCGAAAATGATATTGCCGTTGTCGTATGCGATGATATACGCATTGTTGGTAATGGACAATGCTTCGAAGTTTGCATAGTTTAAATCGTTTGCTTCAGCAAGACTTTGTATTGTCTCGATTACGATGGAATCATTGGCTTCAATTTTTTGATTTAAATACTGATTGAAAAAGAGTTTAATGCCAATATTGACAACCACCAGTACAAGTAGGAGAACAACGATGATGACCCGTGTCATATTTTTTTTAAGATATTGAGAAAAGCTCATAGTTACCTCATTTGAGATCATTAAATTTATAACCGACGCCATAGACGGTTTTAATTGGTTTGTAACCGGCTTCATTCTGGTCCAATTTTTTCCGAAGATTCTTAATATGTGTGTCAATGGTGCGATCGTAACCGAAATAATCATAGCCTGCAGTTGACTCGATGAGTTGTTCGCGTGTATAGGTACGATTTGGGTTGCTTGCCATTAGCAACAGCAAATCAAACTCAAATTTTGTCAGTAAAACTTCTTCTGTACCAATGAAAACAGTCCGAGCTTCTTTATCTATTTTCAGTTGGTAGGCGGGAAAGGATAAAACCGAAGCAGCGGCAGCACCGTAAACACGCTGTTCGAGATTTTTAACGCGGAGGACGAGTTCTCTTAAACTAAAGGGTTTGGTTATGTAATCATCTGCGCCGACTGTTAAGCCATTGATGCGATCCTCCGTTTGTGATTTAGCCGTTAGCATGATGATGGGGATCGTTTTTGTTTTTCGCACGATGGCAGTTATTTCTTCGCCGGAAATATCAGGAAGCATCAAATCTGTAATGATAAAATCGGGTGCTTCTTGTTCAAAGGCTTTTAATGCATCAACACCATTTAATGCAGTAATAACGTCATAAGATTCGCGCAGCAGATAATCGCGAATAACCTCAAGCAAATTTTGCTCATCTTCAATTACGAGAATTTTCAAAATGTCCTCCTTAAAAAAAGCCCCATAGCGTTAGCATCAGCATAGCCATGGGGCGATTGATCTTATTAATTGTTTGCATTAGCACCTAAACCGCCGCAGTAAGCGCCGCCGCCAAAACCCATGCCGCCATTTGCTGCACCGTATCCTGCGCCGCCGTTTGCCGCGCCGAAACCGGTACCGCCGTTTGCTGCGCCAAAGCCATTGCCTCTACCGCCGAAGCCGTTGCCGTTTGCATCTGCAGAACGTCCAAAGCCCATGCCAGTGCCTTGCATTAAGTATTGAGGATTGTCAGGATCACAGTTTTCAAGCATTGTGTCCGCTTGTTCTTCTGTGATACGACCTGCTTCTACAAGTGCATCGAGTCGTTCTTCTCGCTCAGTTTGCATTGCATCATAAAATTCATCATAGACACCGTATTGTTCAGCGATTTCGCCGTAAGTTAGCCCGGATGTTCGGAGCTCATAACATTGATCGGCAGTAAGATCTGTTAGATCTGTTACGATTTCATATGGTGTTGCTGCATAAAGAATGCCCATTGTCATAACGACGAGAAGTGAAAATGTCAAAAAGATTTTAAGTTTCATATTTGAATACCTCCTTTAATTTGATATCATCATACCTGAGAAATATGGAGGAAATATGGAGAAAACATGTAAATTTAAAATTCAATATGACTGTTGAGAACGTCAGGATCTTTTTTTGTGTAGACACGTGTTGATTTTGACATAATATCTTTAATATTCGTAAGGATGCAATCGACAGAATCATCTAAGGTTGCTAAATCCTCTTTATTGATATTATAATAGAGATAAAGATCCTCAAAGAGCCTGACCAGTTTACTTAAATGGTTGTCAATATCTATAAATTGATCAAAATTTGAGGATTTCATTGCGTTTTTAAACTGATCAATATCGGTGCGGATCACATCGACAATATCTTCTTCGTATTCGTAAAATCCGATGGTCAGAAAATAGGGTTTTATGCGTTCGAGAATGTAAGTGTTATCTTCGTTTAAATGATATGCGTATGATATTTTATAGCCGTTGACGTTAAATTTGACCAAAAACATGATGCCCTGTATATCGATGACTTGGGCACCCATCTGCTGAAATTCTTCTTTACAAATATCGTGGCGAATTAACCGTGAAGACATCATTGCCATAAACATCCCTCCTGTCTATTTAGAGTATACCATAGTTTAAATGAATAAATCATAAAAATGGAGTACAAATGAGAATACTGTTAATGACCTTAAATGCAAAGTTTATTCATTCCAATCTTGCGATTCACAGCCTGTATCAATACGTAGCACATTATGGCACGCGTGATGACATAGCGTTGACACTAAAAGAATTTACCATTAATCACAATTTGGATGATGTGCTGGTACACCTTGAGAGAGGACACTATGATGCTATTTTTGTATCTTGCTATATTTGGAATATTGAAGAGACCGTCACTTTATTAGAAAATTATCATTTGCTGCATCCTGAGACTGTAATTTTATTGGGTGGACCGGAGCCCGGTTATGCACCGACGTTCTATTTAAAGCATCACATGTTTGTTGATGGCATTTTAATGGGAGAGGGCGAACGCGTCTTTTTACGGATCTATGAAGCGCTTCCCAACAAAGATGAGCAAATGCGAAAGGAAACGATCCTGTTATCAATATCAGGTATTGACGGCGTGGCATACAGAAGTGATAATGGACAAATAGAGATCAATCCAATGATGGCGCTCATTAACCCACTTGATGAAATCCCCTTTCCATATGTTGACTTTCGGGCATTTGAAAATCGAATTCTTTATTATGAGAGCACACGCGGCTGCCCTTATCGCTGTAGTTATTGTCTTTCATCTGCCTGTGGCCCCGTTCGATTCCGATCTTTAACAACGGTTTTTAAGGATTTGGATATCTTCTTAAATGCAAACGTACCACAGGTAAAATTCATTGATCGAACATTTAATGTAAACAAGACGCATGCGCTTGGCATTTTAAATTATATTCGAGAACACGACAACGGCATCACTAATTTTCATTTTGAAATAACTGCTGAATTGTTGGATGAAGATTATTTTGAATGTATTGAAAAGATGCGGGAGGGTTTGGTTCAGTTTGAAGTGGGTATTCAGACGACAAACCCGGATACGTTAAATGCCATTAGACGCAATATGGATCAACAAAAGTTATTGACAAACGTAAAAAGGCTCATTGCCCTAAAAAAGGCGCATATTCACGTTGATTTGATTGCGGGGTTGCCATTCGAAAATGAAAATAGTTTTTATGAATCTTTTGATACGGTTTACAATCTAAAAGCCCAGCAGCTTCAACTTGGCTTCCTGAAAGTATTGAAAGGAACACATATAGCGACACAGCTCGATATGTTTGGCTACAAAGTAAGGCGACAAGCGCCATTCGAAGTGCTTTCCAATCAGTGGATGTCATTTGAGACGATGTGTCTGCTGAAAGAGATAGAAATGCTTGTAGAGCGATACTGCAACTCTGGTCGTTTTAATGTGTCAATGACGTATTTTATAAAATGGTTCGCACTTGCGCCACACCAGTTCTATTTGAAGCTGGCAGCCTATTTTCGAGAGCGGGGATTATTCGATCAGCCGCTTGGGATGGCGGTTTCATATGACGCACTGTATGCGTTTGCTGTTGAAAACGGCATGACGGGTGCCCTTGTAGCAGATCTTTTAAAATTTGATTTCCACAGTGCAAATATGAAAGGGCGTCGACCATTTTTTGATGAACCAAGTATACCAGGGTTCAACGCCATGCGGTTAAACTTTTTGCAGGATAAAACAGCGGTTAGCAGAATCAACGCAGATTATAGCACAATGGGTGGTAAAGAAATTCTAAAAACCGTTAATATTGTCGCCTTTAAATATGATATAATAGCGCTAATCCATACAGGTTATAATGATGAAATTGAACAGCTGTCACTTGTACTGTTTGACTATGCAGTTCCAATAGGCAGTGTGGTGCATTCAAAAGTCCATGCTGTAAATGAAATTCTGGAGTGTAAATAGCGATGAAGCGAATACTGATACATCATAATGTAAAACCGTTTTCAATCGAAGTTCGCGATCGACTGATCGATTTACTAAAGAATGACCAAAAGGAAATCGTAAAAAACAATCCCGATGTTATTGTTGTCATTGGCGGCGACGGCACGATGCTCAGCGCCATTCGAAAATATAGACATTTAAAAAAGCCGTTTGTTGGCATTGATACTGGCACGCTGGGGTTTTTAACAACCATCATGCCGGATCATCTCGAAAAAATATATGAGGTGCTGGACAGTAAAAATTACCGTGTAAACCATTATCCGCTGCTATCTGTACGTGTACGAACAGTTCATGGAGACTATTTTAATGACTTGGCCTTTAATGAAATACTGATCAAACATGATGAACCGCGGCTGATGGAAGCAAAGATCTATTTGGATGGATCACCATTTAATTATTTTACGGGAGATGGCTTGATTGTATCAACACCTATGGGGGCGACGGGTTATGCCATTTGGGCAGGTGGTGCCGTTGTGCATTCAGACATTCCAGTCTATCAAATAACACCGCTGACACCAAATGACAACAGTGTTAACAGACCGCTTAAATCGACGATGATTGTTCCTGAGAATACAAAACTTCAAGTAACCATTGAAAAGGCCAATAGACGAAAAGTAACGGTTGCATGTGACGGCATCCGGCTTTCAGATGAATATATCGAATCAATAGAAGTACGCATTGATAAAGAAGATGAAATTCGTGTTATTCGTTCTGATGAATTTAATTATTTTGACTTATTTAAAAGGAAGATCATTGATAAGAACATTTTAAGGTTTATTGAATAGCCTGCAATAAGATGGGGAAATCCACTTTGGCTAGACCGTATGAAAGCGCCTTAAAGTAAGTTCCTCAATGATCTAAAAGTACGCGCACATTAAAAAGAAATATAGGAGTTTTATGAAACAGGCAAATGTAAATTTAAAGACAGCAGCGCTTTTAAAACGCTTTTTAGAAGAAATTGTATTTATAGAGTTAAAAAATGAAATTGGAAACTGGCCGACAACGTTGCCGATGCCCGTGTATATTCATAAGATGGCTGCACAAATCAGAGAAGATCAAATTGATACAATTTCGACTGAGGCTATTGTGCGCGGTGTTGTAACAGTGATGGGTGCAGATCCATCTTTTAAATACGCTTCGGCTTATATAGAGCAGCTTGAAATGCTGGATGATGGCATTTGGCAAAAGGTTGTAGAGCTCGGGCTTGCGCAGGCTTCTCAAAATGCGTATCTCGAAGCTATATTACATTTTAATGCCGTTCTGGTGGCAGATGAAAACAATGTCAATGCGCTTTATAATATGGGGCGTGCTTTTGACGATTTGTACCTTGAAAGTCAGGATCGGCAATATTTGCCTTTTATTAAACATTGTTATGATAGGACTGTAGAACTGGCACCGGATTTTGGGCCCGTTCATTTTGCATTAGGTTTCTTCTATTATAATGAGGAAAAATATGCACAAGCTGAAGCGGCTTGGCTAGAAGCATTAAAATGCAATATTTCTTATGACATGCGTGAAGAAGTGGTGAGTGCACTTGGTCGTGTTGAAGATCGTTCAACATTTGAACAAGGGCGTGAATATATTCTAAACGGCAGATTTGAAGAAGGTCTTGAATTATTAAAAAGTATAGAAGAAATTCATGATGACTGGTGGCAGCTCAATTTCTTTATTGGTCTAGCGCTGAAAATGCAGGAACGTTATGAAGACGCACTATCTTATTTTTTAAAAGTCTTGGTGCTGAACAGCGGTTTTGTTCAGGCTATGAATGAAGCGGGTATATGTCTAATTGCTATAGGTGATTATGAGCAGGCGTTGGCACATTATCGCGAAGCGTTGAGGTTATCGCCAAAAAATCCTGAATACCTTTGCAACAGGGGTGTGGTTTATTATCATATGAAAGCTTATGATGATGCATTTATTGCCATCGACGAAGCACATGCGCTGGCACCTGATGACGAAGTTATTCAGATGTGGTATCAACATATTCAAACCTATTTAGATTGATACCGCTTGCAAGGAAATGAAGCATGAAAATTATACCATTCAAAATAAACCGAATGTTGTTATCATCCTATGATGGTACACGCATTCGGTTTTTTATTTAAAAATATTTATCACTAAGAAGGGAACGCTAACGTCAAGAGGCAACGTGAAAAATGGTTATTACAAAATATTTTGAAGTGTTACAAAAAATGTTGAAATGCAGAACAAAAAGTTGTAAACTATGGGTGGTTACAAAATTATTTTAAGCATTCAACAAAAAATGTAAATGTAAGGAGATGTAGCGATGAAAGCATTGATGACAGGGAACGAGGCGGTTGCCAGAGGCGCATATGAAGCTGGTGTAACAGTAGCAAGTGCATATCCGGGAACGCCTAGTACAGAAATTCTAGAATCGATGGTTCAATATAAGGCGGCACTGCATGCAGAATGGGCGCCAAATGAAAAAGTTGCCTTGGAGGTCGCAATTGGTGCATCGGTTGCCGGGGCGAGAACACTTGCAGCGATGAAGCACGTTGGGGTCAATGTTGCAGCGGACCCATTGTTCACATTAGGTTATACCGGTGTTACGGGTGGCTTTGTTGTTGTTTCGGCCGATGATCCGGGGTGTCATAGTTCGCAAAATGAACAGGACAATCGTTATTATGCAAAATTTGCGAAGATTGCTTGTATTGAACCGAGTGATTCGCAGGAAGCAAAAGATTTTATAAAGATTGCATACGATATTTCTGAAACGTTTAATACACCGGTATTGTTCCGCATGACAACGCGCGTGTGTCACTCTAAAAGTCTTGTCGAAGTCGAGGCGCGAAAAGAAGTTGGGATTGTGCCTTATGTGAAAAAGCCTGAACAATTCATTGCAGCGCCTGCAAATGCACGTAAACGACATCCAATCGTTGAAGAACGCTTAAAAGCGCTGGCGT
>JASUSA010000080.1 GCA_030446305.1 Clostridiales bacterium | reverse complement strand
CGTACTTTTCAATGGCTTGGTTCATTGCGCTCTTTTTCCAAAATCATTTCTTTCATGATTTTTTCAAAATACTACTTGACTATTATTAGCTGGTCTTATGCTCCGTAAGTCTTTCAGTGTTGTTCTCTAAGGCAGGTCTCCTGACTTCAGTTCTTCAAACGGCTGTACCTTCCCATCAATTAACGACAGTGGTTTTGCAGCGTTCTCCCTGTTACAGTGGCGGGACCGTGATGGCATTGCACCATGCTTCCCTATTAAGCTCGTAACGAGCACCTTAAAGCTGTTATGAAATTGTTTACAGTATAGCGCTATTTATAAAAATGTGCAAGCTGGATTGCAAAATAAAAAAATGAATATCTGTATGCAATGTTTCTTGCATCTTATCCACTACTTTCTATTCAATCTGCATTGACAATCCCTATAAAACACGCTATGCTTATCGTAAGTAAATTGAATATCGAAGCAATTGGTGTATATTAAATACTTAATAGGGAAGTCGGTTTAAGTCCGACGCGGTCCCGCCACTGTAATTGTCTGTGTACTTCATCACCACTGTGAAAACGGGAAGGGAAGCGGCACAATAGACATAAGTCAGGAGACCTGCCAATTGTAATGCACTGTGATACTCACGAGGATGAGGTGTGTGGCTTAAGTATTTTTATTATGCGACCATGCCCTTTCATACATGAAAGGGCTTTTTTATTTTGCTCATTGCTTTAGGTGCCGTATCCTCCGGCACTTTTTTCTTTTATTGAACCTCATCCCTTGATGGCGATGCACTTCCCAGTGAAGTGATCGGCAAAAGACATCACTCATTTTGATAGTATATGGTTTACACCATTTACGCATACATCGTTATACGGATGTAAAACGTCACGTTCCTGTATTGACCAATCAAACGTGTTCCCTTTACATCGCCCCAGACGATGTTATAAAATCCTCCAGCGGCTGACCACCGCTGCATAAACCGAATCGTGCCCCTCTCCAAAAATGCCGATTCGGTTTTTTCTTTTGTCATGTTGCCATTGTCTCTAAAAGCAGTAAACGCGGCGATTAGCTCACGAGTGATTGGATGCTTGCAGAAAGCTTATCCTTTACATACCACACGTTATTTGCCGTTGTCACAACGTATGTCATGCGTCAATTGCTTTAACGTTTCACGAAGCGCAATGCCCTCCGTTAAGTCAAGGCCTACACCACATGCAATCTTATAGGGAATTTCCCTTGCAGACGTTTTAAGCGCATGCCCGGCATCTGTCAGTGTAATCATCAGTAACCGCTCATCTTCATCACTTCGCTGCCGTGTGATATACCCTTGTTTCTCTAATTTCTTTAACAGCGGTGTCAAAGTGCCCGAATCCAATAAAAGTCGCTCACCCAGCACTTTAGCCGAAATCGTTGTCTCTTCCCACAGTACCAGCATCGTAATGTATTGCGTGTAAGTAATCCCCAGTGCATCCAAATAAGGGCGATACAGTTTAATAATTTCCCGAGAACACGCATAGACGGCAAAGCACAGCTGATTTTCCAGCTTTAGTACTGCGTCGTCATCACGATATTTTTTTTCTGTCATGTTGAGCCTCCCTTTGATTGACTTTGCCCAATTCCTATATAAAGCACACGTTTTAGTTTTGTTGAATTTAATTGTATACAACCAAATTAGCATGCCTTAACTAAATTGTCAACTATACCTTCAACATGACGATACCGCCCATTTAACACCTTATTTTAAATACGTTTCTTATGCATTGCGCTATCCTCTTCGTGATTTATCTAATAAGGATAAACATACGCTTCCACGGGTTCTGCAGGTGCAATATCCACAGCATCAATAAACGGTTGACCATCCTCACCTATGTTGATAACACCTGAAACGGTCACCCACGAATCCGTCTTCAACCCTGAGGCGCCTTCGTACTTGCACGGCATTCCTATTGGTGTCAAGTCTGCCGCACAGCAAACCATCGCAAGTCTTGCGGGGATAAAAGTATCTTCGTCAAGTGCATCTATATTGTTTAATACAAAACCCGTCACGATAATTTCATAACCATTGTAATGGCTTGGATCACGATAAATTGCATTGAGTCTATTATAAAATTCATCGTTGTCAACAATCACACGCTTCTCCGCGTCTTCTTGGGCGACTGTTCGTATTTCAGTTTGCATTTCTGTACGTGCCTCAGTTTGCCTCGATTCTTCCACTTGGTTATCAACCACAGCATCCTCTAATGTCGTCATTGCGACTGCCTCCAACGGCGAGGCAATTGCTTCACCATCGTCAAAATAAACCGACGCTTGCTGATTGATACTCATGGCACTGATCGGTTCGCTTTGAAAAAATGCACTTGTATCTGAATAACGGCTATTCGTTTGAATAGGTTTATGCGGTACTAAAATAACCAATAGTGGCAGCAACAGCACAAAGCAATGGGCATACCTCGTTTGATAGGTCAACCGTTTCATTTTGCCGGATGAAACAGCCCATAGCAACAGCATTAATACGGTGAAGTAAAGATAAGGCTTTACGCTCGGCGTCACATAAATGAGATATCGATCGCTGGCAACGAGATAAAAAAGTGTTATGGCAAACGCCCCTTCACTCAATCCTTCTAAAATTGACTGCATGCTAAAATGAAGTTTCATATCACATGCCTCCCATCTTTGAAAGCAAATATACGACGCCAAAACAAACGCCAAATGTCGTCAAGAGCAAGCGTATGATAAACTGTTTCGAAAACGAGGATGACAGCAACAACACGTTTTTTATATCCATCATCGGTCCAAAGACGATAAATCCCATAATCGCGCCAAGTGAAAATTGGCTCAAGAAACTTCTGGCGACAATGGCATCTGAGGAAGAACAAAGTGAGAGGGCAAAGGCAAGGCACATCATAACGACAACGGCACCCGCTCCCTGGTAAACACCAAGGGTATTCTGAATATTAATGACCTGAAGAATCGCCGAAACAAACGTCCCGATTACCAAATACTTACCGACGTCAAAGAAAGTTGCCTGCACGTGACGCATCACAACCCAAAACCGTTCTTTAAATTTTCCATCCGTCGTATCTTCATAAAATCCACAACTGCATAAGATCTCCTCATAGCGCGTCTCACGGAAAAGGTTATCTCCCGCAGGCCATATAATATAAGTCGTGCCGATGAAGATCGCCGTGATAATGCCAAAACAAATACGGCTTGCAACAATGAATAGATCGCCACTAAAGGCATAGTAAGTCGATACAATAACCCATGGGTTAATGACTGGCGTCACCAGCATAAAAGTCACTGCAGCAGGCAGCGGCACACCCTTGCGTAAAAGCCCCTTAAAAATAGGAATAGATGCACAGTCACAAACAGGAAAAAGAAAGCCGCCAAGAACGGCAAAAAGCATTCCCATACCAATCGATTTTGGAAAATAGCGTTCAATAAGTCTTTGGGGTACTAAAATCTGAAGCACCGATGACAATAAAACACCAATCAGCAAGAAAGGAACTGCTTGCAGCATAATCCCTAAAAAAATATTGACAATTGTATCAGCCGGAATACCAATCGCATTCAGCACAGCTTTTGCCAACAAGTATATCCCCGCCAATAGCAAAAACGTAAGTGATAAACGACTGCCCGCATGCTCTCGATCCTTGGTGAGTTGTCTTTGAATCGCTTCATAGGCATCAAATTGGAGTAGTTTGACACCTGGGTTCAATCTTTTTAATTGTGCTTTTAAGCGTCGATCTATCTGACCTCGCATGGCAATACAATCACATTCTGCAACTTGGGACAGCAATGCGGGCCCCGTTCTCCCCAGTAAGTTTGGCAGCATCTCTGCATGTCCTACGTGCAGCATTCCCTTTAGGCTGCATTTTCCTTTTAAAGCAGCAGCGTTTAATAGTTTATAAAGCTGCTCCATCGCAACCATACCGTTCCATTCAATCCACAGAGCATCGGGCCGCTCTGACACTATCAGGTCTGCCATTTGGTCAGCCACCAATTCTGGTTGCGACATCGTTTGTTCCATTGAGAACATTAGGCTTTTAACACAGCCTTGCAGGACGGTTTCACCCATCTCAAATTGTACCACCCCCACTTTTGCCGATTGCCATTCGCTTCTGCTAAGCAATTGATTGAGAAGCATCGTCTTTCCAGACTCTAGAAACCCTGAAACCACGTATATTGGGGTATTCATTTTATTTGCCTCTAAAGAGCGCTTGCAGCGCCGGTACATTGAGATCTTCACCAATAATGCACAGCGCTTCACCTACTACATCACAATTATTTATTGAAGCTTCTCCGGGCACATACTGGAGATTGGCATATCCTCCTTTAATCGGAACAATGCCTTTTGCACGCATAATATTGCCATAACACGCCTTTGAAAGTGATGTCAATTTATCTAAAAGCACCTTTTGATCTAGCGCTTCTTGTATGCCAATCGTAATGGTATCAAAGATTTCATTTGCCGTATGGTCGTGATGATGTTCTCCTTCACCGCAATCGCAAACTGCCGTATCGCAAATATTGAAAAGTGATGTTTGGGGCAGCAAAACATGTGTATCAATGGGTTCACAGATTACTTCTGCATGAATTGCAATTTCTTTAATCGCCTTTTGCAACAACGGCAATGCGTTTTCACATGCTGTCACACGATTGAGAATGATCACATCTGCATGTTGTATTTGATCTTTATAAAAGGTGCCAAAGTTATACAAATAGCGTTCATGACGCTTGGCATCGACAACAGTAAATTTGCCTTTGATCTCAGCATGGGGGGCAATGCGAGAATCTCTACAGGCACTGGCGACATCAGAGAGCTTCCCTACCCCTGATGGCTCAATTATAACGACTTCCGGCTCAAAACGCGTCAACAGCGCTTTTAACGCATTTATAAAATCCCCTGACAAACTACAGCATATGCAGCCCGCATTAATTGCCTGCACTTCGATCTCTCCCGTCGCAAGCAGTGCCGAATCAATGTTCACATCGCCAAAATCATTTTCAATAAGTGCCACTTTACGATTTCGAAATACCCCTTGCAGCATTTTTTGAATCAGTGTCGTTTTCCCTGCCCCCAAAAAACCGGAGATAATATATATTTCTGTCACTTTTGTGCCCTCCTCAGCTTATGTTTATATGCTTTTTACGCTTGTCCGCGTACCCTCCAACAACCCTCGTTGCAAATGCAACTCATTTGCATATAAAAACATTATAAAAGTATCGCGATCCATCGTCAACCCTATCGCTTGATAAAACACGTTACCATCATCATAATCGGTTTGCCCAAAAGCTACTGCTCGATTTCTTCACGACAAAAAACGCTGAACACAACGTAAAAAAACGTCAATGCGCAGCGTTTGCTGGATAATATCATAATACAACTTGATTCTCATGCAATTACTTTTTATTAAACACGAATAATCGGTTGTTTTCTAGCTTTAATACAATCAATTAAAACGTTAACCAACACCATTTGCTAACAGCAAAGCCCTAATCTGCGCCGCTTCTTCGTCATTTGCCATAATCCCAGGCGCTTTGACTTCCGGCACAATTGGCACACCCACGAGCTTAACCGCCATCTTAATCGCTGCGACAAAGGGTTGTGTCATCGTATAAACCGGCATTAAGTCACTGACCACTTTCTGACAGTCGAGTACCGTCGCCATGTCGCCAGTCGTATAGGCGGTGTAAAGCTTTTTAAACAGCGACGGATAAAAGTTTGAAATACCGCCGATTAGGCCATCGCCGCCCGCCATGAGATTAGGCACAAAATATTCATCAAACCCCGTGAAAAAACAAAAGTCTGGGCGCACCGGTTTCACTGCTTGAATCAGTGCGCGCGTATGACTGATATTGTCAACGGTATCTTTAATGCCCACAATATTTTTAAAATCCACTGCCAGCCGCTTAACAAGCGCCGGTGTTAAATCATGCACGGTGCGTTCCGGAAAATTGTAAAGCATCATTGGCAGTTTAACACTCGTTGCAACCATCTCAAAATAGCGGTACAAATTGGCTTCATCCAATTTAAAGTAATAGGGTGATACAACCAAAATCGCGGTTGCCCCTGCACGCTCAGCATACTGCGAGAGTTCAATGACTTCATCGACTTGGGTACCGCCTGTGCCAATCAGTACCGGCACGCGTCCATTAACTGTTTTTACCACATGGTCAATAAGTGCTTTTTTCTCTGCCATTGTAACGGCAAAAAATTCGCCGATGCTGCCTAAGAAGAGCAGTCCATCGACGCCGCCCTCAATTAAAAACTCAATCATTTTTGTGGTGCCCTGTAAATCAACGCACTTGTTCTCATCTAAAATTGTCACCACAGGTGTAATAACGCCTTTAAACATAGCAAAACCTCCTTAAAAATTGCCTTTCTTATCTCTATGGCAATGCATCCGAGCAATCATTGTGTTACTCACTTTTTATTTTCTCGCATGCAGTTGTCGTCATCTTTTTTGGGCAATAACTTCAATGCCCATTTACCGCTTTACAACCGCTATCAAAGCATCCTCGCATCGCATCATTTAAAGGACTTTGAAGCAATACGGAGAAACACATGGATGTTTTGAATTCAGTTTGAATGCACTGCAAAACAAAATGAAGTAATGACATGTGAATGCCTTTGGCCGTCATTGCCAATAACTCATAGGTTCTGCGCTTGCTTCTGGATAAACTTCTGTTCGAACATACCTGTGGTTAAATAAACGCCTGCCATCACGAGCAGCCCACCGACAATCTGGCTCCATACGAGCTCAGCTCCGAGCATCACGCTGATAAGTGCCGTAAAAACCGGTACGAGATTCATAAAAACACCTGCACGGCTTGCGCCAATCTCCATCACGGACATATTCCAAAAGATAAATGAACCTACCGAAGGAAACAAGACGATATACGCCATGCCCACAAATGCCATCGGTTCAACCCTACTGAGATCAATACCTTGCACCATTACAAACGGCAAGAGAATGATTACAGTAAAAAATCCCGCAATCGCCGTCGCCGTAATGGGCTTGATATCCTTTAGCCGTTTAGCAATTAACGAGTAAATTGCCCACACCGTAATGGCCCCAAGCATCAGCAGATCACCTGTATTGTAATGAATTTTAAAAATAGAGAGCAGGTGTCCACCCGTTAATGTCGTGATGACGCCAAGAAGTGAGATGACAATACCCAACCGCCGCCAACCGGATATACTTTCCCGAAGGACAATTGCTGACAGTACAACAATCATACCCGGATTAAGGGCACTTACAAGTGCGGCATTGGTCGATGACGTAAAGTGCAATGATGTGTATAAAATCAGGTTGTAGCCAATGTACCCAAGAACCCCCATTGCCAGTAATAGCGGCCACGACTTAAATGCCTTACGCCAATCCGGTTTTTCCAAAAAGTGCGCAATCGGGAAGAGAAACAAACACGCAAACAACCACCTGACAAATGTTATTGACAGTGGGGTTAGCTGCGTCACGACGTACTTGCCAAAGACGTAATTGCCTGCCCAGAATAAATTGCACAAAGTTAACATCAACCATACCGTTGTTTTCCTCATAATGCCTCCCTGATGTGTTTCCTATGTAAACCACCCTTGTGTTGTTATTGTTTCATTGTACCCTATTTAATCGTAAAAGTGTACGCTATCCTGCACGAATTGCATTTTTTTGTCATTGACTTGCTGGATTAATCTGATATAATAATTTTATAAAATTTAATTGCACGCAATTTATATGGAGGTTCCCCTATGTCATTATACGATTTAGATGCAACGACGATTGAAGGCGAAAACATAACGCTTTCAAATTATAAAGGCAAAGTACTCATTATTGTCAACACGGCCAGCAAATGCGGATTCACACCACAATATGAAGATTTGGAAAAACTATATCAAAAATATCAAGCTCAAGGTCTTGAAATTCTCGGTTTTCCATCCAATCAATTCGCAGAGCAGGAGCCCGGCACCAACGATGAAGTTAAATCTTTCTGTTTACTCAACTACGGCGTCAGCTTCCCGCTATTTGCAAAAACTGACGTCCGCGGCAGTCAGGCACATCCTGTTTTTAAGTATCTGACCGCTGAAAAAGGTTTTGAAGGTTTCGGAAAATTTAATCCTACCGGTAAAATGCTGTCTGCTATGTTAAAGCTCAAATATCCAGAAATCATGCCCGGCGACGGAATCAAATGGAATTTCACAAAATTTCTTATTGACCGCGAAGGCAATGTCATCAAGCGCTTTGAACCGACGGTATCACCGCTTGATATGGAAGATGAACTGAAACAGCTCCTCTAGCCTCATGAAAATCTTTTTCCTGACTTAAGACTGGAATCGCAGTGATCCCGACAGATTAACACATACGCAGTGATGCAGGTTTCTCACATAAAAATCCCCTTATTTTTAACGTTGATAAAAACAAGGGGGTTTTGTTCGGTTTAGACACCTTCCATATAATGAACCGTCATACTGAGTTCAATGTCATCTTCACCATGATTATAGTATGCATGTGTCTGGTCAGCTTTAAACTGAATTGAATCACCTGCCGCTAGTGTATAAATCTTCCCCGACACTTCAAGTGTGAGGGTGCCGCTAAAAACAATCAACAGTTCCATTGTGCCCCTGCTGTGCGATTCAGAATTAAGCTTGCCGCCGGGTTTAATAACAATTTTATAGAGTTCAAAATTTCGGCCGTTTTCAAAATTAAAGTATGGATAAACCAGATAGCCGCCGGCGTCTTCCACAATACAGTCTACTTCATCCACTCTCAAAACTTCCGGATCATTTTGAGGATGGTTAATCAGCGTCGTAAAAGAAACTTTGAGTCCTTGTGATATTTTCCACACGGTTGCAACGGTCGGATTGGATTCACCGCGTTCGATTTGTCCCAGCATGCTCTTGCTCACACCCGTCTCCTGTGCAAGTTTATCTAAACTCCATGCACGCTCATCTCTAATCTTTTTTAGATTTTGCGAAATAATGTTATTTAAATTGTCCATTAAAGTCTCCCTGTGTGCGTTATAACATTCGCTCGAATCGCATCACTACATTCGTAATCGGCGATTCAACCATTTATCTTATTATAACATGCTGACCGTTCAAGGTGACCATTATTCATTGCTTTTTTACCCTACGGCGGACGACGGGCAATGTTTCACCACAATCAAGTCATTAATCGAAGCAAAACCTCAAAATCATTTTTAAAAACCATACAGTATTTTGGCCAGTCCAAATGCATCATACATCATAAAGTGCCCCAGCGACATCACAAACAAATAAATTACTGGTTCATATTTATAATGTGAATGCGCCGTCAATCGCATTTTGTCTCCTACAATATGCCGGAAGATATAAAAAATCAGGTACCCCAGTACAGCACCAAGTGTATTTAAGATGATGTCATCCACATCTGTCTGGCGATAATTAATCAACTGACTGATTTCAATTAGCAGTGAAAAAGAAAAACCGGCGAAAAACATCATCTTTATGCTGCCCATCTTCGGCCAGATCAATGGCATTAAAAATCCAAACGGCATAAATAAGAGCACATTTAAAAAATAGGCAACCCAATCAATCTCTCTGGTAAAGTTATTAATCCCGGTTGCAAAAGGCAAAAGATTCACTTGATCCATACTCGTTCGAACACCGTAGCGCTGTAAATCAAATACCGTACCCATGCCTGTAAAATAAAATACCGCAATCACATAAATCACAAAACTGAGCATTATCAGGAAACGCCACTTGGGTTGTGTGACTTCCCCTTGTCTATATTGGATATAGAAAATGCCATAAGTGATTAAAAACGGCAGGATCACCGTTAAGCTCTCATAACCTTTCATCAGAAAATCGTTCACTTTTCATCGCCTCGCTTCTTAACAATTTCTCAATTATTTCTTTTCTGGCACGCTTTAGCGCCATATATTCTATCGTAATTCTATCGCATGTTCCTCCTTGATTTCATAATTTCAAATTGTTTATTGCCTAAGAAAAGCCTATGAGAATCTTAAAGATTTCTTAATATGTATGGGTGTTCATATCGGAAGTGTTTGTCATTATTTGAATGGCCTGCTTCAAGGTTATTGCTGTAAACATATCCTCTAATATTTTATTGTGTTTTAGCCATAAGTTCCCCGTTGCTTATTACCTTTATACCATAAGTCGCCTGCTAAGTCTTCAATCGTTTGACGTGTTGATATGTTTATTCATATGATGTATCCTTTATTTAGATGATCACATCCATTTTTTCATAATAGGGAGGCTTGTGTTTTATAGGTTGTATCCCGACATTCATTAATCAAGTGCGTAACTTTGCTTGATAACGTTATATGAAAGTTTAATCTCATATTTATTAGTAGAAGGAAGTGCTTATGCCATACATAAAACATATCTTTTTTGATTTATTGGCGGTTTTGATCCAATCGTCACCTAAAATAATTGCTTTAATTATCATTTCGAGAATGTCCGTAAATATTGGAATGGAAAAGTTAAGAAAAATAAGTCTCTATACGATTACACTTACATTGATCGTATCCATTCTTACGCCAATCATTTTAAAGTTCTATGATTATTACTCACGTGACCTATTTATTGTTATTCAAAGAAGTACAGATTTCATATTCGTTGTAATTTTAGGGTTCTTTATTTATAACGGTATAAAATATCGAAAAGGAAAGCAGTCTAACATGTAACTTAAAAAATTGTATGATGATTATTTAAATGTGCGAATTGTCCAACAATATTTGCCAACAATTTTAGAATATCAAGGAGAAACAGGCATTTATTCTGGAACGCTTACGAATCATTATGCAAATACACTATATTATGCAACGCCACACTATTTTGTTGAGGAATACTAATCACTTGTTAAGGAAGTATTAAATGTGGAGAACGATCATTAGCAAGACAATTAGATGGATAATATTAATATTGATATTACTTGTAGTATGGTTTATGTTGAGTATTTTGTATCAAGTTAGACCTTTGAGTTATATTTGGAAATACTTTGATGCTGATTGGGCGTATAAAATACAGTCTGGTTTGCGAACAGGAGTAATTACTTTGGTTATAATATATTATGATCGACATTTTAACCGAAAAAGCAATAAAAAGTAACTTTGCAAAATCAAACTAAATGAGGATAGATTCTAATATCATTTAAATTGAGGAAAAGTCAGCACTAAAAAAGTGCTGGCTTTTTTCATAATCATTGCGTCCGGAAGAAGTCTTTATAGATCGGACACATGCCAAATCAAGTGCGAAAGCGAGCCATTAGTAAAAGCCTTGTTGATCCCGATGCCGCTTATGTCACACCTTATATTGTAAAACATTGCGACGAAGCGATGCTCGTTTTTATATGTATGAAAATAAAAAAGTTGCCAACCGTCTATGGAGAGCAACATAAGAGATGCTGTTCTTTTATGCCCTGAGTTCATATTTCATCTGAATATAAAAAATCTTCCTTTTCCACTACTTGGGTGTGTTCGGGACTTTCACCCGTTGGATTTGCCCATGTCGGGCGCACCTAAAAAGAGAGAGGGGGGAACCCTCTCTCCGACTATTATGCAATATTCAAAACCGCTTGTGTATAAGAAGCGCTTAAGGCGTTTGTTTCAATGCTTATAACACTGTTTGCAGATATGCTGCCGCCATTTTTATCGCCATTTGAAAACGTTCATAAAATGGCTTGTCAAAAGGCAATTCAAACTGTTTTACCGTTGAAGGCAATGCCATCATTGCCTCTGTAAAAATACAGCGCTTTGAGGTGCCTTCGATCGGAACGCCCATTGCAGATTCAATCACCTTATGATTTGCTTCCAATAGTGAGGCCAATCGCTCCGGTGCCATCATTGCAACCGGTGTGAAAACAATGCCATAAAACGCTTCGCCCATTTGTCGTATGGTCAGCATTACTTTAAGGGGATAATCGTCTATGCCTGAGTTGATTTCAAAATAGGACACCCTCTCCAAATCATTACCGGCGCTTGGACTGTCTGCACTTTGGCATTGGCTGAAATGCCCTTCGGCATTTGTCAGTCTAAAAAAATGATAATCATCATAAAACGGCATATTCCCGTTAAAATCTCTAATCGCTATGAACTGATCAAATGTTGACTTAAAATCGCCAGCGGAATCCCGCA